>DBKX01000198.1:11613-20636 GCA_002297865.1 Lachnoclostridium sp. UBA739
TTATATTGTAATGAAAATAAATTTCTTACACTTTTAGGACCTAGTGGATGCGGAAAAACTACTACTCTCCGTATTATGGGTGGTTTTGAAACGCCTGATACAGGAAAAGTACTCTTTGATGGAAAGGATATTACCAATCTGCCTCCCAATCAAAGGCAATTAAATACTGTTTTCCAAAAGTATGCACTATTTATGCACATGACAGTTGGAGAGAATATCGCATTTGGTTTAAACATAAAAAAGAAAAGCAAGCAATATATTAAGGACAAAGTAAAATATGCTCTAAAGCTTGTGAATCTTGAAGATTATGAAAACCGTCGTCCAGATTCTCTAAGTGGTGGTCAACAGCAGCGTATTGCCATTGCACGAGCTATTGTAAATGAACCAAAGTTACTTTTATTAGATGAACCTCTTGGTGCTCTTGACTTAAAACTTCGCCAGGACATGCAGTATGAGTTGATTCGTTTAAAAAATGAGCTAGGCATTACTTTTGTTTATGTCACTCATGACCAGGAAGAAGCCCTTACCATGTCTGATACAATCGTTGTTATGAATCAAGGTTACATTCAGCAGATTGGCTCACCGGAAGATATTTACAATGAACCAATTAATGCTTTTGTAGCTGATTTTATTGGGGAAAGTAATATTATTCCTGCCACTATGGTAGAAGATAAACTTGTAAATATATTAGGAACGAATTTCCAATGTGTAGATGTTGGTTTTGGACGAAACAAACCTGTAGATGTTGTGATTCGACCAGAAGATATTGATTTAGTTGCTCCAGAAAAGGGCATCATCACTGGTCGTGTAACTTCTCTTATCTTTAAAGGTGTTCATTACGAAATGGAAGTTATGGCAAACGGAAGGGAATGGCTTGTTCACAGCACAGATTTATGTCCTGTTGGATGTGAAGTCGGTATCTGGGTAGATCCATTTGATATTCAGATCATGAACAAACCGGAATCCGAAGATGAGGAGGCGGTTGAAATAAATGAATAAAAAACGATACCTCGCCTCACCTTATCTTGTCTGGTCCATAGCATTTATTATCATTCCGCTTATTATGGTAATTTACTACGGATTTTCAACCAAAGAGTTTGATTTTACTCTTTCCAATGTAAAATCTATTGCAAGACCAGTACATTTGAAGGCGCTTTGGCTTTCCCTGAAATTAGGCTTTATCAGTACAGCAATTTGCTTAATCCTTGCCTATCCGCTTGCCAGCATATTAGTAAATTCCAAGATAAAATCAAACAGTTTCCTTGTTTTTATCTTTATTCTTCCAATGTGGATGAACTTTTTACTTCGTACTTTGGCTTGGCAAACTTTACTTGATAAAAACGGTGTAATTAATGGAATCCTTTCCACCCTACACCTTCCATCCTTAAATATTATCAACACTCCGACTGCCATTGTGCTAGGCATGGTGTACAACTTCTTACCATTTATGGTTCTGCCTATTTACAATACACTTGTGAAGATTGATAAAGATGTAATCAATGCTGCCAGAGATTTAGGTGCTAACGAAATACAGACTTTTTTAAGAATCACATTACCTCTAAGTATGCCTGGTGTTATCAGTGGTATTACGATGGTTTTCGTACCATCCCTGACAACATTCGTAATTTCAGATATTTTAGGTGGAAGTAAAATTCTTCTTATCGGAAATATTATCGAACAGGAATTTATCACCGCCAATAACTGGCATACTGGCTCAGGATTGTCTATGGTACTTATGATATTTATCATAATTTCTATGGCACTGATGACAAAATACGATTCAGATACGGAGGGAGCTAATCTATGGTAAAAAAAATTTCCAAGCGCATATATGTAACACTCATACTGCTTTTCTTATATGCACCAATTTTTACTTTAATCGTGCTCTCCTTCAATGAGTCACGTTCCATGGCAGTATGGAAAGGTTTTTCCTTACAATGGTATATGGATTTATTTCAAAATGAGTCCATTAAGAATGCTCTTTACACTACCCTTATTATCGCAACCTTATCTTCATTGATTGCGACAGTAATCGGAACTTTAGCATCTATTGCAATGAATACGATGAAGAAAATTCCTCGTGCTATCTTAGTAGGGATTACGAACATTCCAATGTTAAATGCGGATATTGTAACTGGAATATCCCTAATGTTACTTTTTGTTGCAATTAACTATTCCCTTGGGTTTTCCAGTGTACTGCTTGCACACATTACCTTTAACATTCCTTATGTTATTTTAAGTGTAATGCCTAAACTGAAACAGACAAACAGAAACACATACGAAGCTGCGCTTGACTTAGGTGCTTCTCCTATTTACGCATTTTATAAAGTAATTTTGCCAGACATTTTTCCTGGTATCTTATCTGGATTTTTATTAGCATTCACCATGTCCTTAGATGATTTTGTAATCACTCACTTTACCAAAGGACCTGGCGTAGACACTTTATCAACTATGATTTATACAGAACTCCGAAAAGGAATCAATCCAGAAATGTATGCTTTATCCGCATTACTATTTGTCTGTGTTCTAGTTCTGTTAGTATTAGTAAATCGAAAATCTGATGAAACAAATGAATAAGGAGTATGCATAATGAAGCATAAATTTTTGTTTCTTTGCCTCATTACCATGGGGCTTTTCCTAACAGGATGTGGCAAAGAGTATGATTTATACATTTATAACTGGGGACAGTATATTGACGAAGATGTAATTGACATTTTTGAAAAAGAAACTGGGCTTTCTGTCTCTTATGAAGAATTTGAGACCAACGAAGCAATGTATCCAAAAGTTGCAAATGGTGCTGGTGAATATGATTTAATCTGTCCTTCTGATTATATGATTCAGAAAATGGTGGAAGAAGATTTACTTGCACCGCTTAACTATGACAACATACCAAATATCAAATATATCGGCAAGCAGTATTTAAAGCAGTCCGAAGCTTTTGACCCTGGTAATAAGTTCTCTGTACCATACTGCTGGGGTACAGTTGGAATCATTTATAATAAGAAGATGGTAAAAGAACCTGTGGACAGCTGGTCTATCCTCTGGGATAAAAAATACTATGACAATGTTTTAATGCAGAACAGTGTTCGTGATGCATTTGGTATTACACTTAAATGGCTTGGTTATTCTCTAAATTCTGCCAATAAAAACGAACTGCGTGAAGCACGTGACAAACTGATTGAACAAAAGAAAAATGGAATCGTACAAGCTTATGTCGTAGATCAGGTTCGTGATAAGATGTGGGACAACGCAGCGGCTCTTGGGGTTATTTATTCTGGTGAAGCAAGTAATTGTATTAGCGAAAATCCTGATTTGGCTTATGCAATTCCAAAAGAGGGAACAAACTCATGGATTGATTCTTGGGTTATTCCCAAGAATTCAAAGCATAAGGAAGCAGCAGAACAATTTATTAACTTCTTATGCAGACCAGATATTGCTCTTAAAAACTTTGAATACATCTGCTACTCTACTCCAAATATTGCGGTACGTGATATGCTGGAAGATGAAGATTTAAAGAACGATAAGATTCTATTCCCTGATGAAGATGTATTGGATAATACAGAAACATTTAAGTATCTTGGTGAAGAGATGGATCAAGTGTATTATGAGTTGTGGAAAGAGGTTAAAAGTTAAATTAGCAAAGTTATGTTTACTGATTTTTTGAAATAATTGACATACGTAAGATGTCATGATAATATATATATAAAGGTACTACCAATAGACGGTTAGTCCAGTATTGTTTTTTATAGCAACCGCTTAGTTTGGACGCTTGGGCGGTTGTTTTTTTGTGTCTCTTTTACCATTTGTATAGCCTAGACTATAGATTGATATACATAAGCCAATCACAGCTATCAAGCCTTCAAGTGTTAACATAATGGCATCCCCACCTCTATGCTTATTTTCCTTGCTTTTATCAATATTTTTAGTTAAGAAAAGGCTCCCAAATGCACCTTCTGTTTTCACAACGTAGCACATTTAAGAGCCCTAACACATCATTCACTATCTAATTCTTTCAGTCAAACCAAGTTTCTTCTGCACTTTTCTTAAAGTCTTAGTTGAGAAATACTGAGCTTTCTCATCATTTGCCTTAATCATACTATCAATATAAGCCTTATCTTTAGTTAAATCCGCAATACGTGACTGTAATGGTTTTAAGATATCCACTACAGATTCACCCACAGCAAGTTTAAAGTCTCCATAACCTTTGCCGTCGAATTCTTTTTCGATTTCATCATAAGTCTTACCAGTTGCTGTACTATAAATTTCCATTAAGTTACTGATTCCCGGCTTGTCCTCACTGTAACGTACTACGCTGTCAGAATCTGTTACCGCACGTTTGAACTTACGGATAACGGTATCAGGATCATCGGTAAGATAAATACTTGCATTTGGATTCTCATCTGACTTAGACATTTTCTTACTTGGGTCCTGTAAACTCATAATCTTAGCACCTTTCTTACCAATGTAAGGTTCCGGTACTGTAAATACCTCTCCATAAATAGAGTTAAATCTTTCTGCAATATCTCTTGTTATCTCAAGATGCTGCTTCTGGTCAACTCCTACTGGCACTACATCTGCCTGATATAATAAAATATCTGCTGCCATAAGAACCGGATATGTGTAAAGACCAGCGTTAATGTTATCTGCATGTTTCGCCGCTTTATCTTTAAACTGCGTCATACGGTTTAATTCACCCATATAAGTAAAGCAGTTTAATAACCATGCAAGTTCTGCATGACCACTTACATGTGACTGGTAGTAGATACAATTCTTCTCAGGGTCTAATCCTGCCGCTACATATAATATATATAAAGCTCTTGCTCTCTGACGAAATTCAGTTGGGTTTTGTCTTACTGTAAGAGAGTGTAAATCCATTACTCCGTAAAAACATTCATACTCTTCATTTAATGTTACCCAGTTTTTTAAAGCACCTAGATAATTTCCTAATGTCAAATTACCTGTGGCTTGCATTCCACTGTAAAGTACCTTTTTCCCATTTATCATTTTCATACCTCCAAGGATGTGTTCTTTCTTACTAGTTTAACACAATTGCCCATTATAGTAAATGTCTGAATCAATTCCCTTCCATTTGAAAGGAAGAACTATGAAATTCATTAGAATCTTGTACTGATTTTTCAGATTCTTTAATATATTATAATAAAAAAATTGGTGAGGTAAGTTTATGGCAAGATCAAACAGTTCTACAGAATATATGTTAAATATTATCCGCGCTGCACTTCCTTATGTTACTTCTAGAACTAGAAACAATATGGAAGTTGCTATAAAAACTGGTGAACTAGCTGAATCCTTTCAATCCATAGGCAATGACGCTGAATTGGAGGCATGTGATTTAGGAGAGGAAACAGTTGATGTGGAAGGTTTATTGGTAAGCGTTCAAAATGTTTGTGTAGGTAGAGAGAAGGATATGATTAACACCGTTCTTAATTTCTACAAAACAAGAAGCTTGTATCAGGCTTATCAGAATTTCCGCAAAAACAGTCTACAGCTTGATCCCGATTTAGCGACAGAACCAGAATTACAGGCAGCAAGTGTAAACGGTACAAGAAAATCCAATAATCCTAACAATACTATGCTAGACTTTTTAATGTCTCAGCTTACACCAGAGCAGAAATCAACGTTTGATGCAATGAATATGCTTATAAACAGTGGTAACTTTAACAACATTAATAATTTTGCAAACATGATGGGGGCTTCACAGCCAAAAGATAACAAAGCAAATAAATAGAAGGGAGGATTCGCATTTGGCGGATTTAGATTGGATTAATGATCCTGCACTCAAGAATATGAGCCATCACAAAAAAGAAATTTTGATTAGCCTTGTAAAACAGTCAGAAGGAAAATCAGCAGCTGAAACAATACCGATTCTTCTTAATACACAGAAACTTATGAATGAACAAGGGGTAAAGTTTTCTCCTCAAGAGCAAAATGCCATGTTCTCTATCCTTTCGGCAAAGTTAAGTCCACAGGAAAAACAGCGGTTTGATGCCATGAAGAAAATGATGCGGTTTTAATAGGGAACTAATACCGGTTCAAAGTATGAATTGCTCAAGTTATCAGAAAAGCATTGTACCGACATTCTCAGTACAATGCTTTTTTACGTTCTCATTATGAATTTAATAATTGACTTGCAATATTGGAATAATTACTTAACACACTGCTACCGTTGGAAGAACCATACAGTTCTGAATATAAATCCCTCGCTGATGTCTTAGATTTTTCTGTTGAAGTGCCACTAAGAATCGCATCAGCCAATTTCTTTATATCTTCACTGGATAAATTAGATGACTGAGCATTTTGATTGGTTGTTTCATTCTTCTTATCTGATTCTGGCTGACTGGTACTCTTTGTTGCATCCATTCCCAAATAACCAAAAATTTTCTTAATATAATTCTGTGTCTCTTTAAATGGAGGAACACCACCGTACTTCGCTACATTTCCTGAACCAGCATTATATGCTGCTAACGAAAGTTTTACACTTCCATTGTATTTTGTGAGCATCTTAGCTAAATACTTTGTACCACCAAGAATATTTTCCCGTGCATCAAAAGGATCTTTCACACCTAATCCCTTTGCCGTCTCAGGCATTAACTGCATAACACCTTGCGCACCAGCACTGGATATAGATTGTGAATTAAAGTCGGATTCAGCCTTTGCTACTGCTTTTATTAAGGCAATTGGAACACCGTAAGTATCTGCTGCTTCTTGAAAATATTTTTCCAAAGAACTTGGTGAATTCACACAAACCAAATCATCTGGATTGGTATATGTTACTTCATTAGACTCTTCCTTGTTGTCGTCGGTATTTATCTTATCTTTTAATACAGAATCAAAATCTTCTTTATCGATCTCACTAGATGTAGTCGGTTGTGTAAGGCTTCTCACATACGTAAGTCCCTCTAATTGGATGGAATTAACCATAAACACCTCTCCTAACACTATTTTTCCACGTGCAACGATTAAATTATAGCACAAGTACCTAGAATGGACAACCCTGACATTCTTCCCATCCCCCGTAACAAACATTGCATTTTCACCACAAATATGTTAGGCTAACACATATTAATGTTATTACAAATGAATTAGGAGGTACAAACTTTGAAACATAAATTTTTCGCAACTGGATTTGTCCTGGCAGTATGTATCGTAGTGTTCCTTGTGGTCAATTCAAGGCCTGTTTCCATGAATCTGCGTTTTCAAGGGACTGCATATGAACAGCATACCGAAATAGAAAATGGAATCACCATAACACTAGAAGGAAATCTTCATAACAAAGTATTTCAGAAAGACAAATTTACAGGGTATGTAACAATTACTTCTGAAGACTATCCAAGTGACTTTGATGCTATCTCATTGGCATTTAACAAAGATGGACTTGCAAAATGTAAATTAGAGAAAGATGGAAATGAATTTGGAATTTTAACGGTAGATAAAAAATTTGAATTACTATCTATAAAAATAACAAACGAAAAATTTAATGATAGTAAAACCCCTATTCTAGCAGCACCCGCAACAAATATATCCCAAGCAAAAGAAATTATACAAAAATTAAATGCATTACAATAATCAAAACCTCCTTATCGTTTGTTGCGATAAGGAGGTCCTTTTATTTCCTATAAACTCTTAATTCGCTTAAGTGCTTCTAGTGTATTTTCATAACTTCCGAAAGCAGTAAGTCTAAAGTATCCTTCACCACTTGGTCCGAATCCTGAACCTGGTGTACCAACTACGTTAGCGTTCTTCAATAAATAATCAAAGAATTCCCAAGAGTTCATGTTCTTAGGTGTCTCTAACCAGATATAAGGTGCATTTACACCACCTGATACGGAGTAACCTGCTTCTTGCAGGCCTTGTTTGATTATCTTTGCATTGTTCATATAATAACCAACCTGCTCTTTTAACTGTGCTTTTCCTGCTTCTGAGTAAACAGCTTCACCAGCACGTTGAATAATATAAGGAGCACCATTATATTTTGTACCATGACGTCTAGCCCATAAAGAATGAAGTGCTGTTGTGCCTCTTACTAATTCCTTAGGAATAACTGTGAATCCGAGACGAACACCTGTGAATCCAGCGTTTTTAGAAAAGCTTCTTAATTCAATTGCACAAGTTCTAGCGCCTTCACATTCATAGATAGAATGAGGGACATCGCTTTCTGAGATATATGCTTCATATGCTGCATCGTAAATGATGATTGCACCGACCTTATTGGCATAATCAACCCACTCTTGTAACTGAGCTTTTGTAATGGTAGATCCAGTTGGGTTGTTAGGGAAACAAAGGTAAATTACATCTGGAGTTTTCTCTGGAAGTTCAGGTGCAAAGTTATTGTCCTTTAAACAAGGCATATAGATAACATCGCTCCATACTTCCGTACTAGGATCGTATGTTCCTGTTCTTCCTGCCATAACATTAGAATCAACGTAAACTGGGTAAACAGGATCGCATACTGCTATTTTTGCATCTGCAGAGAAAAGTTCCTGAATATTAGCAGAGTCACATTTTGCACCATCGCTTACGAAAATTTCGTCAGCAGCGATGTTACATCCTCTTGCTTTATAGTCGTTTTCTGCAATTGCATTTCTTAAGAATTCATATCCTAAATCCGGTGCATATCCGTGGAAAGATTCTGCTTTCCCCATTTCATCTACTGCACCATGTAATGCTTCAATAATAGCTGGAACTAATGGCTGCGTAACATCACCAATTCCTAAACTGATTACTTGTCTATCTGGATTTTCCGCTTTATATGCTGCCACTTTCTTTCCAATATTTGAAAAAAGATAACTTCCTGGCAATTTTAGATAATTTTCATTAATATTAAACATTTCTGACCTCCTAATTCAGTATAATAACAATTCTAATCTATTCTTTTCCTTATTTCAATCCTTTATGTACGATAATGTATTTTGCTGTTTTTCGATAATCCGGTTACCGCATCATACTTAAAATCATTTCTGCAGTTTCTACCATATTGGTGCCACTATCCATACTTGTTTTTTGTA
>DBKX01000261.1:0-355 GCA_002297865.1 Lachnoclostridium sp. UBA739
GAAAAAGCAAGATAAACATAGAAACAGAAGAAAGAACCGACTTTGACAACATGATGAATGATGTCGAAAACGAGGTTGAGGAACAGCAAGCCGAGGATGGACTTGTAAACCGTGTTCCTGAGTTGAAGCAGCTGAGTGAGGACATTGACAAGGCTACCAACACCTTCATCAATGCCACACTTGAACTGGAATCTGCCATTCAGCAGTATCAGCGTGCAGAAGCCAAATTAGGTGGTGCTGTGACTACTATCAGCAAAAAGGTTGATACCATCAATCAGCACATAGACAAAGTTTTGGAAAATGCTCCCACAAAATTAAAGGTGTCTGTAAATGTCAATGATGCTGACTGGCAGAA
>DBKX01000261.1:412-3273 GCA_002297865.1 Lachnoclostridium sp. UBA739
GCATATCCGTGAGGTCAATTCCATGTTTGCTGACGAGAGGAAGAAAGTCCGTGAACGCTACAAGGAATATGATGGCTGCTATCTCGGTCACTATGCCCAGTGGTTCTTTTGGTTCTTCTTCACTATTGGTATTTTTGTGGTTGCTGGTAGTGTAGGAATGATGATTGCACAGAATTATTGGAAGTGAAAAACCGACTGACCTTAGGCTTTCGCTTAGAATCAGTCGGTTATTTATTATGTTTGGAGTTCTTTTATTTAATCTTTTGGACAGCAGTCAATCTTGACAAAAATCAAGATACTTACTATTTAAGTCTCTGATAACTATTCTGTTAAATCCAATTCAAAAGATAACGTGTCATAGCCTCGATACTGCGGATTAGAGCTGTTTCCAATAGGAATTTCTACGAAAGAAAAAACACAACCTCGTTTGCTGATAATCTTCACATCTATACCGTTAGAGAAAAGACGTTTGCAAGTACTATTAGAATCGTAATTAAAGTCCTCAAATGAACCCAAGATTTCAATGTGGTTATCTAATTTAATTCCACCTCGGCTTTGAATCTGATCTATTTCTGGAATATCAAGAGTCAGCCTTCCGTTTGCGTATGAAAGGTTTGCTGTAACATTATTCTTTAGAGGGTCTTCAATGATAAACATTGTACCAAATCTTTCGCCCTTTTTCTTAAGGGTGCACATCATTTTGTGAAAATGGTAATCAAAATTATCTATATGATTCAAAGACGCATTATTATCCTCCTTTTCTTTATGGTATGAAACCATGTCTCCCTTATCATTTCGATACATTTCGATATAGTTCAAGCAACTTGGCTTTAAGGCACCATCGAAATGAAAGATGAAAGTTCTTTTACCGTCATTAGATTCGCATTTTAATGTCGTTTCATCTATTTTGCGAGCTTGACCTGCAACAAGAGGATTATAAGGTGGAATCATAAACTCAAACGTTCCCTTGTCAAATTTATAATATATGTCACGCTGAGTGGGACTGTCAACGGCTTTGATACCGTTTTTCCACAAGCAATTTCTTGGTGAACAGAAATGGTGGAAGTCCTTTCCGGACTCAATCTTGTGTACTCTTATGAAATAATTTTTTATGTAATTACCATAATCAGAGCACATCTGAATGTTCATTTTGTAACCATTAATTCCATAATCTCTTTCTTCTGCGCCATAGTGTCCTTCTCCATATTTTACCATATAAGAAAACACTTTGTCTGCAGCAGTAAAGTTGTTTGAGGGTATCTTATCCAAAAGACCACTTGACAAATAGTCAAGATTAAAATCTATTTGATATGAACCTTTCATATACAAGAATGCAGCCAAATAAATTGCTTCTGCTTCTAATGATTTTGTGTCAATGGAGATGTGTTTTTTAAGGTCATTCACACTTTCCTTGACATATTGTTCCACTGGTTCTATTGCTGGCTCAACAGAACGTTGTGCTGATTTAGAAACCTCTGATGAAGTTTCTTTTTTAAGAGAAGTTGTTGGAGAATTGTCCTTTTCCTTCTTCTTTCCAAATAGAAAATCAAAAAAATCCATACTTTTAATACTTTTTGTAGTTTAAAACTCTATTTCTGATTGATTTGTAATTATATCTCAATTCACTCTGTATTACTTTAAATAACGTTTCTATATTTTCATCAGTTAGATACAAATAATCTTTCTGAAAAATATTCCTATAAAAATCAAAAGCTATAACCTTAGCTTGTTCATGTTTACTTGAAACGATCTCACCATAAGTTTTATCTTCAATATCAACATAGCCTCCTGTATAATTTGGACGAATAGACGCATGTCGATAATAGGTAAGAGATTTCATATTATAATTCCAACCAGATGCTGCTGACATGAATTCTGCTAAGCTATTGCAATAGTGAGCATAATAAGTGTCCGATATATACAATAAGTCTGGGTTGATTGACATAGGAATAACATATCGTGCAGAAGGGGAAATTACAATAGATGCTCTATTAACATACGCTTCGTGTTGAAAAACCTCATCTTTGGCTGTACATGCCAATTTTGTAAGGTACATATAATCATATGCATATATTTTCCTATATAAGTAAAGCTGATTTGTTGGACACATTAGTAATAAGAGACGAAATGTGTTGGCAGCACCAGCTAACCCATATTCACTATTCCAATATCGATTAGGAAAATTCGATAATAATTTAGTACTTCTATATAGAAAATTCAATCCCTCGCTTAGTCTTTCTGCATATACATAGATTCCAGCAATATCTGCAAGTATATATGGATGTTCTCTATCCTTGAAGTCAAAAACAATAGAATTGAGTGTGAGACTGGGAATTCCATAGAGAGACAAGCTAATTCCCCTTGTTTTCCAAGGCGAATTAATATCGCGAAATTCAGGTTCTTTATTTTGTGCATTCTGAACTCGCCTAACATATTCTTCAACGTAAGAGTCATCTATACATAAACTTCTATCGATATGCGTGACTTCAAATAATGGCATGTTTTGGCAATAATTATGTAGAAACATACCAAGTTCCATAATCAAATTGATGGCAATTTCGTTATGAACAGTATTCTTATAATAGTCATACATCATAGGAAACAACCAATTCTCTTTACCTTTTTTGAAGCAAACAGGATGGCTTGATGCAAATTTATCAAATGCATCATTATCAAGAGATTGTAGTTTCTCTAATATTTCCTTTATGTGTTTATTTAGCAACATGAACTATTTTTTTACATTATCGTTTTGTAGTCAAGTTTATTTTTAAATATGGCTCGTCTATCAGTGACAGTCGGCAAAGATACTGCTATTTTTTATAAAACGTTGTTTTTTTTATTATGTAACAGTAAAAAAATAA
>DBKX01000314.1 GCA_002297865.1 Lachnoclostridium sp. UBA739
GGCACTTGGGGGTCTTTTTTATTATAAAGAAAAATGCCGGAGTTGTGAATGAGTTCATTCACATACCCCAACATTTATTATAGAGCCGTTATTTTTTCGTAAACGGTAGGCGTCTTACAAGAACGTGTATAGAAAAGTAGAGCTACAACTGCTATGATAGTTGCAGCTCTACTTTTATTAACGACATTTTTCCTGAACATTCTGGTTCCGTGGAAGAAATTCTTCTAGCAATTCAGGATGCTCCAGGAATGCCGTTCCTGGTAGGTTACTTAAAATGAACTGAATATATTTGCGTGGTTTCAGACCGTTGGCTTTCGCTGTCTCGATCAGACTGTAGACTCCAGCACTGGCTTTGGCTCCTTTGGGACTTCCACTGAACAGCCAATTCTTTCGTCCTATTGTAAATGGGCGTATACTGTTTTTGGGTAGATTATTCGAAAGTGCACAATCGCCATTTTCAAGATAGGTCATCAGGCCTTCCTTCTGGTTGACAGCATAACGAAATGCTTCTCCAATCTTTGATTTCGGCAATGCATTGCCTGTTTCCGTATCAACCCACGACCAAAAAGCATCCAGTACAGGTTTTTCCTATAGCAGACGCTGCTCTTTTCTCTCTTCAGAAGAAAGACCTTCCAGTTTGGATTCTATTTCAAAAAGCTTGTTTATGTACTGGATTCCCTGCGCAGAAAGGGTTTCTTCCAGCTTTTTCATGTAGGGCTGTTCATTTTTTCTGCAGTTCCGGCATTCAAATGTTTCCGCATGTGTCGCAGGTTCTTTCTTCTTCTGGGATCGTGAAGAGTTTCTTTTCGTGGGGAACATTTTTCAGCATGTCCCTACGCTGTCCCTGATATCTTCTTTTTGGTGTTCCTGTCATTTCTTCTATGGCTGGCTCTTGCTGTTCTGACTCTGTGGTTGTTTCGACCTCATTGAAAAGGGACAGCTGTCCGTCAATCTGCAGTGCAGATGATTTCTCCGAGCTGGTACCGAAAAGCTTTCCTGTTAAATATGTAACTGTTTCATGAAGTTTTCTGTTTTCCTGTTCTAGTTCTGATACACGCTTCATTAAAATCTGGTTATTCTCCCTTTGATGTCAATTTGTGTTGATTTTTGTATTACAACAGATCGAATGTTATTTGTCTAATATATTATAACCGATCCAGAAGATGCATTTTTAGGCATGGAGTTTAAATCCATGCGAAAGAAATCCACAGTGAATTCACGGTAGATGTAATGGAGTTTGTATTTACTTTTCTGCTTGCCAGGTTTTACTTTGGAAAGGTTGTGAAGGTAGTAGGAACACTTTGGATTGACACATTTATGTAGAATAAAGTGCTTGCGGTCTTTCTTGTGAACCAGGGTATAGGAGCGTTGCAGGAAGGACAGTGGCAGTCTTCGGGAATGTCACTGCCCTTGCGTCGGGCAATAGGCTTTAGGGTTTGGTGGTAGCGAAGCTGGTAGTAATTAAGAAGATCATTTCAGTCCCAGTCCTGCTTGTGGCAGATGATTTTTGGAAGTCCATCGGTTTTGAATTTCTGGTATTCAGGGGAGTGGGAATCATCAAAAGCCCACTGCTTGAGAGGAATGTATTTGTAAATAAATTTGATTAAACACTTGTAGTCTTTGTCCCAAGAGCCATGTGGCGTTGTCAAGAGTTTTACAATGATGTACCATAATGTTCCAAATCGGCTTTGATGCGTTATCCAGAAGAGATATAACGACTAGTAGAAGCAGAAGAGCGGTTTTTGCAGGAAGTTTGTGAAGATGAAAAGAACGTTATGATTGAAGCATTTGATGTTCAGTTCGAACCAATGAAAAAAGAGCATCGTCATTGTCAGGAACAGTTTTATATATACTGCCGTTCGCGAATCATTGAGTAAAAGTATATTGAAAATGTGAAGACTTTGTGAAACATTTCTGTATCTCTTGAATTTATAAAAAATGCGTGCTATATTACATATAGAACAAGAGAAACGAAACGCCATATTACTAAGTGACATTCCGCAATTCCCTGTGTTCTCAATTTGTGAATTGGAGGAAAAGATAAATGAATACTTTAAAAGTGCAAACGAGAGACATGGAAACAAAGGCAAAGAGACTAAGAAGAGAAGGTTATATTACTGGTAATCTTTTTGGCAGAGAAATCAAAGGTTCTATCCCAATTAAGGTAAAACTAAGCGAAGCAGAAGGAATTCTAAAACAATGTGTAGTAGGTACTCAGATTATGCTTGATGTTGAAGGCAAGCAATATGATGTGCTGATTAAGGAAATGGACTACGACGCAATGAAGAAACAGCTCATTGAAGTTGACTTTCAAGCTTTAGTTAGTGGAGAAAAGGTACATTCTGTAGCAGAAATTATACTGCACAATAAAGAAAAAGTTGTAGAGGGAGTATTGGAACAGCTGCTAACTGAAATTTCTTACAAAGCATACCCCGCTGACTTAGTTGATAAGATTGACCTGGATGTAAGTTCACTAAGACTTGGCGATACGGTTAAAGTTAGCGACTTAGACCTTGCAAAGAATGAGAACGTCGATATTATGACGAGCACG
>DBKX01000118.1 GCA_002297865.1 Lachnoclostridium sp. UBA739
CTGGTTACTTGACACGTCGTCTTGTAGACGTATCTCAGGATTTAATTATCCGTGAAACTGACTGCTGTGCAAGTAAAGGCATTATCCCAGGTATGTGGATTAAAGCATTTACAGATGGAAAAGAAGTGATCGAAAGTCTTGAAGAAAGAATTACAGGAAGATATTCTTGTGAAACAATCAAAGACGATAATGGTGAAGTAATTGTAAAAGCAAACCATATGATTACTCCAAAACGTGCTGCTAAGATTGTGAAAACAGCTCCAATCGTTGAAGCAGGCGAACAGGCTAAACTTAAGATTCGTACAATCTTAACATGTAAGTCTCACATCGGTGTTTGTGCAAAATGTTATGGTGCAAACATGGCTACTGGTGAAGCAGTACAGGTTGGTGAAGCAGTTGGTATCATCGCAGCTCAGTCTATCGGTGAACCAGGTACACAGCTTACAATGCGTACTTTCCATACTGGTGGTGTAGCTGGTGACGATATCACACAGGGTCTTCCTCGTGTCGAGGAGCTTTTCGAAGCAAGAAAACCAAAAGGTCTTGCTATTATCGCAGAGTTTGGTGGAGTTGTTTCTATCAGCGATACAAAGAAGAAACGTGAAGTTATCGTAACAGACCCAGAAACAAATGAAGCAAAAGCTTATCTAATTCCTTATGGTTCCCGTATTAAGGTATTAGAAGGTCAGGTAATTGAAGCAGGTGATGAGTTAACTGAAGGTAGTGTAAACCCACACGATATCTTAAAGATTAAAGGTGTTCGTGCAGTTCAGGATTACATGATTCAGGAAGTTCAACGTGTTTACCGTCTACAAGGTGTAGAAATTAACGATAAGCACATCGAGGTTATCGTTCGTCAGATGCTTAAGAAAGTTCGTATTGAGAACAACGGAGATTCCGAGTTCTTACCAGGAACACTTGTAGATGCATTAGAATACGAAGATGAAATCGAAAGATTAACAAACGAAGGCTTAGAAGCTCCAGAAGGAAAACAAGTAATGCTTGGTATTACTAAGGCTTCCTTAGCAACAAACTCCTTCTTATCCGCGGCATCCTTCCAGGAAACAACGAAGGTATTAACAGAAGCAGCTATCAAGGGTAAAGTTGACCCATTGATTGGTCTGAAAGAAAACGTTATTATCGGTAAGTTAATTCCAGCAGGAACAGGTATGAAGAGATATCGTTCTGTTAAACTTGATACAGATATCAAACCAGAAATCGAATTATCAGATGAGTTCGAAGCAGAAGAATTAGGAACTGACGCTATGGATGAATACTTAGCAGATGAGAAAGTAGAAGATTCTTACTTAGATTTCTCTGATGATTTAGATGATGATTTATAGAATATAGATACAGGGACGCATCCTATTCAGTTGAGTAGGGTGCGTTTTTTGCGTGTATAAATTTTTTTAATGAGTGCATTTAGATGAAATGGTAAAAATATGTTTGTATTATATAGAGGGATTATGTATAATATTTAAAGTACTAAGAAATAAATTACAAAATGGAGAGGCGGAGTATGTTTGATATTAATGGTGAACAATGTATAGGCTGCAAAGAGTGTATTAGAGATTGTCCGAAGAAGACAATCTATTATATAAAAGGAAAGGGAAAGATAAACAATAAGGGATGTCTCAAGTGTGGACACTGCATTGCTATATGTCCAGTTGAGGCGGTTTCTACGGATACATATTCTATGGAGGAAGTAATACCATACGATAACAGGACATTTTCTATAACACCTGATAATCTCCTGAATTTTATAAAATTTAGGCGAACCATGCGGAGGTTTCAAGCAAGAAAGATAGAAAAAGAAGTGATTTGTAAAATTATCGAAGCGGGTAGATTTACAGAGACAGTTGGAAATAGTCAAGATGTATCCTATATTGTAGTTTCGGAACAGTTAAATCTGCTAAAACAGCTATCTTTTGAAAGTCTCAAGAAAAAGGGGGAAGAGTTGCTGGCGAATCCCTCGAAAGAGGATCCTTCGTTAAATCATTATGCCTCTGCTTGGATTGGTTATTACAGGAAATATCAGAAGGATCCAGATGGATTTGACCCTCTACTAAATCATGCACCAACCGTAATTTTTGTTGTATGTGATCATTTGATTGATGGTGGTCTTGCATCATCTAACTTAGAACTTATGGCAAATGCGATGGGGATAGGAGTACTATTCAGCGGTTTTTTGGTGGAAGCGGCAAAGGCTAGCAATAAAATACGTGACTATCTTAAAGTGCCAAAGGGGAAGCACATTGTTTCTGCTCTCGTGATGGGATATCCAGATGCAAAGTATTATAGGACAGTACCAAGAGCAAAGGCAGAAATCAACTGGCTATAATGGATAACAATAAATCTCTATACAATAATTTAGGAGGAATATAAGCATGAAGAATTATAAGGTTTTTGATATATCGATGGATGTGCAAGAAGACATGATAACATATGAAAAAATCATAGACTATCTCCCAAAATATCAATATCGAAGCTTTCTTGAAGATACTATAAGAGAGACAGAAATAAAAACAAATGTACATTGTGGTACCCATATGGATGCACCAAGACATATGATAAAACAAGGAGATACAATAGAGAAGATTGATTTACATAGTGCAGTATGCTGGTGCAAGGTATTCGATTTAACGAGTTGTACCGATGTGATAACAAAAGAAGAATTGAGTAAGTTTAATATACAAAAGGGTGATTTTATTATATTAAAAACCAAGAGTTCTTTTGATACAGAATATGATTTTAACTTCCCTTATGTAGATCGCGATGCAGCTAAATATTTAGTTGAAAAAGAAATAATTGGATTAGGTTTTGATGCTATGTCGATTGAAAGAGAACAGGCAGACTTTTCTACCCATCGTACTTTAATGGAAAAAGGGATTAATATACTGGAAGGTTTACGACTAGCAGAAATAGAAGAAGGAGAATACTTCTTATCTGCAGCTCCTATTAAACTCAAAGGTGCAGACGGTGCTTTTGTAAGGGCAGTATTGGTTCAGTTTGAGTAGATAAATAAGCTAGTGTCCTAAGATAAGGCTCTATGTCAAGTGTTGGG
>DBKX01000120.1 GCA_002297865.1 Lachnoclostridium sp. UBA739
GAGAGCAAGGCAGAGGAGACTTCCGCAGAGTCAAAAGCAGAGAGCAGTGAGGCAGCAGGCGATCACGAAGGCAAATTTATCGTAGGATTTGATCAGGATTTTCCGCCGATGGGCTTTGTTGGAGATGACGGACAGTACACCGGATTTGATTTGGATCTCGCAAAGGAAGTGGCATCCCGCCTGAATCTGCAATTTGTTCCACAGCCGATCGCCTGGGATTCTAAGGATATGGAGCTGAATTCCGGAACGATTGACTGTATCTGGAATGGATTTACGATCAACGGAAGGGAAGCTGATTATACTTGGTCAACACCTTATGTAGACAACTCTCAGGTTGTCATTGTTCGTAATGATTCAAATATTAAGAAATTAGAAGATTTAACAGGAAAAGTAGTAGCAGTTCAGGCAGATTCATCCGCTTTGGCAGCCCTTACCGGAGAAGACGCTGACCCTAAGAATCTAGAACTAGCAGAGTCATTTGATACGCTTCAGCAGGTTTCTGATTATAACAGTGCATTTATGAATCTAGAAGTAGGTGCAGTAGATGCTATCTGCATGGATATCGGTGTTGCGAAATACGAAATAGAATCTCGTGGCGACGCATATACCATGTTAGAAGAACAGATTTCAACGGAGCAATATGGAATTGGTTTCAAGTTAGGTAACACAGAACTTCGAGATAGTGTGCAGAAAACATTATTGGAAATGCTAGATGATGGAACATTCAAAAAAATAGCTAAGGATTGGGGATTAGAGGAATGTATCTGTCTATCTCATGATGATAAGGCAGAAGAACCTGCAAATACTGCACAAGTCATAAAAACAAAAGCAAAAAAGCAGAACAAAGATTTCAAGTGGGCAGTTGGTGTCATGAAACAGCTTACAATTGGTTTCCGGGACACCTTGCTTATCTTTTTCCTGACATTAATTTTCTCACTTCCATTAGGCTTAGTAATTGCATTTGGACGTATGTCAAAATTCAAACCACTGAGCGGACTTGTGAAGTTCTACATATCGATCATGCGAGGAACTCCATTAATGCTTCAGCTTTTTGCTGTATTCTATGGACCATGCTTCCTATTCAACTGGGAACCACCTAAAAACTATAGATTCTACGCCGTTATAATTGGTTTTTCTTTAAATTATGCAGCATATTATGCTGAAATATATCGTTCAGGAATACAAGGAGTACCAAAAGGACAATACGAGGCGGCTTCTGTACTTGGTTATTCGAAGATGCAGACATTTTGGAAAATCATTTTCCCACAGATGTGTAAGAAGGTTATGCCACCAGTTACTAATGAAGTTATTACATTAGTAAAAGATACATCGCTTGCATTTGCAGTAGCATATGCAGAAATGTTTACTGTGGCAAAACAGGTTGCATCTAAGCAGACTACAATTATCCCGTTGCTCATAGCAGGCGTATTTTACTATGTGTTTAACTTTGTCGTAGCATTTGTTATGGAACGTATTGAGAAAAAACTAAGTTATTATTCATAAAGGAGTGGAATTATGGGACTATTAAAGATAAAGCACTTACGAAAAAGTTTTGGCTCCCTGGAGGTTTTAAAAGATATCTCCATGTCTGTGGAGGAGGGAGAAGTGGTATCCATCTTAGGACCATCTGGTTCTGGTAAGTCTACACTCCTTCGATGTGCAACTTTACTAGAAACAATGGATGGCGGAATACTTTCATATTGTGGGCAGGATGCCGCAGTGGAAAGGGAAGAAGGGAAAATTGTATATGCTAATAAAAAGCAGTTAAAAGAAATTAAGGGATGTTTTGGGCTGGTATTCCAGAACTTTAACCTGTTTCCACACTATACTGTTTTGAAAAATATTATTGATGCACCAATTCATACCCAGAAACGTGACAAAGAAGAGGTTGTAGCCCAGGCAAGAGGATTGTTAAAGAAAATGGGATTAGAAGATAAGGAAAATGCATATCCTCACCAGCTATCAGGTGGACAGCAGCAGCGTATCGCGATTGCAAGAGCACTATGTATGAATCCTAAAATTTTATTTTTTGATGAGCCTACATCAGCATTAGACCCTGAGTTGACAGGAGAAATTCTAAGAGTTCTTCGTAACCTTGCGGATGAAAAGATGACCATGGTAATCGTAACCCATGAAATCGAGTTTGCAAAAAATGTGTCCAAACGAATTATTTTCATGGACGGGGGCAAAATTGTAGAGGAAGGAAAGCCAGAAGATGTAATAGATAATCCTCAAAATGCACGTACTAGAGAGTTTTTAAAGAAAATGAAATAATTACCTTGAATCTATATGGTAAAGTGTGTATAGTAGAGGAATATTATAAGGAGGATGACTATGTTACTCATTAAAAATATTGTCATTTTATTAATTGGTTTTATCCTGTTAATCAAGGGCGCAGATTATTTTGTAGACGGGGCATCAGGAGTTGCAGATAAATTTGGTATTCCACAGTTAGTAATCGGACTTACCATTGTGGCATTTGGGACAAGCGCTCCAGAAGCAGCCATCAGTATTAGTGCTGCATTAAAAGGTAGTACGGGAATTGCAATCGGAAATGTAATCGGAAGTAATATTATGAATGTATTATTAATTCTTGGTATTACTTCTTGCATTGTACCATTAGCGGTTGCAAAATCTACAGTGAAGTATGAAATTCCATTTACAATCTTCATTACAGCTGTATTAGTTGTATATGGTGCAATTTTTGGAGAAATGAATTTTGTCGGCGGTATCATCTTATGGGCATTGTTTATTGGATTCTTTGTTTATTTAATTCGTATGTCTAAGAACTCAGAAACGCCAGAGACACAAGAGGAAGAAAAGCATTCTATCATCATGCTGATTATCTTTATTCTTGGAGGTCTTGTTGCTATTGTGTTTGGAAGTAACTTAACAGTTGATAGTGCAACCGCAATTGCAAAAGTATTTGGTGTAACGGATCGAATTATTGGTTTAACGATAGTGGCTTTTGGAACTTCTCTTCCAGAGCTTATGACATCTGTTACTGCGGCAAGGAAAGGTAAGGCAGATATTGCAATTGGTAATATTATTGGAAGTAATATCTTCAACATCTTATTTGTACTAGGAACAACAGCATTGATTAAGTCTGTGCCGTTTGCATCTAAATTTATCGTAGATGGTATTGTGGCAATTGGTGCAGTAGTCTTGTTATATGTAGCAGTTGTAAAGGATGGAAAGATGGGACGTAAGGCTGGTATTACTATGTTAGTTTGCTATGGAGCGTATTTTGTATATTTGCTAGTGTAGTTGTGTCTATCGAGGTGTATTTGATTTCATTTTAAGTTTAGAAGAATAAGTGTAACTGTGTACTAGCAGTTTTTTAATCAGTTAGTACGCAGTTTTTTTGTGCAAAGTGTATAATTACTTTGCATATTTTTTGTACAATGTATTCTGAAAAAGACTTTTATATCCTTAAAAATCTAAATAATTATACCTAAAACCCATTTAATTTCACATATATCCCATAAATCGACACATCTCTGCTTTACCATGCTATAATCTAG
>DBKX01000116.1:0-2704 GCA_002297865.1 Lachnoclostridium sp. UBA739
TTGAATTTTGGATAACCAGTATGTTCTTTGAAAAATTTCTGATATGCCATATCTAAATCTTTCAATGATTTTTGCAAAGCATCCTTATCAGGTTCTCTTAGCCATTCAAGCTGTTTCTTTAAACCTGTTAAATCTTTGGAACACATATTGTATGTAAATGTTGTTTTATCTTTTTCATAAGATTTTTTCTTATGTTAAGATAATAGTTATAGACAAATCTTGTACAGCCAAATGTTTTCTGTATAAGTTTCTGTTGCTTCTTGGTTGGATAAATTCTGTACTTAAATGCTTTCTCCACAATTTCACCTCTTTTCTACCTTATAATTCTCCTTATTTATGTTCACTAACTCATGGCTAAAGTTACGAGTGTGCATTCACAATTGGAATCAAACTCTCTGATAATTGTTTGATTTCTTTCTCTTGATGACTGGTGGCTATATCCTCTTAATTAAAATTAGCTTTGACGGCTTCAATAATGTCTTGTACAGAATCATCCCATGTACCAGGAGTACCCAAAACCCCACTACCGTTATTTTGGATATCACTTATGATCTGCAAGCCTGAATGATCTCCGTAGGGATATTCCGCAACATTCAAATGAATATTATAATGATAATTTCCATTTCCACCAGACACACCAGATGAACGTGGTGAACTTGCATAAGTTTCTGTACGATCATAGACGCGAGGTGAGCCTGAATTGTAAAAATTCTGAATATCAACCTGAGTCATTTCAAAACCTTCTCGTTCAGAAGCTTCAACTCTAGGACGTATAATCTGCGCATCAATTGCATCCATAATTACACCCATAATAATTTCCTCCTCAAAATTTTCTATTTATTTCCAATTTCACACATGATATAATAACTCTAAGTAATAGATGATTGTCTTTCGTACAATAATCCATAAGCACGATTTATTACTTAGGTTATAGTTTTCCTGTGCGAAGTACATATGTACTAAAACGTAAGACTAGGAGGTGACAAATGATAACGATCCTACATACAGTTTTTAATTGTTTTGTAACACCAGCAGTTTTGTGTTATATGCTAAATTGTTTGACTAAGGTTTATGCAATCCACCAAATTGTTCATAATCCTAAAATGTCAAATGATAAAGCGAAATCAATTGCTAAAATTGTCAGAACTGATTTTGTGAAATTTCATTTCTAATATGTAGAGTCGCAGCATTTGTCGATTTGCCTTGTTTAGGTCTTTAGACATAATATTTGTCAATTTTCTCCTTACCCACGGTTGAAATATATCGTATGTATTTTATTTCTTCTTATCCATTTTAGTTACTTTACTTCCAGACTTCGCACTAGAACCATCATTCAGAACATTCCTAGCGCTAATATTTCCCTGTACTTTTTTGAGATTTGCATTTTCTTCTTTTAACTTTTTAATCTGCTCATTTTTTGCATCAATAATTTCCTGAGACGCTTTATCAATCTTAAAATCCGCAGCTTCTTTTACAATTTTACTAAGATTCTCATTTGTAAGTTCAAATCCAGATTCTTTGATTTTCTCCATAAAAGTAAGTCCATCTTTAACCATATCTGGTGTGAGAGCAGTAAGGTCAAGATTTGCAAAATTCTCAAGTGAATCAATAATAACGTTTGCACATTTTACGATTTTGTCCATATCTGGATTTGCATGAATAATATTTTCTTTAGTCCAATTAAGTTTGTCATAAACCATATGATTTACAAAATCCATAACTTTAATATATATCTTTGTAGTTTCATTTCTGGACTCATAGTCTGGATAAATAAAATTATCAACAAGACCTTTTAAATCATCATCCGAAAGATATAGATTATACAGATTTTCTCCATCTTCAAGTTCATATCCCTCAATAAAATATTTGGCAACTGCAATGACTTTTGCAGGTTCTTCATACCAAGGTGTATATTCACCTGTTTTATCATCCCAGAAAGCATTTAAAATAAGAGTAATCGCATTAACTTTATCTTCAAATGTAATTGTGTTTTTTACTTTGAGTAATGTTTTTTTCATGTATTTCTTCTCCTAACAACTAAATATTTAAAATTTTCAGAAATGACTCAATATCATATCTGTAATTCACTTTTAATTTTCTCTTTTCAATTAAAATAGGATCTGCATATGCTAGCAAATCCTTTTCGTTAAAGCTTTTCTTTTCTATGTGTGAGATAAATTCATCCCACTGATTGATATTCAAGAAATATGTATTACCAGTAGAACGAAAGTCTAAAACTAATCCACTGATGACACGTTCATATTGTGCAAAATCTTTGAGACTCTTAATCTGATAATGATGGATAATTCCTTTTTCTTCTTTTGTACGTTCAAAACTACATGAACCTTGAAATGTTTTCAATTCCAATGTGAGAAAAAGATTTCTCGTACCATCAAATATCATTAAATCACATGGACTATGACGACTAAACCTAAGTTTATTACTTGCTCCTACATCAAATCCCTGAGCTGAATCAGGAGGACGATAGGAGAGTACATAATCTGGTATACTTTTCTTGAAGTTATCTTCAAATGTTTTACCTACACTTCGTGCCATTATTTATTTTTACCTGCATTATTGAAAGCTAATTTAAGTTTGACCCATGTATAATATGATTCTGGACAATCAAAATTCATACTGTAGTGATAAAATTCTCCGCTAAAATCTACATGAATATTTCCTACATCTTTTAATTCATCCTTGC
>DBKX01000116.1:2719-2858 GCA_002297865.1 Lachnoclostridium sp. UBA739
AATGTCATTGTTTGTTTTAGCGTATTAAACTGAGCAGTTCTAAGAATCTTATCTGATTTCTCATAAGCAATCTTCATTACTTCCATATTAACGCTCCTTATTTCGTTTCTTTGAAATGGGAATTTCTTGTAGAAAATTT
>DBKX01000434.1 GCA_002297865.1 Lachnoclostridium sp. UBA739
GGCAAAGTGCCTTCTCCCTCAAGATTGAGGGCAGGGGACTTGAGAGTGTCGAAGACACTTTGTTCACCGCTTAATCTATCATAAATATGGAAATAATAAGCCTAAGAACATACTAGATAAAATATTTTAGGAGGGAAATCATGTACGAAAAAGTAATCAAAGACCTCACTTTCGTAGAACGTGAGAAAAAAGTAGAAAACTTTTGGAAAGAAAACAACATTTTCGAGAAAAGTATCGATTCCAGAAAAGAAGGAGAAACCTATACCTTCTATGATGGACCACCAACAGCCAATGGTAAGCCACATATCGGACACGTATTAACTCGTGTTATTAAAGATATGATTCCAAGATATAAAACTATGAAAGGTTATAAAGTGCCTCGTAAAGCAGGTTGGGATACTCACGGTCTTCCAGTAGAACTTGAAGTTGAAAAGTTATTAGGCTTAGATGGAAAAGAGCAGATCGAAGACTACGGTTTAGAGCCATTTATCCATAAATGTAAAGAGTCCGTATGGAAATACAAAGGAATGTGGGAAGATTTCTCCGCAACAGTTGGTTTCTGGGCTGATATGGATGACCCATATGTAACCTACGACAACAACTTCATTGAGTCCGAGTGGTGGGCATTAAAGAAAATCTGGGATAAGAAATTATTATACAAAGGTTACAAAATCGTGCCTTACTGCCCACGTTGTGGAACACCACTTTCTTCTCACGAAGTAGCACAGGGTTACAAAGATGTAAAAGAAAAATCTGCAATCGCAAAATTCCAAGTAAAAGGAACAGAAGACGAATACATCCTTGCTTGGACAACAACACCTTGGACATTACCATCCAACATTGCACTTTGCGTAAACCCAGATGAGACTTATGTAAAAGTAAAAGTTCAGGTAAATGAGAAAAATGATGTAGTAAAAGAAGGCGAAGAAGATACAGCAGTAGCTACCGAATACTACATTTTAGCAGAAGCTTTACTTAGCGTAATTGACGGTGCTTACGAAATTGTTGAAAAATACGTTGGTAAAGACTTAGAATACAAAGAATATGTACCTTTATTCGACTATGCATTTAATAAGCCAGATGGAACAATCGGTGACCCAGGCGACAGAAGCACAGTGAATGGTAAGAAAGCATTCTATGTAACATGCGATAATTACGTTACATTAACAGACGGTACTGGTGTTGTTCATATCGCTCCTGCATTCGGTGAAGACGATGCGAAAGTTGGTAGAAACTACGACCTTCCATTCGTACAGTTAGTGGATGAAAAAGGACAGATGAAACCAGAAGTTACTGACTTCGCAGGGATGTTCTGTAAGAAAGCAGATGAAGGTGTGTTAAAAGCTCTTGGTGCTAAGAAACTATTATTCAAAGCATTAAAATTCGAGCATAGCTATCCATTCTGCTGGAGATGTGATACTCCACTTCTTTACTATGCAAGAGAATCTTGGTTTATCAAGATGACTGCAGTAAAAGATGACTTAATCCGTAACAACAACACAATCAACTGGATTCCTAAGACAATCGGTAAAGGACGTTTTGGTGACTGGTTAGAAAACGTTCAGGACTGGGGCGTAAGCCGTAACCGTTATTGGGGAACACCACTTAACGTTTGGGAATGTTCCTGTGGACATCAGCATGCAATCGGAAGCATTGAAGAATTAAAATCCATGTCCGATAACTGCCCAGACGATATCGAATTACACCGTCCATTCATCGACGCGGTAACAATCAAATGTGATAAATGTGGTGGCGAAATGCACAGAGTTCCAGAAGTTATTGACTGCTGGTTCGATTCAGGTTCCATGCCATTTGCACAACATCATTATCCATTTGAAAATGAAGACTTATTCAAGGAACAGTTCCCAGCAGACTTCATTTCAGAAGCCGTTGACCAGACAAGAGGATGGTTTTATTCCTTACTTGCGATTTCAACATTAATCTTCAACGAAGCACCTTACAAAAACGTTATTGTATTAGGTCACGTACAAGATGAAAATGGTCAGAAGATGTCTAAGTCTAAAGGAAATGCCGTTGACCCATTCGATGCTTTACAGCAGTATGGTGCAGATGCAATTCGTTGGTACTTCTACATCAACAGTGCTCCTTGGTTACCAAACCGTTTCCACGGTAAGGCAGTACAAGAGGGACAGAGCAAATTCATGGGTACTTTATGGAACACCTATTCTTTCTTCGTATTATACGCAAACATCGATGAGTTCGACGCTACAAAATATGAATTAGAATATGATAAACTTAGCGTAATGGATAAATGGATCTTATCCCGTTTAAATACAGTCGTTAAGACAGTAGATGAAAACCTTGCTGCTTACAAGATTCCTGAAACGGCAAAAGCATTACAGCAGTTTGTTGATGAATTAAGTAACTGGTATGTAAGACGTGGTCGTGAACGTTATTGGGCTAAGGGAATGGAACAAGACAAGATCAATGCTTACATGACTCTTTACACATCATTAGTAACATTATGTAAGATTGCAGCACCTATGATTCCATTCATGACAGAAGACATTTATCAGAACTTAGTAAGAAGCATCGACAAGAATGCTCCTGAAAGTATTCATTTATGTGAGTTCCCAGTTGCAAATGAAGCATTTATTGATACTCAGCTAGAAAAAGATATGGAAGAAGTTCTTGATATCGTTGTTCTTGGCCGTGCTTGCCGTAACACATCTGGAATCAAAAATAGACAGCCAATCGGCACTATGTATGTAAAAGCTGATTCTGAATTAGGTGACAACTTCAAGCAAATCATCGAAGATGAGCTAAATGTAAAAGAAGTGAAATTCACTCAGGACGTAAGAGACTTCACATCCTACTCTTTCAAACCACAGCTTCGTACATTAGGACGTCGTTTTGGTAAACAAATCAATGCATTCAAAGAGTTCTTAACTACTCTTGATGGAAATGCAGTTATGGATGAGTTAAATGAAAAGGGTAGCGTTACTCTTACATTTGACGGTAAGGAAGAAGTCATTGAGAAAGATGATTTATTAATCGAAACTGCTCAGAAGGAAGGTTATGTATCTGGTTCTGATTATGGTATTACAACCGTTCTTGATACGAACTTGACAGAAGAGTTAATAGAGGAAGGTTTCGTATTAGAGGTTATCAGTAAAATCCAGACTATGCGTAAGTCTGCTGACTTTGAAGTTACAGATCGTATTAACGTATATGTGGATGGGAATGATAAGATCGCTGGAATTATGGAACGTAACAAAGATACTATTGCTGGTAAGGTATTAGCAGATAGTATCTTTGCTGGTGAAGTGAAAGGTTCTAGCGAGGAATGGAATATCAACGGCGAGAAGGTTGTTTTAGGTGTTGAGAAGAGATAAGAATATCATATAGATAGAAATGGTGGAAAAGGGCAGATGCTTGAAAGGGGCATCTGTCTCTTTTCTGTTATGGCTCCGAAGGTGCGTAATATATATAGTGATGCAGTATGATTATTCTTTCTTATTTTGGACATAATTTAAACGTAAAAAAAGTGCGATTTAAAAAGTGAATGCCGTAAAAAAGTTGCACTTTTGACCTATACGGAAGTATAATGAGAGTAGGAGGTGTTAATATGCTTAAGAGTTTAAAGATTAAAAATTTCATTTCGTTCAAAAATGAAATAGTAATAGATTTTACGAAAACGAATTATACAATTTTGCCTCAAAACGTAAATCAGGAAAATGGTATTTTAAAAGGCACAATGTTTGTGGGAGGCAATGGAGCTGGAAAATCTGCAATTATTACAGCACTTAAGCTTTTTATGGATTTGATGTTTGGAGTAGAAGAGGTTGGTTTAGAGAAATATATATGTTTTGAAAATAATAATCCTGAGTTTGCCTTGGAGTATACATTCATAATTGGTGGAAGTGAAATACGTTATCGTTTAAAATACAATCGTATTAATGAGATGATTTCAGAGAAGTTAGTTCTTGATGGAAAAAGGATTTTGAATAGAGAAGGTGCAACAGCGATATCTTATTTTGAAGATAAAGAAAAGGTTTATGAGAAGAATAGAGTAAAAAAGGATGGAATTTTTCTAAGGATACTCGATTTTGCTGGTGCGTTAGAATACAGTGATATATTGAAACAATGGATTGTTTTTTTAAAAAATTCAACGTACATTAATGCGGCGATAGGAGCAGGTGAAAGCTTTGGCTCTAAAAAGTTAGATATCTATTTTAATGAAAATGGAACAGATGAAATAAATCAGTTTTTAGAAAGGTATGGATATGACCAACGAGTTAGTTATACATCTAAAGTTGATAATCAGTATCAACAGATTATGGCAGAGGATAATGTGCTTTTCTATAATAGAGTGGGAAACAATTTTTCCGTACCATTTATGCTTGAATCTTTAGGGAACCAGAATCTAATTAGGATTTTAACAGACTATCTAAAAGTAATTAGAGAAGGTGGGATGTTAATTATTGATGAATTCTCTAGTGGACTTCATAATGAATTAGAATGTCTGCTTGTAAAACATTTTATGAGAGAGTCAAAAAATGCGCAGCTTTGCTTTGTTTCACATTCAACCAACTTAATGTCAAATTCCATTTTGCGACCGGATCAGATTTATACTGTAGATTATATTTTAGGAGAAGGAAGTCAAGTGAATCGAATTTCTTCATTCCAGCCTAGAAATTCGCAGAATATAGAGAAGATGTATAACAGTGGGGCGTTTAAAGGAAAACCATTTTATGAGGAAATAGTAGTTGAGGATAAATAGAGATAAGCAAGTCGGAGATATTTTGTTTATAGTAGAGGGTGCAAAGACAGAGTTTGAAATATTGAAACGAATATTTTGTAATATCTTACATTATCAGTACGTGGAAAAAAGGCGAGACAAACCAGCACGCTTTATTAACGGTGGCATAAATTCTACAAATCATATTTATGTAATTAATACAAGGGAAAGTAATATCTCATTTATTTCAGACGAGAAATATCTAGATGAGATGTATGAGTATTTAATCAATACTTATGATTTGAATATGGATAATATCGCCATATTCTATTTATTTGATAGGGATCATGACTCTAATACAGATGTCAAATTAATAAAAGATTATATAAATGAGTTGAAAGATCCCTATGATAACGGAGAGGATAAGGGAGGAATGCTTCTGTTAAGTTATCCAGCTATTGAGAGTTTTGTCATTTCATGTTTCAGGGAGCATTCTTACGATATAAAAATGAAGCTTGGTGCAGATGTGAAACACTTTATGGGGGAGAAAGAAAATCAGAAGAACATACAGTTTAATAAAATTAATGAAGCAACATTAATTTATGGAGCGAAACAGTTACAAGAATACATAGAAAACAATCAATTTGAATGGGATATAGACAATCTTCATTGTTTAGCAGATAGTATATTTGAGTTAGAGGAGGAACTTTATAAAAAAGAAGAGAAATATAGATTAGTAAGCTTATTAGTATTTGCTTTTTTATATTTAGGAATCATAGAGCCAGAGGAAGGAGACTACTTTTACAAATCTTCCAACATCTTTTCCCATTGACTAATCCCACAATCCCCTATATCATTAGAACTGTCAAAAGGTAAAAACGAAATTAACAAATATACAGGAGGAACTACATATGGATTTCCAAACATTAATCGAAAGCAGAAGAAGTGTACGTGCATACGATGCAGACAAAATGGTTACAGAAGAACAAGTAAAAGAAATTATCGAAGCAGCTATCCAGGCACCATCTTGGAAAAACTCTCAGACAGCAAGATACCACGTTGTTTTAGACGCCGATATGCGTGCTAAATTTACAGCAGAATGTTTACCAGCATTTAATGCAAAGAATTCTGAAAATGCAGCATTAGTAGTAACAACATTTGTAGCGAACCGAGCAGGCTTCAATCGAGAAGGTGTAGCAGACAACGAATGTGGAAACGGCTGGGGATACTACGACTTAGGTTTACACAATGAGAACTTTGTCTTAAAAGCAAAAGAAATGGGATTAGATACTCTTATCATGGGAATCCGTGATGGAGAAAAGATTCGTGAAGTATTAAATATTCCAGAACAAGAAACCATCGTAGCAGTAATCGCACTTGGTTACGGAACACAGAATCCAGACAAACCAAAAAGAAAAACTGCTGACGATATCGTAAAATTCTATTAATCATTTTCAATGTATATGTAAGAGCAAACGGCTATGTGGAGTCAATCCATATAGCCGTTTGTTTCACTAGAAAAGTTCTCCACAAGTCCTTTACAATCAATATCATGATATGATATACATAAACTATATGAATGAAGAAAGGATCTTAGATATGAAAAAAATAGCCATAGTTACAGGTGGTAATAAAGGAATCGGTTTAGAAGTCACAAAATCCTTACTTACAAAGGATTACAAGGTATACGTAATAGCAAGAGACTTTTCCAATTTTTCCTTATCCAGCAAAGAAAATGTAAAACAAGTGGTATTTGATATTACAGATATTGAAGGTATTAAGCCACTAGTTAAGGATATTGTGAGCAAGGAAGAACGTATTGACCTGTTAGTGAATAACGCAGGAATTATGAACTCCATCCCTTACGATAACTATCCACAAGCAGATATGGATCGACTTATGAAAGTAAATCTATACGCACCAATGGAATTTATCAATCAAGTTTCCGATCCAATGATTAAGTCAGGGACAGGACGAATTGTAAATACTGCTTCCATCGCAGGAGAGATTGGTCATCCAGATGTATGGTATGGTGTATCAAAAGCAGGAATTATTAACGCAACCAAGAGCTTCGCAACAATCTTAGGACCAAAAGGGATTGTGATAAATGCTGTTGCACCAGGGCCAGTTAAGACAGATATGCTTCACGTAATACCAGAAGCGAGAAAAGAAAAGATTAAATCCAGTGTATTCACAGGACGATTTGCAGAAGCAGAAGAAGTAGCAAAAGCAATCGTTTGGCTTGCAGAAGAGTGTCCGGAGTATATCAACGGAACATGTATTGATATTAATAATGGAGCATTTTTAAGATAATAACATAAAAGGAGACAACTAGATGAAATTTACATTTGCACATAATAACTTTAATGTTTTAGACCTTGAGAAATCATTAAAGTTCTACGAAGAAGCACTTGGGCTTACAGAGGTAAAACGTATGGAAGTACCAGACGGAAGCTTTATTCTTGTATATTTAGGGGATGATACAACAGCTCACACACTAGAGCTTACATGGTTAAGAGACTGGGAACGTCCATATAATCTTGGTGATAACGAATTCCATTTAGCACTTGCAGTGGATGACTTCCAAGCAGCTTATGAGAAACATAAAGAAATGGGTGTTATTTGTTTCGAGAATAAAGAGATGGGAATTTACTTTATCAGTGATCCGGATGGATACTGGATTGAGATTATTCCAGCAGAATAGGATAAAGAGGGGCTGTGAAAACATAGCCTCTTATTTTTTTGCAAAAGAAATATCATTTATTACAAATGTCATTTAATATTTTATAAATAGTATATTGCATTATAGAATAGTTAGTGATATGATGTATTTAACAAAAAAAGATGACAAAAAACGTTTCGTTAAATGAAATATAAAAAATAGAAACCGTCTGAAACCCAGGCAGAAAGGGGCGAACTATGAATTCACAATTTAAAAAAGGTGCATTGGAATTATGCGTGTTATCTAAGTTAGTTGAAGCGGATCGCTATGGATATGAATTAACAGAGGCTATATCAAAGAAAATGGTGATTGCTACAGGAACACTTTATCTCATATTGAAACGTCTAAAAGATGAGGAATATGTAGAAACGTATTTGGTAGAATCAGAAGAAGGTCCAGCAAGAAAGTATTATCATTTAACAGCTAAAGGGAAAGAGTATCAGCAGAAACTAAAGGATGAATGGATAGAGTTTGTAAGTGTCGTTGAGGAAATGATTGGATAGGAGGAGTTAATCATGAATAAAGTAGAATATTTAGAAGCTTTAAAAGAGGCGTTAAAAGATACAGATAAAGATGTTATGGATGAGATATTAGCAGACTATGAAGAACATTTTCAAGTAGGTATGGAAAACGGAAAGACGGAAGAAGAGATTTGTGAGGAACTTGGTTCTATTGAGGATCTGGTAGAAGAAATTAAGGAAGTTTATGGAACCGAAAATAAATCCAGTGACAGCAAGCAGAAAAAGCAAGAAGAGAAAACAAAGGAGAATCAGGATGGAGCATTTCATTTCAAGTTTGATAAGTTTCATTTTGATAACATAAATGGAGATACAATAGGCGATGTGATTAACTCTGCACTAAATGCAGCAGGGGAGGCACTTAGTGAAATTGACGTAAAAGCAGTTTCTAAAACTGTTATGTCAACACTGGATCAGGCATTTACGGCATTTGGAGATTTTACAGATTCCTGCATGAATGGTATGGGATTTGATACGGGCAGTC
>DBKX01000040.1 GCA_002297865.1 Lachnoclostridium sp. UBA739
AAGTAGCAAGACTCAAAACACCAATATGCGTCTCAACACTGGACTTACTGTCAATATATTGAAAGGATTGAGATATGAAGGAAGACTGCAATATAGTCATTTCCATAGTACAGTGGAGAATTACTATCCCGGCAGTACTTGGCGAGTAAGGGAAGAATTGCTTTGTTCTACTCCTCGGACGACCTTGCAGCCTGCCTTGCCTAAGTCGGGTGGCTATTTTTATGCTAATAATGGCAACACATCTGATTGGACTGTCAGAAATCAACTGTCTTACACGGTGTCGTCCGTAGACGAGAAGCATTACCTTACCGCAATGCTCGGTACAGAGGTGCGTGAATATAAAAATGGTAGTTTCAACAACTTTCTTCGTGGTTACGATTTGCAAACCATGAAATATACGCCCTATGACGACTATAACCTTAACCGTGTAAACAATGGCTTGCTTGGTAATAGTATCAATGCTTTCACCAAGACCTATTACACTCAAACTGAATTGAAACGCAGGTATTTTTCGCTCTACGGCAACATGGCTTATACTTTTAGAAATTGCTATACAATTAATGGCAGCATTCGTATGGACCAATCCAACCTCTTCGGTAGCGACCCTGGCACTCAATACAAACCTATTTGGTCTATTGGTGGAGTATGGAAAATGTCGGAAGAAAATTTTATGAAGAATTTCAAATGGTTGGACCGCTGTAACTTGCGAATGACATACGGTTTTGCAGGCAATTCTCCTCAAGCAGGCCAAGGTGGAAAGTACGATATATTGACAGCAACCTCCAGCTCGTTTTTTGAACGCCCAGGATATACCATTACCTCTCCTGCCAATGGTAAGATAACTTGGGAAAAGACACGTACATGGAACTTGGGATTTGATGTAGCAGCTCTTCACAACCGTATAGCTTTGAGTTTTGATTTCTATAACAAGAAAACCACCAACTTGATAAGCGATATGTTGTTGAACCCATTCGTAGGTTGGGCATCTACTGTAGGAAACGTAGGTGAATTGTCTAACAAGGGATTTGAATTTTCCGTCAATACCTTAATTGTCAAAACTTCCAATTTCTCTTGGAAAACAGCTTTGACATTGACACATAATGTCAACAAGATCGTGAAACTTGATGTAGCAACTCCTTATACGGCATCAACTCTTGCCACTATATCCTTTATGAATGTGGAAGGTTATCCTATCAACTCCCTTTTCTCTTATAGATATGCTGGACTCAATGAAATAGGAGAGCCACAGGCATACAATAAGAATGGTGAGATTGTAGCTGGGGTGGAAAGTCGTGGCTTGTCGGCAGATGACGTGGTATATAGTGGAACTACTATACCAAAGTTTTATGGAGGACTTACAAATCGTTTCAGATACAAAGATTGGGAATTGTCTTTTTTACTCATCTACAACTTTGGAGCCAAAATGCGCAAGCAATGTGAGACGATGGAATATGGTCGTCCTACATCCAACTTGCTCAATGACTACAATAATCGATGGCGTAAAGCAGGAGATGAGCAATATACCAATATACCAGGATGGTCGGCTACTAAAAATGCAACAGCCAACTACAACTTGTTCTATTTTAGCGATGCCAATATCTTGGATGCGTCATTTATCAAACTCAGAGATTTGACCATAGCATACAACTTGCGACCACAATGGTGTCAAAAAGTTTCAGCGCAAAGTATCAGCGTTAAATTTATGATAGGTAATCTTTTCTATTGGGCAGCCAATAAGGAGGGCATAGATCCTGAGTACTATAATCCGACTACGTATATCAATAGTCGCCAAGAAAAGTTTGGCCCATCATACGCCTTTGATTTCAATGTTACTTTTTAAAATGAATAGATAAAATATAGAAACATGAAAAAAAATATTTTATATGGCTTGGCAATTTGTTGCCTAACATTATCTGCATCATGTAACAGCTTTCTTGATGAGGCTCCACGTGGTAATGCCATAGCGCAAACGGTGGATGACTATGATGCCATGTTTGATGGCTCGCAAAACTTCAATATGATGCTCGGTGAACAATACTATGCCCTATGGAAAAGTGACGACTTGATCTTTACGGATGGTTGCCTCAATACGATTGCGATGAGCAGCAGTTTTCCAACTTCTGTACAAGCAGCAATAGAGTACGCAGACAAAATCTATCGTGATGATGAGTCTACCAATGAATTTGATAAATGTTATAATCAAATATATATGTATAATTCCATTGTTGCTGGCTTGAAATCTGCATCAGGTGATGCTGATAAGAAAAAGCATTTGTTGGCAGAGGCACGTGTATGTCGAGCCTATATGCATTTTCTTGTCGCACAATGGTATGCTGCTCCATACAATGAGAAGAATGCCAATGAAACAGCTCTTCCAATTATAACTGAAGCTAATACGCAAGCTACGGAGTTTACTCCCGTATCAGTCAAAGAATACTACGATTGGATAGTCAGCGAGATGGAATCGGCGTGTCCAGACTTGGAGGAACGTACGGAGCATCGTATGCGCTGCTATAAGCCTACAGGGTATGCACTTTTGGGAAAGGTGTATTTCTACATGAATCAATATGACAAGGCTCTTGTTTGTCTGCAAAATGCTTATAAATTGCTGCAAGATGACCCTAATGTATATTTGACTGACCATATCAGCAAACAGAATAGCTTTGGCTATCAAGAACTTTCCATGTCGCAGCTGTTAGGGTATATACCTTATCCATATAGGGATAATGAAGTGTTGTTCTGTAAGTGCTCTGCAGGTATGCGCCAATATTATCCAGCTTACTACAGCATGGAAGCTACCGACTATCTGAAGCCTGAAATCTATGACCTCTATGATACACATGACTTACGTCGAAATCTTATCTGCACGAAGAATGCCAAGGGGGTAGCGTTGGTTTATCCTACCGCTACTTTTGTTGGTGCTATGACCAATCTTGGCATTACGCTCCCAGAAGTTTATCTCATGCTTGCCGAATGTGAAGCACGAATAGGTTCTGAAAAAACAGCCAAAGATGTGCTCGTTAGCTTGCGCTCCACTCGCATTCTCAGCGGTAGCGAGGGGATTCCTTTCACAGTCACAGATCGAAACTCTTTGATTCGTTTTTGTCTTGACGAAGAGGAAAGAGAATTCGCAGGAACAGGATTCCGGTTCTATACGGTTCGTCGCTTATGGAACGACCCGATTTTTCAGGCACAAAAACCGATTACTCACACTGTCGGCAACAAGACTTATACAATGACAGAGTCACAGTTGAAGTGTCCTCTTCCCAAAACCGTATTGATTTATAATCCAAACATGCAACAATAAAAAATTTGTCAATATGATCATCAAAAGTTTATATTACCGTTTATCAGCTATCGTTTTGGTCCTTTTCTTGTGCCTTACAGCGAAGGCACAAGAAAGCCAGTTTAGTATTCATGGGCATATTTTGGATTCTCCTTCTACCTATATGCTTGTCTATCAAGACAACTCCATAGACACCATCTCCATTTCTGTAGGTGGCTCGTTCTCTTTCTCCAAAAAAATAGTCTCACCACAATATGCTACTATCTTTGTTCCCAAAACACAAGTCTACTTGGGAATCTATCTACAAGGAGGCAAAAATACTTCCTTGACCATTGATGCGCTGTCTCCCCAGAACTCGCTTATAGAAGGCGATGTCAAACAAGAGACGGAGTTCATGAAACAAACCTTGCAATCTGTTACATCATGGAGCTCACAGGCCACTACGTTTGCAGCGTATCAGAAAGCATGGGATGTTTATCAAGATTCTCTTGTCATTGCTTCTCGAAAAATTAATAACACTGTATTCAGCCAATATCTCCAGAAGTATTTGTCTGAAAAGAAAATAAATAAAAACCTTCATTTTTATGAGCGATTGATGTGTATGGGCAAGTCTGCTGATGTTGATGCACTATATAATGAATATATGGAAAGAATAGACCTCAACGATGATAAAAGTCAAAAGAATGAATTTGTTTTCTCGTATCTCTGTTGGAAAGTCGCTTGTATGAAGAAATCCTATCAAAAGGATTATCTTGCCATGCTGGGCATTTTGAAAGAAAAAGTGGCCAATCAGAATACTCGTGACGAACTTGCCTACCGTTTGTTGAGGATGTACCTTAATAGTGATGTCAACGATGAGTGCCAACAAGTATATTCTATCGCAAGTTCTATAGTTTCGGCAAGTATAAAAGGGAAAATTGAAGCGTTTTATAATAATTTCAATCGCCCCAAGGATAGTATTGTCCCTAATCTGCAATTATTGGATGTCAAGGGAAATATTGTAAATTTGTTAGATATTTGCAATACAGACATCGTATATATAGATATTTGGGCAACCTATTGTGCTCCTTGTTGTCGTGAAATACCATATATAGCCCAGTTGCAAGAAAAATATGCATCTAATCGACGAATCAAGTTTGTCAGCATCTCGCTTGACAAGAATATTAAAACTTGGAATGCTTTTCTTCAAAAACAAGGGAATACTTGGGAACAGTTTGTGGTTCCTTTTGCCAAGCAGCGTGAGTTTCTTGACACTCTGGCCATTAATGGCATTCCCCGCTTCCTCATCTTGGGGCGTTCTGGCAAGGTCATACAAATGAATGCCGCAAAACCATCCAATCCCGATGTCATGAACCAAATAGAGGCAGCTTTGCATTAGAAACGAATAAAGGTGTGTCACAATCTAATGACACACCTTTATTTTTTTTCTTGGAGTGGAGCTGGAGG
>DBKX01000163.1:0-3734 GCA_002297865.1 Lachnoclostridium sp. UBA739
TATGCCATCTTCTCCAAAACTCTCCGATGGACCTTGATATATAAGGATAATTAAAGTTCTCTTCAAATTTAAACCCAAACATCAGTCCGAGTCCAATTGCCATATCTGAGTAACCTGAAAAGTCATAATAAATCTGTAACGTATACGCGATGGCTCCAAGCCAGGCAAGACTGACTGGAATATGTTGCTGTCCTTGCATTGTAAAAATTCGGTCTGCAATAACTGCCATATTATTGGATATAAGCACCTTTTTCGATAATCCCATAATAAACCGGCAGCTTCCTGCTGAAAACTTCTGCCAAGTTTCTTTTCGATTCATAATCTGTTCTTCTATGGCAGCATATCTGACAATAGGACCTGCAATTAACTGCGGAAAGAACGATACATATAACCCAAGATAAAATGGATTTTTCTGCACTTTCACATTTTTTCGATACACATCAATCACATAGGACATTGCTTGAAAAGTAAAGAAGGATATCCCAATTGGAAGTACAATATTAGGTACACTAAGCTGATAACGATAATCTGTTGCCGCATTTAGGTTACGAACAAAAAAGCTTAGATATTTAAATACAAACAATACGCCTAAATTACCAACAATAGTAAGTACAAGCAAAAACCGCTTCTGATACCTATGAATGAGCATTCCCATTACATAATTAAACACAATGGAACCAATCATTAAAAACACATACTTTGGTTCTCCCCACCCATAGAAAAACAAACTTACCAATAAAAGCAGAGTATTTTGTAATCTCCTCGACCAGAAAGTTCCATAGTAGAGGACCAACACAACTGGTAGAAAATAAAATAAAAATATAATACTTGAAAATAACATTGGTTCTGCTACCCTTTCCTTCTTATTTTTAAGACATAAAAAATACTAAATGATACACTCAAAATGAATCCTATTATTCGAAGAAACGTATACGGTATCTCAATTTCAGAGTCTACTGGCTTCACTTCTTCTACTTTTGGCACTACAAAGCTGCTTACATCCACATTTTCCACTTTAGCAAGCCACGATTCTGTTAACTCTACCTCGTATTGATACTGTAGCTTTTTATTTATCTGCATCAAAATGGATATGCTCTGCGGTTCTGTTCCACTCTTAACAGATAGTCTTCCAATAGAATCAACTGTAACCCCCTCAACTGGTTTTTCCAGTTTATAGGTAACCTGATATTTTTTTCTCTTTCCATCAGGAAATTTCACTTTGTAAGAGTAATAATACTCTCCATACATAGGAATCTCTGGATATTTCTCACCCTTTACCTCAAACTCCGTATAAAGAACATCATCCAAACAGGTAGTTCCACTGGAAATGTATATCTTATCCATGAAAAATTCAACTCGTTGCTCTTGGCTTAAAACGACACTAAAACCAATTCCATACGTGTCTAGGAATTTTTTTTCGGAAGCGATAGGAAAATAAACATTTCCAGAAAAATTCGCAGGCACTTCAAATGCTCCATATTCAATGAAGCGAACTTCAAATTGATTACTACCGTCACTCTTTAAGAATACTTTACTTCCTTCTTCCGTGGTATACGTATGATATTCCGGTGATAACACAACATCAACATTCATGCGAACTTCCTGCTTTGTTTTCATATGAAAGGAAATAACAGAATCGTTGCCTATGACTTCTTTCTGTTCTGCATAAATATAGGTTGTGTAATATCCCTTCTTCTCCCCTGCCGTGTCAAACTCTGCCCATACTCCATTCTGTTTTGAACGCTTAAACTGTACTGTTCCCCCATTGTTGTGATACTTTAGGGACTTGATTGGAATTTCTTTTGTTTTCCCTGCCTGGGCAAGAACACTGTCACCGCAGTTTAAAAAGAGAACCAATCCAGTCACGAAAGTCACTACTAGCATTTTTACTTCTTTCTTCATGTTACAATCCCCTATAATAAAGCCAATTCATCAAATTCAACTGTGCCTTGAGCTTTACCTTTCTCTTTTGTTATTCTTGTAGCTTCCTGATACATCTGATCCAGTTCCAACAGAATATGCATTGTCCTCGGATTTTCCATAACTTCTTGCCAGTTCACAATTTTATACAATAAAACTTTCCAAGAGACCGTATTCTCCCTCCCATAAGGCAATTCTCGTCCGTACTCTAATAATAATTCCACTTCATTTCCTAACAGCACTGTTCTCATACGCTTTACTTCACGCCAGGAATCCACTGCCAAAGATACATACCAGTAATCAAAACTTTGTACGATTACACGCTCACCATATTCATCTTTTGTCTCCTGGCTCATCATGACACGAGGCAGCTTTCGATTAAAATGAGAGTTATGCTGAATCGTTCGTTTCAATATATTGGTCTTAATGTTATCGTAAAATCCAATATTTTCTCTAACTTTCTTCGTTAATGGAGGAACTCTGTCATACAATATATGAAGAAGCTGTTTGTAGTCTTGTTCTTCCGTTTTTATAATTCGAAATGCATACTTCCATCCACTCTCACATCTCATAACCTGAACAATTTTTCCATAGACAACAGCTCTGTATCCTTGTTCAGACAGTACAATCTTTATTTCATTTTCTGGCTCTATGAAATGAGGAGCATCCAAAATAATGGAAAAACCACCTTCCGAAATATCATGTGTTTTTACCTGAATCAGTTCATGTTCAGCGTAAATGGTACAATCCACACAAATGTGAAATCTCTCTGCCTTTCGAAAGGATTTTCTTCCTAGCAAAAAGAAAAGTGCCATTATTAAGTGATACAAGTTAACAACCAGCCAAAATAATAAAAATGAAATTCCTACATTTCCAGTTGCAAAAATAACATAAATGGTTCGAGCTGCACCAATTACAGTTAAAGATGTCAAAATAATATGGGGAATTGCCACTTTAAACTGGTATCCCTTGTCTTCTTTTGCATTTCCTTTTCTGGTAACGGAAAACGTAGTTTGGGAAATTCCCATAATTTCAAGAAACACGTCTTTTAAAAGCAATGGAAACATAATGGTTTCGTATATATTGGTCCATTGCAATGTTCTGATATTACCAGACAAATATTTAATGGTAACACTGTTAATCCAGTACATCGGAAGCCAAAATACAAGTAATTCTAACGGACTCGCTTTGAATACTGTGATCCCAAATACGGAGTACATAATCGGTGCAAGCATGTAGATGAAACGCTTGATGCTATCATACCAATATGCAATGGATACTAGATAGGATATCTTCTGCTGCACAGATAATCCTTCTCTTCTTACAATACTCCATTTCCGTCCTGTCTGAATGCATCCTCTGGCCCATCTGCGACGCTGTTTTACCAGACTCTCCATATCCTCTGGTGACAGACCCGACGCAAGAACCTTGTCAATAGCCAAACATTTATACCCTTTTGACTGAATTAACATACCCGTAGCAAAATCCTCTGTTATCACATTGGTTACAAAACCACCGATTTCTTCTAGTGCCTCTCTTGAAAGAACTGTATTTGATCCGCCATATATTACGGAATTGGTACGGTTCTTCGCCAACTGAATGTCTCGATAAAAATAATCTTGTTCATTGGGAATATTCTCTTCCGAATACAAACTATATTGAAACAGATCAAGGTTATAGAAACTCTGAGGCGTCTGCACAAATCCAAATTTCCCTTTTCGGTTTCTTCTTGCTTCCTTTCCATCCTTTTGCTCTAACAGCTTCGCACGCTGTAAGTCATGCATAAAGTATGGAACACATTCCATAAGAAAATT
>DBKX01000163.1:3741-18869 GCA_002297865.1 Lachnoclostridium sp. UBA739
AGATATCTGCATCAAAGGTAACAATCAGCTCTCCTTTTGAATGTGCTAAAGCATGATTCAAATTTCCTGCTTTTGCTCCAGAATGTTCCTCCCTAGCAAGGTAATTCACTTTGAATTTTTTTGCCAGTCTTTTTACTTCTTTTCGTTCTCCATCGTCACACAGATAAATCTGCACTTTTTCCATTTCTGGATATACCATATTGGTACAAGCATTTACAGTTTTAAATAGTAATTCAACGGGTTCATTGTATGTAGCGATAAAGACATCCACCGTTGGATAGTCCATCCCCGTAACGTCTGGTTTCTTTGGATAACTAAGTACTGTCATATTTTTAAAATGTATCATCTGCTCAAACATTCCAAATATTTCGGACAGTAATAGTATGATTCCCAGTAACATTGCAATTCTTCCATGTTTCAATGGAAGCGTAAAAAAAGAACGCCACAGCAAATAGATTAATGTGGTAACCATTGTCAACGTAACTAGTAATTTAGGTTTACTTATTTTCACTTTCTTCCTCCTAGAATTATAGCTTTGTTCGTCGACAATTATAGACATTCTTTTCAAAACTGTCTATGAATTTTCACATATTCTATAATTTACCATGGCGTTATTTGTTTGATGTTTACATTATTTTCTTTTACCTATTTCTATGCTTATTCCACAATCAGCATTCTCGTATCAATCTTCTTCATTAGACTCTCCGACTTAATTATCAATCGCTCTTACTTTTCCTTCAATTTCCAGTTAGTAAAGCAAGATATCCCCATTCCCAGATAACAGACTCAAAGCAGTTTTCAAAATACTCCTCAATGTCTTCCTGATCATAACCTGTCATTCTTGAAATAATTACAATATAATCACGAACTGTAGAATATTGAAGTTCTGGTTTTCCATCTGTTTTCCATTTTAAGTAAAGCGCATGTCTAATTGTTACGTATTCCATAGTAATCCACTGATACATCATAACCATACTTTCAAAATCAGAATCTGGTATCAAGCTATTCGTAAATAACTCTGCCGCAAGATAGTTTCGAAACAGCTGTTCATATTGCTGTAACTGGGACATAAATTCCTTTAGCTCTGACGCTAGTTCCTCTTCATCCATATGGTCTTCGAATTTTTCTGCCAGATGAGCTATATCGTTCAAATACGAAACGTAAAGCTTTTCCACTCTATAATTCTCAGCTAAATCAAGAAATAATTCGTTTCGCTCATAAAACGTATTTATCATTGAAAATTCCATTTGATTGATAGCGTTCAATCGTGCTTTTACTGTTACGTCATCCCGATAACGTTCCCAGTTTAAACTTCTTCCTTCGATTAGTTCCTGTAGAATATAATACCCTATCATAAGGGATTCCGACAGCGAATACTCCTGTTTTTGTATAATGGAAATCAGTAATTGTCTAATCTGAAATAACGTATCCTGACAACGAAACTCTATGTTCATGTCAAATGTTAATTTTTCTTGTCTGTTTAGCATATCTATCACTTCAGGGCAACAGGATACTAACGAATATTCTACTCGGTTATCGAATTCATGAATTTCTCTTGGAAATGTCTTACATGTATTAGAAAGGGTTTCGTCCCCTAGCTCTAGTACCAGCTTACATAATTTTTCCTTATTTAAAAAGGGACATTTATTTTCAGAATTTAAACATATAACTCTGCTATCATCCTTAGTCTCAACGTATTCACTCAAGTTTTTTTCCCCAGCTTTCTGGAGGCTTAACGAATTCCACTTTTTATAAGTATTGTCATCTACTTCTATCTTCCATTCCTGACAACAGGTAATGGAACACTGGTGTGCAATACATTGAAATGCATCATAAAAATCCAGTTTCACTTTATCTCTCATGTCTTCTCCTCAATTGTGTTCTAGTACTTTCAAAACGAAATATTATATCATGATGGGATGTTAAATTTTAATCCAAAGAAAATATTGTCAAAGAATTCCTTTGTTTTATCAGGTCCTAATACTGCCTTAAATATATTAGCCGAAGAACTACCACTATTGATTAATTTATCCGTATAATCTTGCGTTATGTTCCACTTACATTGACGTTCTTCTTTGTCAAGCTCATGAACACTTTGTTCCATCTCTATAAACAATCTAAAGGTATCGTTAATAAAAGCCAAAATTGCATTATCTTCTTCCGGTGTAGCTATTTTTGCCGTACAAACAGGTCGAATAGCGTCATACCAGTTTTCTTTCAGTTTCATATCCGGTAAATCCAACGCTTCTTTCATCTGTTGAAATTTTCGAATAAATTCAATATATACTTCGTCTCGTTCTGGAACAAGATCATAAATTTCCACTAAAAAATTCCTCTTTTCTTTTATGTACATAAAATCAGACGACAGTAGAGGTAGATTTTTAAAGTATGACGCTACTACAATTGAAACCATCTGCAATCCCTGGGATTCTCTTGAATCCATAATTGTCAAATGTCCTACCCCATCTATTTTAAAACACCTAACTGTGTAGTCCATATTCTGTATTTTCAGCTTTTTAAACTCACTACATTCCAATTCTTCCAACTTGTACTTTTTTGATAATAAATCCAGCACTACCTTAATATCATTCTCGATGTTCTTTTTGTTCACACTCCACAAATTATTCTCCATTTATATTTCCTCCTCAATAGTTTACTACCTATTATTTTTCAAATGTGAATAATACTAGAAAATTTTGTGAAAAAATAAGGTTGACTTCCTTATATTAAGAATCAACCTCACTTAATTTCTTGATAATTTTAATAGCCTTCGCTGCTATTATACAAGCAAAATGTTCTTCTATATACGCTTTTCTATCTTCTTTATCCGAAATGAATTTTCCATATTCAGTAGCTGTCTGGCACACAAAACTAAAATTAACTTTTGAAAGCCTTCCCTTCTCAAGAATAACATAAAACCGCTTACTTTGTTCATCCTTAAATAAACTGCTTTTCACATTTAGCTTGTTCGAAATAACAGCTGTGAATTCTTCAAATTCGTTCATCGAATCAAATTCAAATATTCGCATGGAAACGGTTTGTGCCTTTTTCTTTTTGCCTGTTTTTTGTGGCTCACTTTTCTCATTCGATTCTTCATCTTCAAATAATTCTTTTAAAGATGCTACTTTTTCAAGCGTTGCGCCAGCTACCTGTTGAATTAGGTCGCCAAGCTCTCCACCTTCTTCCATCTTTTCTGAAAATGTAATAGCCAGTCGATTTTTCGGCAACATCATAATCTGCATCGCTAACAAGCCATCCTTGGGCTCATATCCGATTTCATCCGACGCTCTTTCTACAATATTATGTAGAAACTCTTGCACTTTACTTTTATTTTTAAGGAAATCATCTATCTCAACGTCATATTCTCTCATGTCATCTTCATTTACAATACAACGAACTGTATTCTCGTCTATCCTAATAAATTCCATTATTACACTCTCTTTCTTCCTGTTCCATTCCTTTATCATTGTATCCTATTTTCTAGTGTATTTCAAATACTTTTTAAAGTATGAAATATTATCAATAAGTCCATAGAGTTAATAGAACAAAGTGTCTTCGACACTCTTAACTCCCCTACCCCCAATCTTGAGGAAGAAGGCACTTTGCCACGCCGAGCGGGTGTCGCTGTTCTTTAGCGACTAACTTCCTTACCCGTTCGTGTGCATCCAGCCTCTGTTTTTTAGGTGCTTTTTTCCTTATAGGTAAGGACTGGCAGAAGACTTTCCTATAAGGGAAAAACAGGATAAGCATATGTGACTTATCCTGCCTTCTAAGTAATAAACCATTAAATTAATCGTGATTTCATGAACCTGCCATACTTAAACTTGTACTTAATTCTCTTTTAAGAATGCCTTTCTTAATCTGTCTGAACGCAATTCTATGATTTGCTTTCCAAATAACTTTCCATTACTCTGGTCATAACCATGAAATGTACCTTTCACATCATTCAGTTCTACTTCATATCCATTCTCCATCAATTTTTCAGCATAGAGTTTTCCTTCATCATGAAGGCAGTCGAATTCTTCGACTTCTATGTAACCGTTGCATAATCCGGTAAAGTTCTCATTAGAAAGGGACGATGCATATCTTTCCATCTCAGAAGATAAACTCTTTTTCACTTCATTCCACATTTTTCTATTGGCTCTTGCGTTCCATATCGGCGAATCTGTATATTTTTTCATTGACTCTGTAGATAAAGAATCATCTACTGCTGGATATATCATCATCTGGAAACACACTTCAGGACCTTTTCTATCTCTTGTCATATGTGTAACCGCTGCTGTGAGTCCTCCTCCTGCACTGTCACCACCTACTGCAATTCGTTCTTTATCAATATGTAGTATATCAGCATTTTCATATGTCCAAACCAAAGTAGAATATGCATCTTCAAAACAAGCATCAGCTGTTGCTTTATATAGTGTTCTGTAATTTGGCATAACCACTTTACATCGTGCCTGCTTCACGTAATTAGACACTAAATCAAAATAACTGGCGCTAAGATCCATAACATAAGCGCCACCATGATAATATACCAGACAAGGCAGTACTTCGTCTTCTGCTACATTTTCCGGTTCCATAATATGCACCTGTATCTTAGTTCCATCATACGTCGGAATGGTTCTTGTACAAAGTGTCACACCTGCAGGATAGCTTATTTTATTCTCAAGCCCCTTATTCATAAAATCCATACACGTCTTGTTAATCATATACTTTTTAAATGTAAACCTAAATATAGTTCTGTACTCTGGAAGTATATTATATTTTTTATAATAGTCCTTACGATTCTTACATACAAGCGCAGCCCCTCCTGCAAGAGCTGCAATACCCACAATACTTTTCTTCATCAAACTCCTCCTTCTTATTCTACCGCAAAAGCTTTTCTTAGTAACTCATATCTTAATTTCATAACACCTTTTGATACTTTAAGATCTTGGTTTTGATCATATCCATGATACGTATTCTTCATATCATTATAATAAACATCATAACCATTTTCTTTTAATAACCATGCATATTTCTCTCCATCATCATGCAGGCAATCATTTTCTTCAACCTCAACATAAGCATCGCACAATCCCTCAAAATTTTTCTGCTCAATTAAATTAAAATACGGACGTGTTTCATCATCTAAAGTAGGTATAATGTACTTAAATGTACTACGGCTACAGGTTGAATTCCAACCAGGTGTATCTACGAATCTTTTTGCTGACTCTGAAGACACAGACATATCTGTCGCTGGATAAATTAACATCTGATAACATAATTTAGGTCCATTCCACTCCCTTACAAGATGCGTAACTGCAGCAGCATATGTTCCACCAGCGCTATCCCCACCAATTGCTATGTGTTTCTTATCAATCTTTAATTGCTCTGCATTGTTGTAAGCCCATAATAATCCTTGATAACAGTCTTTTAAACTCGATTTATATGTAACATCAACAAGCGTCCTATACCTCACAGAAACAACTCTGCACCTTACATTCTTTGCATAATTTTCTAGTATTCTATGATATCCTGGTAAGTAATCTATAAAATATGCTCCACCATGGAAATAAACAAGACAAGGCAGCATTTCCTTTTCTGAATCTTCAGGTTCATATATATAGAGTTCTATTTTCTCATTATCAAAACTAGTTATCCGACGAACTGTGCGTTTGACTCCTTGAACGTATTCTCCCTGTCCTCCCGTTTGTAACTTATTCATAATCATAAAACCTGTAGGATTGCATACAAATTTAGGTATAACAAATAAATCTTTATCAGAAATTTCATCTAACAGATTGTACTTTTTTCTTAGTTTTTTCTTTTTGTGCTTACTTATAAGGTAAGCAGCTCCTCCTAAAAACACTCCACCTCCTAATGCACAATTCAATTTTTTCATAAAAATACCCCCTCATTATGTACTTCAAATCCATTATCATACTACAATTATAACAGAAAACCTAAAAAAAGAAAGAGTAATAGTACTACTGTTACTCTTTCTTTACACTTTGTCAGTTTATACTTATTTTTCTATTTACTGAACAGCCTGTACAGGTTCTAAAACCTTTTCCTCTACAACTGTATGATGATAACGAATTCTAGATGCCTGAGCAATATTTAGGCAGTGGTCTGATATACGTTCTAAATCCACCAATGTCTCAACAAAGATAAGTCCTTCCTGTGACTTGCAAATAGATTCATTCAAACGTCTAATATTATCCGTTTTCATATCTTCTACTATATTATCAATACGATCTTCCAATTGATAAATCTGATCATATCGAATCTGTTCTGGACAATATAAATGCTCACACGCTTCTTGATAAATAATATAAATATTCTTTACCAGACTATCAAGCTGATTCTTAGCATCTTCTGATATGGTCAAATTATTTTCTATAATTCTATTAGCATAACCTAATAAATTTTCTGCATGGTCACCAATACGCTCTAAATCACTTATTACATGAAATAAATTACCAACATGTTTTGCTTCCTCATCCGTTGTTTCCATTGCACTTGCACGTATTAAAGCATCTGTGATACCACGATTTAAGAAATCTATCGTTTCTTCTATATTACCAAACTCTTCTGTATCAAATGTCTTATCGGAAAAATACGTTTTTGTGGCATGGTCTAAATTAATTTTTACTAAATCCATCATACGTTTTACTTCAGAATCAATCTGCTCAACTAAAACTGGACTTGACTGATAACCAGCTTCGTTAATGAATTTGAGCTTACATTCTTCTTGCTCATCCTCACCACGAATAATGCACTGTGACAATTTTGCTAAGTGTGCTGCAAACGGCAATAATACTGCTACTGTTGTACAGTTAAATATTGTATTCGCATTGGCCAACTGTCTACTTGGGTCATGAGAAGTACTTGCAATCAAATCTAATATTGGAGTAAACTGTGCAAGTATCAAGAAGAGCAGCATACCAAAGCTTTCAAATAGAACAACGATTAGTGCCACTCGTTTTGCATCTTTTCTTCCGCCGATAGATGCAATCGCTGGTGCAACACTTGCACCAATGTTCATTCCCATCATTACAAAGAATGCATGTTCAAATCCGATAATCCCACTCATAGCCATAACCTGTAATACACCAACAGAAGCCGAAGCACTCTGAATAATTACAGTGAAAATAATACCTATTAAAACTGCTAACAAAGGATTGGATAATCCTGCAAGCACATCTCTAAACCATGGTACATCTCGAAGTGGTTTCATCGCTTCACTCATCTTACCTAAACCGATGAACAATACGCCTAAGCTTGCAATAATCTGACCGAGGCAACGTACTTTCTTTTTCTTTGAAAACATCGTTAATGCTACGCCTGCAAAGGCGATAACTGGAGCAGCTTCTGTAATGTTAAAGGCAATGAGCTGGCCGGTCATAGTTGTACCAATTTTTGCACCCATTAAAATTCCAACTGAGCGTTCTAACTGCATAACTCCCGCATTTACAAAACCTACAACCATTACACACATTGCATTTGAGCTTTGGATTAAAGCAGTTAATCCAGCGCCAACTAGCATTGCTATAAACTGATTAGCTGTTAGTTTCTCCAAAATTTTCTTTAGATATGAGCCTGCCATTTGTTTTAAACCGTCTCCCATTAGGTTCATACCAAATATAAATAGAGCAAGACCGCCCATTAGGCCAAATACATTCGTTATTGTCATAATATTTTGTTCTTATATGTAAGAACAAATGTCACCTCATTCCGTTTATATTGATCTCATTGTAAAGAATAATTGTTAAATTCACCACACTGTTATGTAAAATCTATGTAAAGAATTTGTGTCGTCCAAGTAATTTTCAAAAATAAAAAAAACTGCTCATCCAATCATGAATAAGCAGCTTCTGCAATTTTACTTGATTATTTAATTTTTTCTATATTTTGTAGATGTTCTTCATACGTTTCTGCATAGTAATACATGCCGTTTTTATCAGAACAAAAATAAAAATAGTTTGTTTCATTCGGATAAAGTGCAGCCTGTATTGCCTTTTTACCTGGATTGCAAATTGGCCCGCTTGGCAGTGCCTTACATTTGTTCGTATTATAATAAGCATTGTAACGATTCACATCACCGGTTATATAAGGCTTAATATATCGTTCTACATAATAGATTGTCGCATCACACTGAAGCTTCATCCCTACATCCAAGCGATTATGCAAAACAGATGATACATTGGGCTGCTCTTTCGCTAGTGAAACTTCTTTTTCAATGATAGAAGCTATTGTCAACACCTGATCCATTGTGTAACCAAGTTCTTTTGCACGTGCTTGTTGCTGCTTTGTATATTGATTTCCTGTATTTTTTAGTATTGTTGCTATTGCACTAGCTGGGCTGGTATTTTTGTAAAACTCATAGGTACTAGGGTATAAATAACCTTCTAAATAAAAGCATCTGGTAGATGACTTTTTCACCTCTTTTAAAAACCAGTATGAGGATGGCGATACGGAATTCACTGCTTGCAAAAATGCTCTTGTTGACTGGCATACTCCCTTATTCACCATTAGGTTTGCAATTTGCGCGGCTGAATAGCCCTCTGGGATTGTCACTTTCACAATATTTGACAAATCTTTTTCACTAACATAGCTTACTGCTGAAGCCTTTGGAAGAGCACTAACTGCTGCATATGGATTATAGACAATAATTCCTCTAATATTAGGCGAATTGTAAAAACCATCACCAATTGCTTTTTTACCGCTAGAATTTGCATTGGAATAGAACTTGTAACCAGTTGTTTTTGTAAATACATATTTTAATGCATTTACATCTGTCATTAATGCATTACTACCTGATGAAAGATACGATTTTGCAGATAATTTCACCTTCTTGGCCTTGGCATTTTTACTTGCATAAGTATCAATATATTGTGAATTTTTGCGAACTACTATCTTTTTTCCATTTTTTCTATTCTTGATTGTTGCTTTTTGTGTGTTCCAATCGTAATCGTAAGAAATAGCTGGCATATAAGAACATACCTTTTTCAATGGAACCATAACCTTTCCCGCTGAGTTCTTCTCAATTCTCTGGGTTCCCTTCACACCATTTAAATCGTAATATGTATAATGCCCCTTTGAATTGCTTATCAAAAGCCCATAACTTTTACCTGAGGCATGGACAGTATCTTGTTTTATTCCTGTCAAGCTGATAAATAGAATCGATAGTGTAATAAACCACTTATAAATGTTTTTTTTCATATTGAGTCTCCTTACATTTGATTCTCCTTCATGAAGTCGTATTTTCTTCAATGCATTTCACCACTTAATCTTTCGTAAAACTACCCCTTAATGTCCAATTTACGCAAAGGGGTAGCAGATTTAGCTTAATTTTCTTAGTAAGTCTGAAAAATAATCTGGCAAAGGTGCAGAGAATTCTACATACTCATTGGTAGTTGGATGAATGAATCCTAGTGTTTTTGCATGCAGTGTCTGCCCCTGCAGCTGATAATTAGAACGTTTTGGTCCATACACATCATCTCCAAGCAATGGATGCTGAATGCTTGCCATATGCACACGAATCTGATGTGTTCTACCTGTTTCCAAATGACATTTGATATAAGAGAAATTTTGCTTTAAATCCTGAATCACTTCATAATGGGTTACAGCATTCTTTCCGTTTTTATAATTGATTGCCATCTTTTTACGTTCTACAGGATGTCTTCCGATAGGAGCATCGACTTTTCCTTCAGTCTCGGAGAAATGGTTGTAAACAATCGCATGGTATTCTCTCGTAATAGAATGCTCCTTGAGCTGGGCTGCAATACAATTATGAGCCTTATCATTTTTACAGATAACGATAACACCTGTTGTATTCATATCAATACGATGAACGATACCTGGTCTCATAACTCCATTGATACCAGATAGCTCATCTTTGCAATGATAGAGAAGACCATTGACAATGGTTCCAGAATAATGTCCAGCTGCTGGATGAACCACCATTCCTTTTCCTTTATTAATCACAATGATATCCGAATCTTCATACAGGATATCTAATGGAATATTTTCTGGCACAATGTCCAACTGTTCTGGCTCAGGAACTCTTACATGAATCTTATTTCCTGAAACGACTTTATAATTTGCCTTAACCGGCTTATCCTCAATGGTTACATTTCCATCTTTTATTAGTTTTTGTATATAGGAACGGGAACTACCCGTCATACAAATACTTAGATATTTGTCGATACGTTGATTTTCCTCGCCCTCCGTTACCTGGAACTCTAATATTTCCTGTTCTAATTTCTCTTTTTCATCATTTTGCATGAAAGTCTAATTCCTCTTCTTTATAATAAAATAAAATCAGCCATATTAACAATATAAGAGAGATTGTTACATAACAATCTGCTACATTGAATATTGGAAAATTAATTAATTTAAAATATATAAAATCTATCACAAAGTTATTCATGATACGGTCAACTAAGTTTCCAACTGCACCTGATGCAAGTAATATCATTGCAAACTGCAAAGGTCTCATTCTCTTTATAGCTGGAACCTTATAAAAATAATAGATTACAACTCCCAGAATAATAATAGTAAAAATAACAAATACAATCGTTTTATTTTGAAACAATCCAAAAGCAATTCCCCTGTTTTCTAAGTACTGAAGTTCGAATACATTTTTCCAAATGACAATAGGATTGTTTCCTTTTAATGTTGTGGCTGCCCAATACTTTGTTAACTGGTCAAGTAGCACAAGGATAATCACACAAAAAAAACCTTTTAAATATTTCATTTTACAATTCCTTATATGCCTTTCTTATTTCATCAGATAAGAGATTGCATCACGCATTTCTTCATCTGTTACAGTATTGTCGATATAACCTTTTCCAATACGCTCGAGTAAAATAAATTTAATGGAACCGGCCTCCATTTTCTTATCATTCTTTGTACCTTGGAGTATTTCCTCAATGTTATAGCCATGGATACGAGTTGGAAGATGAAGACTCTCTAATAATCCTTCAAATGCTCCCAAATCATCTTTCATAACTTGGCCTCGCTTGACACCGATATATAGTGCTGCTACCATACCAAGTGCAACACACTGTCCATGAAGAAGTGAAAAGTTACTATTTTTTTCAATAGAATGCCCTATGGTATGTCCATAATTCAGTAATGCACGCTCACCTTTTTCCGTAACATCACGCTGGACGATATCTCGCTTAAACAGACAGGATCTGTATACAATCTCTTGTAACACATTCTGATTATGAGAATAGATACTGTCTAAATGATCTGTTAACCAGGAAATAAATTCTGCATCTTGTATCATACCGTATTTTACGATTTCTGCGAACCCATTATAGTAGTGTTCTTCTGTTAGTGTATTTAGGATAGAAATATTCATATACACAGCTACTGGCTGATGAAAGGCACCAACCATATTTTTGTAACTCATAAAATCAACTCCCGTTTTACCGCCAACACTGCTGTCGACCATTGCCAACAAGGAAGTTGGCACCTGAATAAAACGGATTCCTCTAAGATAAGTTGCAGCAGTAAAGCCAGTCAGGTCCCCTACGACCCCACCTCCTAGAGCTACAAGCATATCATTTCGATCAAAATGATTTAAAATCAAATGTTCATATACAAGCTGTACCGTATCAATGGTTTTAGAACACTCTCCTGCTGGAAACACATATGAAGTTACAAAACTTGCTGCTTTACTTAACTGTTCTTTTACTTCCTCTAAATATAATTCTGCAACATTCGTATCTGAGACAATACAGATTTTACGTTTTTGTAAATCTAATTGCTGTAACATTTCATACAATCCTGAAAAATCTTTTTCGTACACAATATCGTATATTTCCTTGCCTTTATCACTTACAGTTAGAACGTTTTTCATTGTTCTCCTCCATTCTGATTGTTATTCGTCAGTGTCTGTGTTTATAAATTCAAATTCCTCATCATTTGCATCTGGCTCATTATTCTTCTTTATTTCATTTAAAAGCTTTTGAAGCATTTTGATTTCTAAATCAGTTTCATCATCAGCTGTATCTGATTCCGTCTTTATTTCCGATTCTGTTTTTGTATCTGTCTTTGCTTCTGTTTTAACTTCTGTCTCCATTTCAGAATGCTTTGGAGCTGACTTTTTCCCATTCTCAGATGGATCTTCTTTATTCACTGTTACTTCATTTTTTAATTCCGTTTTTGCTTCTTTTTCAATTTCAACAATTGAACTTGCCAATTCCTTCTCAATATCAAACACATCTGGTGTCTTTGGTGTGGTACTTTTCTTTTCTTCGTTCACAGGTTCTTTGATTGGCTTTTTCGTATCCAAAGTTTCTTTTACCTCTAACTTCACATCCTTTGGCTCTTTACTCTGATTTTCCTCCTTTTCACATGCAGGCAAATCAAATTCTTTCTTCATGATGTCAAAAGTACTACTATTCACAAGCTCCATCTGTGAGTTTAAAATCTGTTTAAACTGCACTTTATATAATTCAAAGTTTTGTAACAGTTCTTGTGCTTTTGCTTCTATTTGATGAACTTCTTGTCTTGCTTCATACAGCATATGGTCAGCTTTCAGTCTTGCTTCATTTTCAATAGCTTCTGCATGCTTTTGCGCTGCAATTTTTGTTTCTTCTGAAGTTTTTTCTGCTAAGACCAAAGCTTTCTGCAGGGTTTTTTCTAAATTCTTATAATACTGCACACCCTCACTTAACGTTGTAACTTTTTCTTTTAACTCCTTGTTTTCCTTGTACATGATTTCATAATCATGATGTAACGCTTTCATAAAGGAATCCACATCATCCTTTTTGTAACCTCGTCCTGTCTTAAATATAATCCCTTGAATTTCAATTGGTGTAAGCATCTTACCCTATCCTCCTATATATATTTTTGCAATAGCACATAGGTACGTCCTTTTTTTGTCTGCGACTGTATCTCCTGAAAACGAAACTTGCCATATCCCCTAACAGATACCATATCGCCTTCTTTCAATACATAACTATTAGAACAAACCAATTTACCATTAACATAAACTTTCTCTCCTGTGATTAAACTGCTTAAACTGCTTCTGGAACCTCCGAATGCAGCTGCGATAATTGCATCAAGCCGTATCGACGAAATTGACTTTCTAATTTCTTCGTATTTTGGTTCATAATGAAAGTTTTGCCTTTCTGTTATGCAGCAATCAACTTGAGTATGTTTAATCTTTGCTAGATTATCTGCTATATATTCTCCAATCTCTTCCTTACAGAATACAAAGGCATTTGGAAAATCGACTAATATGTCTCCTATTTTAGATCGGTCAATTCCCAGATTTAAAATAGCCCCTAAATAATCTCTATGTGTCAGCTTATCACTAAACTTTTCATTCTTTACTGTTATCTTGATAACGGACAAAGGAAATGGAAGCACTTCTTGTTCCTCTTCAGCTTCGAAAGAATATGCATAATAGGAATCTCTCCCTAAAAAACCATATATTTTGCGCTCTGCCAGTTCATATCCGCCAAATCCATGTATCGTCACAAACTTAAGCTGTTTTTCCATACTATAGAGAATACTTTGTTCATTCAGATTCAAAAAATCAGTATAAAAAGGAATTCCTCTCCGTTCAGCCACACATGCCAGCTCCATAAACCTATTCTTCAAAAGATTTTCTTCTTTTTCCTGCATCATACATTTTTGCCTCTCAGTACCCTATGCTTTAAATACAATAATGAGAAACCTGATATACAAGTTTCTCATTGAACATAACATTTAAAATTCCTTGTTTATTGTTGGAACACCTAATCCATCTACAGGCACTAAATCCAAATAATCTCCAGATATATCAATGTTATCTGGTGAAAAAATGAAAATATATCTTGAGATCTGATGCAGCTTTCCTCCAATTGCGTACACAGCACCGGATATAAAGTCCATGATTCTCTGTGCAACATCTGGATCAAATCCCTCGAGATTGACAACAACTGCTCTTCCAGTTAATAACATATCACAAATATCTTGTGAATCCTCAAATGTGGAAGGTTTCATAATACATACTTCCAACCCTTTTGTAGTCGTTCTGATAGGCACTATTTTACTGCTAGAAGTTTTATCTGCTCTTAATGATTTATCACGGCGGCTTTCCGTGAAATCAGGTACATCAACTTCTTTTGTTCTTCTGTTTAATTTACGCTCTACAGAAGCTTCCGTCTTCTGTGCTCGTTCCATCTCGCGGATACGCTCACGCTCCATTCGATTACGTTCTTTATCATCCATTTCATCCATATAATCTTCGTAATCATCATCTTCTTCTCCTAGCCTAAAATAGCCAAGAAAATTCTTAATCATATTAGCCATATTTTTATCAAACTCCTATATATTATAATTTCTCTTTCCAAATATGCCTGTTCCAACACGAACCATTGTAGCGCCTTCTTCTATTGCAACCTCATAATCACCTGTCATTCCCATAGAAAGAATACTCATATCTATATTATCAATGTTTTTCCTTTTAATGTCAACTGATAAATTCTTAAGTGTTTTAAAATGCACTCGATTGTCTTCTGGATTGTCGACAAACGGCGCAATGGTCATAAGACCTCTTACCTGTACATTCGATAATTTTGCTATCTCACGAATTAAATCTTCTGTCTCTTCTACGGATACACCAAATTTTGTATCTTCTCCAGCAACATTTACTTCAACCAATATTGGACAAACCAGGTTTTTCTTCTTTGCTTCCTCATCAATCTGCTTTGCCAGACGGAGAGAATCAACAGAATGAATCAAACATACTTTATCCACAATATATTTTACTTTATTCCTCTGCAGATGACCAATCATGTGCCAATTCAGTTTTTCTGGTATTGCTTCATACTTGTCCATAATTTCCTGCACTTTGTTCTCACCAAAATCAATGATTCCATCAGCCATTGCCTCCCTGACATCTTCCACTGGCTTTGTTTTACTTACAGCAATTAAAGTTACTTCTTCTCTATTACGCCCTGCACGTTTACATGCCTTTGCTACTCGTTCTTCCACCTCTGCTAAGTTTTCATGGATCATACTATCAGCTCCTTTGTTTTCTGTCCATAATAAACACCTAGAATCATAAATGGCATCTATTTCTTGGTTTACTTTATAATCTGATTTTCTGAAGCAGTCGTAGAATTCAATAAAATATGATC
>DBKX01000163.1:18879-19327 GCA_002297865.1 Lachnoclostridium sp. UBA739
TCATAATTTGATAATCCATTATATGTTTTATTGCTTACAATACAGTATTCATTATTTTCATATAAAATTTCTACCTGCTTAAAGACACAATATCCTTTGTTTACATTGTATACGCCTTTTAAAGTGCCTGTTTTTCCAATCGTATATTCTTCCTGTGTATCTACATTCTGAATAATGGAACCTGAATCAAATCCAGACTTCTCTATGTAGGCATATTCATCATCTACTTTTGAAACCAAACTCTTTTCGACGAATTCATAGTTAACATCGCCTGATTTACTATATACTTTTTTCACCAACCCAGATGCATTATTTTCACCACCAGTTGTAAAGTACGAGATTGGTACCTCATAAAATTCTTTTTCCGTCAAAGCTGACTTAGGAATTTTTAACCCTTCTGCAGAATTTAACAGTAGTTCTACTTCTATAAAACGGTCATCCATATAGG
>DBKX01000227.1:0-2104 GCA_002297865.1 Lachnoclostridium sp. UBA739
AGTTTATGTCTTTCAATATCATCTTTTTCTTACTGTTTTCTTCGACTTCGAAACAGATATTCTTTAACTCTAACATAAGACTTCCTCCGTTTTGTACATTCTTTAATTAGTATAGTCACATTAGAATCGAAATGCAAGGAATACGACAAAAAAAGATTTATGTAGACATTTGAATCTACATAAATCTTCATCTATCTAATCATCTAATTTCGTGATGTCGATGCCTGGTTCAAAAAATTCATAATAAATATGTTCCTCTGACACACCAAGAGAAACAAGATTATGGTACATGGTTTTCATGAACGGTACTGGTCCGCAAAAATAAAAATCTGCATCTAATGGCAAATTTCCCTCCATCCATTCTTTGCTGATTCTTCCACACACGTCATAATCTTTTCCCGCTACTTCTCCTTCAAGAGGTCTCGTGTAGAAAATCTTTGTTTCTACATTATGATAATGGTCGGATATGGCTTTTATCTCCTCTTGGAAGGAATGAAAGCTGCTATTTCTTGTACTATAGAGCAAATGCGCTTTTCTATCTGTTCCTTCCAATGCTTCTGCCATCGCAAGCATTGGAGTCACTCCAATTCCGCCACCTATGAATACAGCCGCTCTTTCATTCTCCTGAAGAACAAATTTTCCTGCTGGTGCAGTGGATAAAAGCAAGTCACCCTTTTCCACCTTATCACAAAGGAGGGGACTGACAGCACCATATTCTTCTCTCTTTATACTGATTCGGTAATAGTCCCCTTTGTATTTGGATGATAAGGAATACGCTCTTGGCTTACTTGTTTCGTTATCATTTATTTTTACTTTTACCGTTATAAACTGCCCCGGCAAATAGTCTGGAAGTGAACTGCCATCTACATTTTTTAAATATAACGATGTGGTAACATCATCCTCCTGTACCTTATCTACTACCAATAATTCTTTAAAGCCCTTCCATGTTGTCATCTGGTACCTCCCTATAGTTCTATTCTATCGTTAAGTTCACGACTGTCGATTTCACTTTTGACATAGCTTCTAATGAATATCTCATTTTCCCAACGCTAATACCGGAACTCTTCATTCCTAAAAATGGTAAATATTCTGACCCTCTTTCTGTCTTCCCATTAATTCCTACAGCTCCCACTTCTAACTCCTCAGCCATGAGAATTGCGCGATTAATGTCACTGGTAAAAAGAGCAGCTTGAAATCCATCTTTCCATCCATTTATGATGGATACTGCTTCTTCTTTACTATGAACCGTAATAATAGGAAGCACTGGCCCAAATACTTCTATGCAAACTAAACTCATATCTGCCGTTACCTGATCAATGAGTGTTGGCTGAATCAAATTGCCTTGACGCTCTCCTCCTGTTATCAGTTTTGCACCTTTTTGGAGTGAATCTTGTATCATTGCCCATGCAAAATCTGCTGATTTCTTATTTATTAGCGGAACCACATCTGCATTTACTTCTAACGGATTACCTATTACAAGCAATTTCATATATTCAGCAATTTTGGATATCAGTTTATCATGCACCAATTCCATTACCAATATACACTTAGCAGCTGAGCAATGCTGACCCGAGTATGAAAATGCTTCTCCCACAATATATTTTGCTGCCACATCTAAGTCTGCATCTTCGAATATTATAGTTGCAGATTTTCCACTTAACTCCATAATTGCAGGGACCAAAGAAACCTTTTTGGCAATTGCCTGTCCAACACAAGTACTTCCCGTAAAATGAATGAAATCAACCAAAGGATGCGTAACTGCATAATCTCCAGCTTCATTGCCTTTTCCAGTTACAGTTTGTAAAACTTCCTCTGGAACCCCTGCTTTTTGAAACATCTTAACAAGGTATAGTCCTGACAAACATCCTATGGAAGCTGGTTTCAGCACAACCGTATTTCCCATTGCCAAAGCAGGAGCAATCTTGGAAGCTACAAGGTTTACAGGATAATGAAATGGTGAAATTGCCAGTACTAATCCTAAAGGAAGCCGCTCCATCAAAGCAACTTTTCCTTTTTTATAACCACCTAAATTGTCTCCGTTCATAGGAGCTTTGTAGATTATTTTTGCAGTATCCGCTGTATGCCGAATCAAAGCCGCCGTTCG
>DBKX01000227.1:2125-4054 GCA_002297865.1 Lachnoclostridium sp. UBA739
CTGATTCTGCGCTTTTTTTAGACTTCCCTACTTCGTGTAACAACAGTTCTGCTAATTCTACTCGATTCTGCTCTAACAATTCTGCTGTTTGATAAAGTATGCTCAGCCGTTCGTACAAAGAGGTATGACTCCACTTTATGAAAGCACGTTTGGCCTTTTGCATCCTTATATCAACTTCTTCTTTTGTCAATGCTGGAACCTTGCCAAGTAACGCTCCATCTACAGGTGAACGGACTTCGAGAAACTGCATTTCCATGTCATACCTCTTTCTTAGATACCCATAATCTGACATAACCTGGATCATAATAGAGAGTCAGACAAGTTAGATTATTTTATCTATAATTTTTTATAGTGTAAAGTGGCAGATTGTTCCACTCTTGTTATGCAGGATAGAAAAACCATCTTAAACATTAGAATACACAGTTCATTTTTTATTATTCTTTATTCAATTACTATCAGCATTCCTGTAGGAATCAGGATAGTGTATAATAAGTTGTGTAAATAAAAATAGAGAAGTTCCATCAGCCATGGCACAATGTTTAACAACCAAGAAAAACATAGCCAAGAAAGAAAGACTTCTCTATGAATACTAATAATAATAACAAAAACGAAAATCACCAATTGCGAAATATTATATATAATAATATATTCTGTCGTTTTTTTGACTGTATTCTTATATATTATCCTTCAAACACTTCAACCATCCTTGAGACAGCTTCTTCCATTTTTTCTTCTTCAATACCAGAATAATTAATCACAAAAACATGCTCTGCTGCACTAGCTGACTCATAATAGTAGCGAGATAGACTCGATATTCCAATCCCCTTTTCTCTGGCTTTTTTCTCTACCTCCTCATCTTTCAGTTCTGTCTTTACCGACAGAAGGAAATGTAAACCTGCATCTTCCTCGCGGATTGCAATCCTAGAAGCAAGTTTACTATTTTGAAATGCTTTCAGCATCTGATCACGCTTTCCACGATAATAATTCCGCATTCTGTTAATATGCTTTTCAAAATATCCCCTTCCTATAAATTCTGCTAGGGTATACTGCTCAAATGCAGAAACAGTACACGAATAAAATCCAAGTTCCGTCTCATACTTTTCCATTAAATGCTTAGGAAGTACCATATAACTAATACGAAACGATGGTGCTAGACTTTTCGAAAATGTATTCATATAAATTACTTTTTCCATCACATCGATACTTTGCAGTGTAGGAATCGGTTTCGTATTTAAACGAAACTCACAGTCGTACTCATCCTCTATGATGTAACGAGATTCTTTCTTGGATGCCCAGCTTAATAACTCATAACGTCTGCTAATTGGCATAACTATTCCTGTTGGGAAATGATGAGATGGCGAAATATGAAGAATATCCGCTCCACTGGCTTCTAACTCGTGCAATTTCACACCTACCTGCTCAACGGGAATATGTGCACAAGTAACACCGTTGCTTTCATATACTTTGGTAATCTTCGTATACCCCGGGTCCTCTACCGCATAAATCGGCTCTCTTCCTAAAAGCTGAATTAGTAAATGATATAAATATTCCGTCCCTGCACCAATAATAATCTGTTCTGACTCTACACTCATTCCACGAAACTGATATAAATGATCTGCAATTGCACTTCTAAGCTCCCAGACTCCTCCTACTGGCGGTGCAGTTAGCATATGCCCACTTGAGATAGAAGAGATTACTTCTCTTTGCAGTTTTGTCCAGATGGAAAATGGAAACTGTTCACGGCTAATTCGGTTGGAGGTAAAATCAGCGAATAATGGTTTTTCTTTTTCCTTTTTTAACTTAGGCTTTGTTACTGTCTTTTTTGCAGGTACCACCTGTTCTTGAATGTCTGCTACGAAGTAACCCTTTTTTTCAATTGAATAGATATATCCCTCTACCAAAAGCTGCGCATAAGCATTTTCAATGGTA
>DBKX01000227.1:4077-4897 GCA_002297865.1 Lachnoclostridium sp. UBA739
ATACTTTTAGATTCTTAGCAAAATTACGCTTAGATGGCAGTTTTTCTCCTGGTTTTAACGTATGTTCTAGAATGTCCTGTTTAATTTTGCGATATAGGTATTCATACATGCTCTCTGATTTTGCTTCTTCCATTGGGTATGTAAGCATAAGCAACCTCCATTCTGGTTATGTGTTTTTCTTTCATTTTTTTCATTTGAATAAATCCAAAATAGTATAACACAAAAAAGCTCCACTTACTAGCAGAGCTTTTTAATTGATAGGAAATTCCGTTACACTCTATTTCCTATATCTTGTATTTTCTTCTAACCTTCATACGTGAGATTGCTTTTGCCATGGATGCCTTCGTATGATAATACTCTGCTACACTCTGCTTCTGACGAAGCTGTTCCTGTGCCCTAAGTTTCGCTCGTTCTGCACGTACCATATCAATTTCGTCTGGGTGTTCTGCCGTATCCGCCATGATTGTGACACGATTATTCATTACCAAAGCAAACCCCATCCCTAACACACCTTTCTCCACAGTGCCATCGTACTTGGTAACACGAATTTCACCTGGATCAACGGCAAACAGCATATTTTCATGATGTGCCTGGATGGCAACTTCTCCATCTTCCATGCAGAACACCACTTGCGTGCATTTATCAAAATAGAATTCTCGTTCAAATGTAATGACTTTTAAAAAAATTGGGTCCATCTCGCCCCTCCTACTTTGCTGTTTCACTCATCTGTTTTGCTTTCTCGATCACTTCATCTATTGTTCCTACATTGAAAAATGCTGCTTCCGGATATTCGTCCATTTCACCTTCAATTATGGCCTTA
>DBKX01000218.1:0-3836 GCA_002297865.1 Lachnoclostridium sp. UBA739
GAGTTTTGGAGAAGATGGCATATTTCTCTTGGCACATGGTTTAAGGAATATGTGTATTTCCCACTTGGCGGTTCCAGGGTAGCCAACAAAGACAAAATGGTTCGTAACATGCTTGTGGTCTGGGCGCTTACAGGAATATGGCATGGTGCTGAATGGACCTTTGTCTTTTGGGGATTATTCAATTTTGTCTTTCTTATGTTAGAAAGGCTATTGGATTTTGAGAGCAGCGATATTCCATCTGTGATAAAACATGTATACTGTATGCTGTTGGTTACATTAGGCTGGGTATTATTCCGATCCACAGATTTGATACAGGCAGGCAGGTATATTGCAGATATGTTTGGTTTTGGAAAAGAAGGATTGTCAAGCCAATATACATGGATGTTTATTCGCGAAAACATTGTGTTTCTAATGGCAGGTATTATTTTTTCCATGCCAATAGCTCAAAAAACCAATGCTTATATATACAAACAAAAGAGCAGGTATCAAGTTTTAGAAGCTTGCTATCCTTTCGCAGTAATAGCGCTTTTTATCATTAGTATTAGTTATCTGGTGAAAGGAACCTACAATCCTTTTATTTACTTTAATTTCTAGTTAGGAGAAATGAAATGAATCGCTACTTTATAAAAAAAGCAATTGGAGCAGCCTGTTTTATTGTAATGATTCTATCTGGATTTATGATGAATGTAAAACAACTATCTCTGAAAATAGACTGGGGAGCAGGCCCAGAGCAAATCGTTTCAGAGATAGAATCCGGAGTGAATGAGCAGTTTTATGGTCGTCATGGTTTTATCGATCTGTTTGGTGTACTGCAAAGAGTAATGGGAAAACGGGAAATGAATGATTTTGAAGTGGTGCAGGATGAACAGGGATTCCTGCATTACACGTATTTTGGAGAAGGAGCAAGTGAGACCACAGAGTTAGTTGAGGCATTAGATGACTATCGGAATGGTATTGAGGATAAGAATGTTAAATTTATGTATGCCATGACACCAGATAAATTTATTCCAGGTTATACGACGTTTTCAAAAGGAATGCCTTATAACTATGCTAATGAAACAGCAGACCAGTTTTTAGAGAATTTAGAAAAATACAAGATTGATTCTCTCGATTTTCGTGATGGATTAGAAGAAAGCGGTATTGCTAAGGAAAACCTGTTTTATAAAACGGATCATCATTGGAAAGTGGAGACGGCATTTTGGGGATTTACTAGACTGCTTGAAGTGTTAGGAGAAAAATATGGTCTTGAGATTCCTAATTATAAGGAAGTAACCAATCTTGATAATTATAATCAGATAACGTATCCTAATTCGTTTATAGGGTCTATGGGGCGTAAAAATGGAGTGTATTATAGTGGTGTAGATGATTTTACTTTCATTTATCCAAAGTTTCAGACTGAATATGCGTATAAAGCAGTTACTAAGGATGCAAAGATAGAGACTTATGGAACCTTCGACCAGGCGTTACTCTGTATGCTGCCATTTGCGCAGGACAGAAATAAATATGATGTAATGAGTGATAAATATGCTGGTTATCTGTATGGAAATCAAGGAATTGCACATATTCAGAATAAGAAGGTAAAGGGACCAAAAATAATGCTTGTAAAGGATTCGTTTATGCTTCCGCTGGCATCCTTTTTGTCTACGGTCTGTTCGGATGTGTATTTAGTGGATACTAGATATTATGAAAAAAGTATATTAGATTACACAAATTCTATTAAAAATTTGGATTATATCATCGTCTCTTATACTCCTCAGGATTTGACGGAAGAATTCTTTCAATTTCAATAATCATTAATAATCGAAAAGTTGCGGTAAAAATACTATAATAATTTAGGTATTTTGACCGCCTTTTTTTTACATTTTTGAGAGCAAAAAAAATGACTGCATCTTAGGTATATAAATCACCTATTTCACGCAAAATGAATTGAATAGAAAATTCTACAATGGTAAAATATATTTGCTATTAAGAAATTAGGAAAACAATATTAAAAAAGAGAAAGGAAAGTGGAGAGATGAAAAGAAAAATAACGGCTCTTTTGCTCTGTCTGTTAATGGTTATCACTACAGTGAATACTAATGCAGGAACCAAAACAACTGTAAAAGCAGCAGCAAAAACAAAATCCCAGCTTTATGTGGAAGCAATGGGAAGTGGATGGAATTTAGGTAACACATTTGACAGTTTTAACACAGATTATTCGCAAGATACTGGTGAAACATCATGGGGAAATCCAAGAGTAACTCGTGAACTGATTCATGAAATTCGTGAAAGAGGTTATGACAGCATCCGTCTTCCATTTACTGTAATGGGACGTTGTGACAAAGATACTTATAAAATCAACGAAGACTTCTTAGGAAGATATGTACAGGTAGTAGATTGGGCCTTAGAAGAAGGATTTTATGTAATGATTAACCTTCACCATGATCACTCATACTGGATGATGAATTGGATGAAAGATGAATACAACATTGCTTACAAACAGTATGTTGCCATCTGGAAACAGTTATGTGAAACATTCAAAGATTATGATGACCATTTGATGTTCGAATCTATCAACGAACAGAACTTCAACGATGCAAGTACAGACTGGGGCGTTGCAACAGGTATAAAACATACAAATGAAATAAATCAGACATTATATGATATTGCAAGAAATTCAGGTGGAAACAATGCAACGCGTATGTTAGTATTTCCTACTTATGTAGACAATGCCAGTGCAGAAATGTGTAAAGGACTTGCAGATTATATCTTAAGTTTGAATGATGAAAATATTATTGCAACATTCCATTATTACAGCCAGTGGGTATACAGTGCAAACTTAGGAAAAACAAGATTTGACGAAGTATTATGGCAGACAAATGGAAAAGATATTACACCAAGAAATTCTGTAGATGAAGCATTTGATATTGCATACCAAAACCTTGTTGCAAAGGGAATCGGAGTTGTAGTTGGCGAATATGGCTTATTAGGATTTGATAAATCAGACTACGGTTTAGAGAATGGTGAAACATTAAAATACTTAGAATATATCAATTACTATGCAAAACAAAAAGGTATCTGCTTAATGTTATGGGATAACGGACAGCACATGGATCGTTATAAATATGAATGGAAAAACCCAACATATGGTAACATGATCGAAGCTTCTATGAAAGGACGTTCTTCTTATGCAACAGGTCTTGATACTATCTACGTAAACGATAATACAAAGACAGCAGATGTTAAGATTCCTTTAACTTTAAATGGTAACACATTTGAAGGTATTTATGACGGCGAAACAGCATTAACAGAAGGTGTTGATTATACATACGCAAACAACACTGTTACATTAAAAGGAAGCTATATTGCATCTCTCATCAACGGTGACTACGGTAAGAAAGCAACCTTAACAATGAAATTCAGTTCAGGTGCTGATTGGGAACAACATATCATTTACTATAATACTCCAGTATTAAAGGATGCTACAGGAACAACAGAAAAATTCAATATTCCAGTAGAATTTAACGGAGCAATTGCAGAAAAAGCTACTTCTCAGACAGGCCCTTATAACTGGGTATCTAACAATACATGGTGGGAGTTCTTAGAGTATGACTCAGAGTGGACTGCTGATTATACTACAAATGAAATCAAAATGTTACCTAACTATTTAAAAGTAGTAGGAAGCAAAACACTTGATTTAATCTTCAGATTCTATGATGGAACAGTTGTAACTTATACAATTACATCAGACGGCAGCAAAATCACAGGTAAAGTAAAATCCGTTGACTCATCTGTAGGAGCAGTTGTAGAACCAAGTGTAGAACCAAGTATTGAGCCAAGTGTAGAACCAAGTATTG
>DBKX01000218.1:3948-6405 GCA_002297865.1 Lachnoclostridium sp. UBA739
AACCAAGTATTGAGCCAAGTGTTGCACCAAGCGTAGAGCCAAGTAAAGAGCCAGTTGTATCAGAAGATCCAAGTGCTCCAGACGTAAAAGTTGCAACAACAATTGGAGGTGGTGTTTCACAGACTTATAACATTACTGCGAAAGAAGGAACTTCTGTTGACTTATCTAAATTAGTAATTCGTTATAACTACAAGAAAGATGGAAACAAAGAACAGAAATTCTGGTGTGATAGTGCAGGACTTCAACTAAGTGAAGCACCTTACTATTTAAGTATTAGTGAAGATGTAAATGCAACATTCGGTAACGGATATGTAGATATCGCATTTAACACAGATACTGTTATCAAAAATGGTAAATTAACATTAGGTGTACGTTTTAATCAAGCTGACTGGTCTGCATACAGCAATTTTGAAGCTGGAAGCTGCCAAGTTATCTATGATGGCGTTATTGTTAGTACTATTGAATAATAAATATTGATATTTTTGAAAAACTTGCTGTTGGGTAACATCTGGCAGCAAGTTTTTTTTGAGTGCATCAATCTAAAAAGTTGTACTTTTTTGAAAAATAGGGAAAATAAAATAACATAATATAATATGTTGTAGTATTATATCATAAATGTTATAATAGATGTAAATATGAAAAGGGAGGATGTGTGTATGAAACCGAGAAGAGGCATTAATATTACAGTCAAAATAATGGTCTTAGTTGTATTACCATTAACGCTTTTTGGACTAGTTTCAACCGGAATTTATTATAATAGACAAAAGGATATGGCATATGCCTTGATTTCACAAGAACTTAGGTCACTTGCTTATAATGTGTCGGATCAGTATGACCTCTTTGCAGAAGGAAATTACTCGTATGAAGCTGGGAGATTTCAAAAAGGTGAGAAAGAATTGACGGAAAATTACGAGTTAATAGACAAGATAAAAAGCCAGACAGATGTGAATGTAACTATATTCTGGAAAAATATTAGAGTATTGACAACTTTGCTTGATGATAACGAAAATCGAATTATTGGAACAAGTTTATCAGATAATATTGCAGAAAAAGTACTGCACGGAGAAGAGTACTTTAATTCAGATATGAAGATTGCTAATTCAAAATATTGTGGTTATTACATACCATTAAAACAGCAGAATGATGAAGTTGTTGGAATTGTATTTACTGGTAAGGTAAAAACAGAAGTAGACAACCAGGTAAACAAGAATGTAATGCAGCTAGCAGTTATTGTAGCCTGTATTCTGTTAGTGGCAATGCTGATTGCAATTGTATTTACAAGAAGACTGATGAATGGACTTTTGCAGGCAATTGAAGGCTTAGATGGTGTTGCAAATAATAAATTGACATTTATTATAAAAGAAAAGCTGCTAAAAAGGAATGATGAAATTGGAAAGATTTCAAAGTCTGTATATAAATTGATTGATTCCTTAAAAAGCATGATACTACATAATATGGATGTTTCAAAAAGGCTGAATGAGGGAACAGAAGTTTTTAATAACACATTGGCTCTTATGGGTGAAAACATGAAGGAGATAAACCTTACGGTAGAAGATGTAGCAAAAAGTGCGATAACCCAGGCAGATGAAACAGTGAGTGTGGATACTAAAGTAACAAGTATGAAAGGTGCTATAAAGAATACCATAGATAATACGCAAGGATTAAACAAGAACTGTATGAGAATGAAAGAGTACAGCGATACAGCCGAACGAACATTAACCGATTTAGAAGAAATTTCACTACAGACTAAGACATCGGTTGAAACGGTTCATAAGCAGACTAATACAACACATCAGTCAGTATTGGCAATTCAGGAAGTTACAGGATTAATAGCGAGTATTGCAGAACAGACCAATTTATTATCACTGAATGCATCCATAGAAGCCGCCCGTGCAGGAGATGAGGGAAGAGGATTTGCTGTAGTAGCGGATGAAATTCGAAATCTTTCTGAACAGTCTCGTCAATCAGTTGTTAGAATCGCAGATATTATCAATGACTTAATTCAAAATTCTAATACTAGCGTGGAAACAATGGAACAGGTTACAAAGAATGTGGATACACAAAATGATAGGCTGGCATTAACGAAAAAGATGTTCTTAAATTTGAATCAAGAAATTGTAGAAGTCGCAGAAGCGGCAGGGACGATTGATCAAAAGATGCTTACACTTAGTGACTTAGTAGAAGGAATAGCACAGTCTGTAGAAAATTTAGCAGAACTGGCAAAAGAAAATGCAGTACGAACCGAAGAAACAACTTCCTCTATCAACGAATTAAAAGAAAGTATTATTCAATGTAAAGAAGAAACTGTTTCGTTGGTTCAGTTGTCAGCAACTTTAAAGGAGCAGTCTCATCTATTTGAGATATAAAATAGGATATATAATAAATAGCAAAGTGCATTCTCCCTAGGAATTTAGGGAAGAATGCACTTTGTTTTGTGGCTCTATGTCAAGTGTTGGG
>DBKX01000278.1 GCA_002297865.1 Lachnoclostridium sp. UBA739
ACCCCAACATTTATTATAGAGCTTTTTTTTGTACCAAAAAGGAACATCGCACTAATTACTTAGTGCGACACCCCCGTTTTTTCTTGTAGTTATGTTATGTTTATTATATAATAAAGAAATATGGTAAGTGTAAAGTTGGAGGTATTTTATAGTGAGAAATAATATTGAAGATATCTATAGTAATATAAGTATTGATCAATATAAAACAGATATTGGTTTTAGAACATTAGTTGAGGGTGTGAATGATTATTTATATATAATTCCTGAGTACCAAAGAAAATTTAAGTGGAAATGGGAACAAGTTCAGGAACTTGCTGTATCGCTTGTTAGAGGATTGCCGATTCCACCAATCTATGTATGGAGAAATATAAGGACTGGGGATTTGGAGATTTTAGACGGACAGCAAAGAGTAATTAGCCTATTTTTATATTATATCGGAAAGTTTTTCTGCAAGGAGAATAAAAGCTGCTTTGATTATAGGTTAATTGATATTGATAATTATGACAATTTTGAATCCGCATTATCGAATACGATACCATTAAAAAATATTACATTTACAATGGAACATAATGACAAGGAGTATGATATTTCTTATAGCTCTTTGCCAGCTAAGATTAGAAAAAAGGTGGATTATACAACAATTTCAATTATAGAAATAAAAGTAAGTTCAGACGATGGGATAGAAGATGCCATTCATAGAATTTTTGCCAATTTGAACGCTGGAGGTACAAAACTAGAACCACAGGAAATACGAAATGGAATTTTTGCAGGTAAATTTTATAATATGCTGAAAGGGAGCAATACACATAATTCTAAGTGGAGGAGCTTATATGGAAATCAAATAGATAATAAAGAGAAAGATATGGAATGCTTATTAAAATTATGTGCTTATAAATATTACTGTAAATTTGAGAATAGTAAGTTCAATATTGAAAAATACTCTGGAAAGTTGCAGAAATTTTTAGACGAGTTTTCGGCTATCTCAATGGAATTCGACGAGCAACAAGTGAGAGAATATAGAACTAGTATAGAAAACTTTATTGATATGTTTGATTTTGATAAAAAAATTGAATCTTTACCAGTTTTTGAAGGAATATTTGTTGTAATGGAAAAGACTAGTGTTAGTAAAAAGATATCTCTTGAAACATATAATGCAATAAAGAATAGAGTTTTAGATACATTAGATCAAGGAACCGCACAGCGTGGTAAAATGATTAAAAGATGGGGTGAAATTTATGAGTTCTTATCAAAAAATGATTGAGTCAATCACGGAAACATTTTTAAAAAAGGAACTACCCTATAAAAATACTATCATGATTGGTGAAAATGCAAGTGGAAAATCGCAGATTTTGAAAATGGTCATGGAACAGTGCAATAGTAATGAGTACTATTTCATAGATTCTGTTAATAGAGGTTTCAATGTTAATGAGGCATCATTAAAAGAAATGGATAACGTCAAGTTAGGCTATTCTGAAAAGATTAACGAAAATCGTATTCGTGAAGAAAATTATAATTTAAGAGATACATTTTTCTGGAATGGACAAGCGACTAATCACATTGGGGAGATATATCCGTATTTTGCTGAATCATTAAACAGACTATTGAAAAAGTTTTGGAATATAGAATTGATCATAAAACAGGAAATATTTAAGAATTCATATATTAACGAAGAAGAGATGGCTTTATCCAATGGCTATCAAGCTGTAATACGAATTTTGCTGGAATTACTATTTTTTGATACTTATACAAATGTGATAGAAGATAGAACCGTTATTATAGATGAAATAGATGAGTATCTGCATCCAAAAACCAATGCAGCATTCTTTCAATTTCTTGTAAATACATTTCCCAATATCAGATTTCTAGTTACTACACATTCCGCAGATTTGGTTGCAAGTATGGAAAATTGCAATTTGATCGTGCTATCAGGAGATACATGGGAACGTTTGGATTCAGGGGATTATAATAGTGTTTCCTATGCTAATTCCTTATTCAATTTAACATCTTATACAGATAATGAGTTAACACCTAAGAAAAGAAATGATATCTTAATTCGTAATTTATTAAACAATAAAATGTCAGGCGTGTGGAAAGCAGAAGATGACGAGGCGTTATGTCAGTTAAAAAAGAAAGAGTTAACATTAACACAGAAACTTATGCTAAAACAAATAGAAGGGTGAGTTAGTTTATGCCAACAGATAAAACTTATTTGACGTTACCAGATTTTAGACCACAGTACGATTCTAATAAGGAATATAGTTATAAAAGTCCGAAAGCAGCTCATGATAATCTGAATGATTTATTAGAAGCGACTAGTGAAAAACACTGTATGTATTGTTATACAAACTTAAAGAATGACCGAGGTATTACGGAGGGACACTTAGAACACGCAATCGAAAAGGAAGATGAAGATTCCATACTAGCTAAGTGTGTTCCCAACATTGGTCTTGCCTGTTCTAAGTGCAATATCTCGTTTAAAAGAATAGGTGAAAAGAATAGAAAAGAGTATATTGAAGCAGAACGGAAACAGTTTGAGAGTAAAAAGGATTGCCAGAAAACAAAATGCAAAAAAATGTGCTCGGATTATAAAGAACTAAGAGATAAATATTTAAGTAACGACAAAGCTCATATTATTTTACAACCACAAGGAGTTATGGGGAAAGATACAGGACATGATTTAAGAATGCAATACAATCTTGCAACAGCTGAGTTTGAACCAAGTATTGATTTTGGTGACTATTCAAAGGACGAGAGAAGATTCATTATGGATCATATCAATCAGTTTGCATTAAATGATGATGGAAAGCGGACGCAGGCTTTATTTCATTTTTTGGAAGAGACCATAAATGCAGAAGGAAAGTATTTGAAAAAGAAGGAGTATTATTCAAACTATATCGTAGATTTATTTATCGAGATATTGGAAACGATTGTACCTAAGGATAGAATGAAATATTGCGTAGATTTGTATACCAATTATTTAGCTTTACATAGAATCGTATAACAGGAAATAAGCTGTGGATCTCACGATTGTTAAAATCCAATCATTTCTGGAGCATTCGAGCTGTATGAATATATTGAGGGAGAGTCATTAGGCATGCTAATTTATAATTTTTCAAAGCAGGATAGAGAAAATGTGAATCGAGATATCGAACTCCTTGTGGCTGGGATAAACAATCTTCTTAGATGTTAGATATCATAACTTCCTATGGAATCATCAAGTGAGAGTTATTCTAGATGCAGAAAAGGCAGAATGGGGAGATCCTTATTTTGAAGTAGCAAGGATTGACACGTATGGATTATTAAATAATGCGTTTCTAGAGGGGGAACAGAAAGTATCCGCTTTGGGAAGCATTGATTTGGAATTCATACAATATAAACTCTATAAAATGGAAAGTGTAGCATTTCTTTTGAATGTGTTTCTTAACGAAATAGATGCAAGCGAAGAAGAAAAAATTGTATCAAAATAATTTTTTAGAATTGAAGTCTGAAATATTAGCAAGTGGGAAAACTACCTAAAAACTTTACTTAATCTATATGGTATTTTAATTCCTGTTGTGCTATAATGTGAATTTAGCGAACGAATAGATTTGAAAGTAGTGCATTTTCAATTAGCAAGTACGAAATGTAGTATTTATATACGCATTTTCATATTATATAGAAATAACATAATCATGATATTTCATTCAAAAAACGAATTGTAATACTAGGAGGCATACTATGAATATCGTAGTTTTAGCAGGGGGAACAAGTACAGAAAGAGACGTATCCCTAATCACAGGAACAAAAGTATATGAGGCATTAAAAAGTAACGGACATAACGTTATTTTAGTAGATTTATTCATGGGAATGGAAGAGATGGAAACGATTCCAGCTGATATTTTTACAATGGATTACAACTGGATGAAAAATATAAATGGAATCAGCGCAGAGAATCCAGACATTGAACAGGTAAAAGCAATGCGTAAAGATAAATCCAATAACATTTTTGGAGCACATGTAATCGAAGTATGTCAGATGGCAGACATGGTATTTATGGCATTACACGGTTCTAACGGTGAAGATGGAAGAATTCAGGCAACCTTTGATTTAATGGGAATCAAATACACAGGAACAGGTTATCTAAGCNNAGCAGTGCATTAGCAATGGATAAAGGAATTTCACGTAAATTCTTCCAGACAGCAAAGGTTCCAGTGGCAGCAGGAACTACTATGACAAAAGAAAGTGATGCTTCTACATGGAATGTATACCCTTGTATCGTAAAACCATGTTGTGGCGGTTCTAGTGTGGGTGTGTCTATTGCACAGAACGAAGAAGAATTTAAGAAAGCATTAGAAGATGCATTTGCATTTGAAAATGAAGTTGTAGTAGAACAGTTTATTGAAGGACGTGAGTTCTCAATTGGTGTAATCGAAGGAAAAGCATTACCAATTATTGAAATTGCTCCAATTCAAGGTTTCTATGACTATAAAAACAAATATCAGGCTGGAAGTGCCATTGAAACTTGCCCAGCGGTATTAACAGAAGAACAAACCAAGGAAATGCAGAAGTATGCAGAATTAGCATATGAAGCGTTAGGTATTGAATCTTATGCAAGAATTGACTTTATGATGGGAAAAGATAATAAAATGTACTGTTTAGAGGCCAATACATTGCCTGGTATGACTCCAACAAGTCTATTACCACAAGAAGCAGCAGTAATCGGTTATAACTTTGAACAGCTTTGTGAATTGATCTTGAAAGTTTCGGATGCAAAATATAGCAAATAAGAGGATATAGAAAACCGGAGGTTTGTATGAAGAATATGTCACTTGACCAGATTGCCAAGTCATGTAATGGTGTTTATATTGGCTCTGAGGAAGAAAAGAAGAACTGTGTCAATGGAATTACCATTGATAGCAGAAAGATAGAACAAGGGAATCTATTCGTTGCCATAAAAGGAGAACGAGTAGATGGTCATACATTTGTGGAAGGTGCTTATGAAAAAGGAGCAATTTGCTGTTTAGTAGAAGAAGCACCAGAACATGTTAATGGACCTTATATTAAAGTGAAATCCTGCCAGCAGGCAATTAAGGATATTGCGGAGTATTATCGCCAGTCGTTGAATATTAAAGTTGTTGGAATCACAGGAAGTGTTGGAAAGACCAGCACGAAAGAAATGATTGCTTCTGTATTGGAACAGAAATATTCGGTACAAAAAACACAAGGAAACTTTAACAATGAAATCGGAGTGCCACTTACTATTTTCGGTATTCGAGAAGAGCATCAGGTTGCTGTACTTGAGATGGGAATCAGCGATTTTGGTGAAATGCACCGTTTGAGTAAAATGGTTCGCCCTGATATAGCTGTTATGACCAATATTGGTTTATGTCATCTTGAAAATCTGAAATCCCGTGATGGCATTTTACAGGCGAAATCTGAAATCTTTGATTTTGCCAAGGATTCCTGCGTTGCAGTGTTAAATGGCGATGATGATAAGTTAGTTACACTACATGAGCGTGAAACCTTGAATCCAAAGTTTTACGGATTAGATGAGAGCAATGATATTTATGCAATGAACCTTGAAGATAAGGGATTAGAAGGAATTGTCTGTGATATCTGTACCGATGAGGAGAAAATTAATGTATGGATTCCGATTCCAGGTATGCATATGGTTTACAATGCTTTGGCAGGTGCCCAGGTTGGTTTAGAATTAGGTCTTACTATGGAGGAGATTAAAGCAGGAATTGAAGCGTTGAAACCAACAGGTGGACGTAATAACCTTCTAAAAGTAAATAATATGTTAGTAATTGATGACTGCTATAATGCCAACCCAATTTCCATGCGTTCTTCACTAGACGTTTTAGCTAAGGCAAGTGGACGTACCGTTGCTGTTTTGGGTGATATGGGTGAGCTTGGTGAAGATGAAAGAAAGCTTCACTATGAAGTCGGAGAGTATGCTGCGAAGCATAATATTGATTTATTAATCTGTGTTGGAACGTTATGTAAAGACATGAAGAATGGTGCAGAATCTGTAAAAGCTTCTCGCACAAAGATTCTGTATTTTGAAACGAGAGAATTGTTGTTAGAAAAAATCCATCAACTTGTAGAAGAGGGCGATACTATATTAGTAAAAGCGTCTCATTTTATGAAGTTCGAGCAGGTTGTAGACGAATTGAAGAAATAGAGACAGGAGAGGAGAAAAAAATCTCATTGTCACTCGGTGGCACCTCCGTCTAATTGGACGGAGATGTTTTGGGGGTTGGTTGAATGAAATCCAAAGTTCCCGTTTAGCCCTTTTGTAGAAATTAGTCGTTCAATCTTACAGGCAACGGCTCAGAATTCAAAAATGCTATCGGAATTGAGTATAATGGAACGGAAATTCAGAGAAGCAGGGTGTTTTACTGTAATCCACTTGCTAGCTGGCAGAAAGGAAAGCTTAAGAAGAATCATGAATATATTCGTAAAGTAATACTGAAGAGAAAATCATTAGCGGGCTACACTCAGGACAATATGACTCTGTTACTGAATCACATAAATAGTACAGCGCGAGCTAGTTTGAATGGGAGAAATCCTTACGAACTAGCTCGTTTGCTATTAAAGAAAGACTTATTTA
>DBKX01000416.1:0-2563 GCA_002297865.1 Lachnoclostridium sp. UBA739
GCAATTTGCTTCATGTCAGAACTATATGGCGTATATATTGCTTAGTATCATACTGCTTTATACGGTTTCTGCTATTTATTATTTAAGAAGAGATGAGATTGAAAAGCACAACAGAATAGCACCAGTTGCAGGAAATGCAATTTTTCGAAATGCAATATTTGTTTGTATTCTGGTTGGGCTCTTCTTAGCACTTTTTATGGGGCTATTAGTAAGTATGATCGTTGGGATAGGCATTCATGACAAGTCAGTAATTATGGTAATCATAAATGAATTAAACTATGCTATTTATTGCGTAGCGATATCCTCTTTTATTGGAATGCTGATAAAATCAATAAAGAATATTGATTCTATTGGTCAGTTAATTTCTTTGGGAATTACATTTTTATGCGGTGTTTTTGTAAAACAGGATTTCTTGCCAGATAAGGTTGTTCTGTTTACAAAATATCTTCCGACTTTTTTATATGTGAAAGTGAATAATGCATGGAGCAAAGCAGAAGGGATGGATTTTCATGACTATCAGGCATTCATCTTAAATGAGGGTATGATCTTATGCACATCTGCTATATGGATTTTGATTTCTTTAATTATTGGAGAGAAAAAGGTAAAAATGGATCTATGACCTTGAAAGAATATATGTTCTGTGATAATATAGAACATATATTCGATTGAGGTGGATTATGATTATTCAGAATGATTTAAATTTAACGGATAAATTAGAGATTCTTTCAGATGCAGCGAAGTACGATGTAGCATGTACATCAAGCGGAGTCAATCGGAAAGGAAAAGCAGACGGGATTGGGAATACAGTGTCGAGAGGTATTTGCCACTGTTTTTCTGCGGATGGAAGATGCATCTCTTTATTAAAAATTTTGTTTACCAATGAGTGTATATTCGATTGCAAATATTGTGTAAACCGTTCTTCCAGAGATGTGGTTCGAACAAGTTTTACGCCAGAAGAGGTAGCCAAACTGACCATTGAGTTTTATCGAAGAAATTATATTGAAGGATTATTCTTAAGCTCTGGTATCATGAAAAATCCTAACTACACCATGGAGCAGCTAATTCAGGCAATTTCTTTATTGCGTAATCAGTACCATTTTAATGGATACATTCATGTGAAAGCAATTCCTGGAGCAAGTCCTGATTTAATTAAAGAACTAGGTCATTTAGCTGACCGAATGAGTATTAATCTGGAATTACCAACTTCGGAGGGCTTAAAGACCCTTGCACCTCATAAGAACCGGAAAACGATATTAACTCCTATGAAGCAGATACAGCTAGGAATTCAGGAGAATAAGTATAGAAAGAATGAACCGAAGCAGATTGAACAGGCAAAAAGCTCTATAATGCTTCCAGGTATGTCAGAACAAGAACCAGAGGCAATTTCTAACTCGTTGTCTGTTATGAATTCCAGTTCTCGTATGCCAGTTCGCAGGAGAGAGAAAAAAAGCCTGTTTGTGCCAGCGGGACAAAGTACACAGATGATTATTGGCGCAACCAAAGAGACAGATTATGAGATTTTGAATGTGGTTGATAGCTTATACAAAAAGTTTGAATTAAAGAGAGTTTTTTATTCTGCTTTTGTAAATACAACACAGGATTCGAATCTGCCTGTATTACAAGACGGACCACCATTGCTACGAGAGCATCGTTTGTATCAGGCTGACTGGTTGTTGCGTTTTTATGGCTTTCAGGCAAGTGAATTATTGACAAAGGATAAGCCGAATTTCAATATGCTGTTAGATCCAAAGTGTAATTGGGCCATGAATCATCTTGAAACATTTCCTTTGGAAGTGAATAAGGCACCATATTCCCTGCTTCTTCGCGTCCCTGGTATTGGTGTGAAATCAGCCCAGAGAATTGTTCATGCAAGAAGGTATACCAATCTGGATTTTTCAGATTTAAAGAAAATGGGCGTGGTTTTAAAGAGGGCTTTATATTTTATTACTTGTAAGGGTAAGACAATGTATCCTGTTAAGATAGAAGAAGACTATATACTAAGCCATATGCTTGATGTGAAAGAAAAACTTCCAGCGGGTATTGGCGGAAGTGGGTTGTATGAGCAGATATCACTGTTTGATGATGCAAAATTTACAAGCGCGAATCAGAATCTAAGGTAGAGGTGGCCGATGAAAGAAAAACATTTGTATATATGTGAGAATTCTACTACGGGTATTTTTACAGGTATTTATGATGCATGGGCGTCAAGATATGGTCATGAAAATAACAGAATTCTTGTAGAAGAGCCAGAAAATTATGAGTTTTTCACGAAAATGATTTATGTAGAGCCTGATTGGGAGAAGGCTGAGAAGGTAAAACGTTCCATTCGGCAGAAGATATCTAATGATGCTTATATTACAGTGTATCATGCATCGATTTCACAGGATAAGGAAAAAGCAGATGTCATATATCGTTTTTTAATTCTAGGTTTTGCCATGGGTAAAGGGGTTATGGAGTATTTGTCAAATCCTTATGTAAGTCATCTTTATAAGATGGAATTGAATACAAAAAATGAATTATTTCATTATGAGGGATTTTTACGTTTTGTAAAAATGGGAAATCA
>DBKX01000416.1:2602-9935 GCA_002297865.1 Lachnoclostridium sp. UBA739
AATGATATTATTTTTTTCATTGCGGATCATTTTGCAGATCGACTGCCAGGTGAAAATTGGCTTATCTATGATGAGGGAAGGAAAAAGGCAGCGGTTCATAAAGCCTATGGACGGTGGTTTGTTTTGGAAAAATATGAGATTAATCTGGAAAAGGATATGAATCAGTTAGAAGAAGAGGATGAGTTTTTGAATCTATGGAAGCATTTTGTGGATTCTATTGCAATTCGAGAGAGAACCAATGAAAAATTGCAATTAAATATGATGCCAAACCGTTTTCGAGAATTTATGCCTGAAGTAGAATACAAAGAGAAAAACAAAAAGTGAGAAAATTTGTATATATTTTTTTTTTCGAGACATACTAACTCCGTAAAATGAATTTTTACTTTATAGGAGGCGTATTTCATGAGAAAGAAAATATGTTTGTTAGTTGCAGTGTGCTGTTTTGGTCTGTTGTCAATAACAGCTTGCTCCAATAATGGTAACACAAATGATGGAACTAACACAGAAAACGGTACTACTAATGGTACAGAAAATGGAACAGCAAATGACGGAGCAACAGCAGATACTGATAATGATGGTGTAGCAGATGCTATTGATGATGCAGGTGACGCAGTTGAAGATGCAGTAGATGATTTAGGTAATGCAGTAGATGACGCTGTTAACGGAACAACAGGTAATGGAGCAGCAACAGATGGTGCAACAAATGGAACAACAAATGGAACAACAAATGGTACAGTAAACGGAACAACAAACGGAACAACGAATGGTGCTGCAGGTGATGCTGCTACAACAACAGCTTCTCCAGCAAAATAATTGATCCATAGAAGAAAAAGCTGCAATGATTTTGAATCAGTCGTGCAGCTTTTTTTGTCTTATTATTTAAACTTTTTTTTGTATTTAGAATAAACTTCTTGTACCGGATGCTTCATAGCACTGCGAAAAGCTGATTTTGCAGCATTTACACGTTTTTGTTCACTATGATAGCGAACTACAAAATCTCTGATATCATCTATGATATAGTAGTTACAGGAGAATCCCAAATGTTCTACTTCTTCACATCGTTTCATTCCAAGGTTCATAGCAGTTTTAATAGATGGCAAATTGTTTTTGGCAATAATAGCGAGCAAGCGTTCTTGCTTTAAGTTAGATACTACATAATCGTAAATTGCCAGAACTGCTTCTGTGGCATATCCTTTCTTTTGGTATTCAGGTGCGATTAAATAGGATAATTCTAGAATAGTCTGATTGTGATATTCCTGATTCTGAATGCCTGCCTGTCCAATTAATGTGCCGTCCTTAAGGTATACACCCCATAGACCGTAATCAAAAAATTCATATTGATACGTAATATAGTGTTTGTGCTTTTCTAATTCATTTTCCAAGGTGTCCTGAGCTGGAAGAGAAGAACGCATTGTTTCCGTATCACGTATCGTATAGAGCGTTTCAAAGTCTTCTAATGTAAGCTCTTTTAATATCAAACGTTTGGTCGCTGTAACGGTAATAGGCAAATGATGTGCGCGTTTCCACTGGTTTGACAGGTATTCACAAGTTAAAGTTTCTATCTGGTCGAAATAGCAGACAGGCTTTGGAACTGGAGAAATGGGATTCGTCTCATCCCACTTTAAAATGTATGGAAAATGGTGATGGGCTGCAAATTGTGTTCCGAGTTCCGTATCACTTACCACTAAGGCAGTTTCAGAAGGAATAGAATGCACATCTTCTTCTTTTGGATTCCATAAAGAATGAATTTCCATCATGTCTAGATTGTGCATGAGCTGGCATGAAAGATCGTTTAGTTTATTTGGAGTAATAAATATAATATATTCTAATTTCATTTTATTTTAGCCTTTCAGAATAAATTCTTATCAAAAGCTATTATAGCAAATGACAGTTTCTTTTGCATTAGATAATCCAAAGATAAACTGGTCATACTAGGAATAGTTTGGTAAAATAATAACCGTATATATGAAAAAGACACAAAAAGGAGAGAAGAAAAATGCCATTTATTAATTCAAAAGTATCATTCAAATTATCCAGTCAGGAGCAGGAAGAGATTAAAACAAAGTTAGGAAAAGCAATTTCTCTAATTCCAGGCAAAAGTGAAGCGTGGCTTATGGTAGGATTTGAAGACGAATATAAGTTGTATTTTAAAGGAGAAGCATCACCAAAAATTATATTTGTAGAGGTAAGTATTTTTGGCAGTGCAGAAAAGTCAGCTTATGATGCATTGACCAGTGAAATTTGTAACATTTACAATGAAGTGACAGGAACTCCGAAAGATAAAATTTACATTCGCTATCAAGAAATTGATACGTGGGGATGGAATGGAATGAATTTTTAAATAGAAAAACAGACGCCGGCTTATGTGAAGTCGGCACCTATTAATTTCTATTTAACATTTTTTCATAAAGCAGACCTACTACAAACCACACCGGAAGGTAATCAAATCGAATGACTCCATCTAAATTGAATCTTCTGTCACTATAATCCCATGGACACGCTTTGAATTTTTTTAGTAGTTCTCCAGACAATAGTTCAAACGTAATGATTAGGAACGAATACACACCTCCTCGCACAAAAGCGTTTTGAGATTTTAGTTTTCTGCTAATCGGCTCAATAAATGCTGCCATGCCATAGATAGGAAACATCCAAAGAGAAGTATTGCATGTAAGTGTTCGATCTTTTTTTATCTTGCTTATGCTTCCAAGTCCTGTCCAGAAACACTCTAGACACCAGCCAAAGAACCCGCAAAATAGAAATTTTTTAAATAAATTTTCTTTCATAAAATTAGTATTTGTTCTGGTGCAAAATTGATACCTGTAAAACAATACCTGTTAAAAACAGGCTGATTTTCTTTACAGATGAATCTAGAAAATTGTATAATACAGAAGAATTATGTTTACGGAGGAATAATATGAAGTTAATAGCAGCAGTAGATAATAATTGGGGAATTGGACTTAATAATCAGTTGCTTGTAAATATCCCATCAGATAAACGTTATTTTAAACAATTAACAGAACATCAGGTTGTGGTAATGGGAAGAAAGACATATGAAAGTCTTCCAGGAAAAAGACCACTTGAAAATAGAGTCAACATAATCTTAACAAAAGCATTCGATTTTCAGGCAAAAGGATTTGAAGTGGCGCATTCCGTTGAGGAACTTTTTGAGATGCTAAAAGATTACAAAGAGAAAGAAATATTTGTCATAGGTGGACAAAATATATATGAACAACTACATGAATATTGCGAAGAAGCATATATTACTAAAATCGATTATGCATATCAAGCCGATCGTTATTGTCCAAATCTTGATACAGCCAATGAGTGGCAGTTAGTTGGAATATCGGAAGAAGAAACTTATTACGACTTAGAGTATTATTTTTGTAAATATCAAAACAAAAATCCCTTAACGATCTTATAAAATATGGTAAAAATACTTGAAAAAATTAGACGTGGAGTTTATCATATAAAAAAATGACTACTACATTTTAAGCGTAACTGGTGATAAACCCAATGGAATAATGTTAGGTGACGTTAGCTTGGATGGATTAGCCGTGGGAAAAAGAGAAAGGATGATATCAATGTTAAATATCAGAATTGAGAAAACACAGAATCCAAAGCCAATTCCAGGAGAAGATAATCCATTAAAATTTGGAACTATTTTCACAGACCATATGTTTATTATGAATTATGAGACTGGAAAAGGATGGCATGACCCTAGAATTGTAGAATATCAGCCAATCGTGTTAGAACCTTCTGCAATGGTATTTCATTACGGACAGGAAATGTTCGAAGGTTTAAAAGCATATCGTACAGACGATGGAAGAGTTTTGTTATTCCGTCCTAACAAAAATGCTGAGAGAGCAACAAACACAAACCGAAGAATTTGTATTCCTGAAATTCCGGAAGAAGATTTTGTAGATGCAATTAAAGCACTAGTAGCAGTAGATAACGCATGGATTCCTACAAAACCAGGAACATCCTTATACATCAGACCATTTATTATCGCGACAGACCCATTCTTAGGTGTACGTCCATCCGACACATATCAGTTTATTATAATCTGCAGTCCAGTTGGTGCTTATTATCCAGAAGGTTTAAATCCAGTTAAGATCTGGATCGAAGATGACTACGTAAGAGCTGTAAAAGGTGGTATCGGTGAAGCGAAAACAGGCGGTAACTATGTCGCTTCTTTAGCTGCACAGGTAAAAGCTCATGACGAAGGATATTCTCAGGTATTATGGCTTGACGGTGTAGAAAGAAAATACATCGAAGAAGTTGGAGCTATGAATATCTTCTTCAAGATTAACGGGACAGTGGTAACTCCTATGCTAAACGGAAGTATTTTACCAGGTGTTACAAGAAATTCAGTTATTGAATTATGTAAACACTGGGGATTGCCAGTAGAAGAAAGAAGAATTTCTGTAGATGAATTAGTAGAGGCTGCCAAAACAGGTGCTTTGGAAGAGTGTTTTGGAAGTGGTACAGCTGCTGTTATTTCACCAGTTGGACATTTAAGATTTGAGGACAACGTAATGCAAATCAAAGATGGCAACATTGGTGAAATCAGTCAGAAATTATACGATACAATCACAGGTATCCAGTTAGGTAAAATCAAAGATGAATTAGGCTGGACAGTTGAAGTAAAATAGAACGACGTTGTGTTATAATAGATCATAACATGTAAGTGAATGAGATTATGATAAAGTTGAAGGAGTATTATGAAAGAGAGAGAAATTCCGAAATCAGGTGAATTTTATCGCCATTTTAAAATGAAATACTACCAGATTGTTACGGTAGCTACCCATACAGAGACAAGAGAACAGATGGTAATATATCAAGCGTTGTATGATGATTTTGGAATATATGCCAGGCCTCTTTCTATGTTTATGTCAAAAGTGGATTTTGAAAAATATCCAGATGCCGTACAGACATATCGATTTGAGCGCGTTGATCGTCCTTGTGTATCAGTAGAATCCTTAGAGCGTGTTCAGAGGAAAGTTGAGAGAGAAGAGTTAAAAGAGACAATCACAGAACATAAAATGGTTTTCGAAGAAAAGAAAATATCGGAAGAAAAAAGAAAGCCAGGTGAGGAAGCGTATGTGTTGGATCAAGAGGTAGAACGTTTTCTTGATGCAAAGACTTACAAAGAGAAACTTAATATTTTGATCCGTCTTAGAAATGATATTACTGACAAACAGCTTCATGATATGGCCATTACGCTTGATGTTACGATTGAAGACGGAAATGTGGATGATAAGTTTATGAACCTTGTAAACTGTTTAAAAACCATGGCACGTTTTGAAGTAGATCGCTAAAGATTCTTTCAATAGAAGAATGATTATGAAAGAATACTGCATATAATTATTTTAATAGATTGTGTATGAAGGTGACTGCATGTCTAGAAAAATAGTTGTTGCAGTATTTTTTTTGTTTGCATTGTTTATCTGTTATCGAGTAGAGCAGAACGTGTATGAGACAAAAACATATTCTTTTTACAAAAACATTGGGTTGTCAGATAAGGAAAGTGCACAAACCAATTCGCAACAAGTACTAGAGAATGAAGCAATTAATGAAAATCTAGTACTAAATGAGAAGAAAAAGGTTGCTTATCTTTCGTTTGATGATGGTCCTTCTGAGATTACAAGGGAAATTCTGAAAGTTTTGGAGGAAAAGAATGTAAATGCTACTTTTTTCCTGATTGGAAATCAGATTACAGATGATACGATATCAATACTAAAGCAATCTGTTAAAGATGGAAATTGTATTGGAATTCACACATATTGTCATGAATGCGACCAGATATATTGTAGTGCAGATGCCTATTTAAATGATTTTCAAAAGGCTTATGATGCAATTAAAACTAACATTGGTGTTGAACCTAAGATTTTCCGTTTTCCATGGGGAAGCGCAAATCGTTTCTTAAGCAACATTGAGGAAGAGGTTATTACGAAACTTGAGGCAGAAGGGTTTACTTATTATGACTGGAATGTCAGTGCAGAAGATTCCGTTGGAAGACCAACATCCTATTCCATTATGAAAAATATTCGGAAGGATTATAAGAAGTACAATAAGCCTGTTATTTTAATGCATGATTCTTCGACATGTAAGCTTTCAGCGCAAATGTTACCTGCCATAATAGACGAATTGAAACAGGCAGGATACACGTTCGATACGTTAGATCATATGACAACACCATTCCAGTGGCCTAGAGACTAATTATAGAGAAAATTTTCTGGGCTTAATGTAGCAAGAAACAAAAAGTTTTCATATGTTATAGTAATAGACTTTTTTGGAAAGAGGAGTATATGAGTAGAAGAGTTGTTGTAAAACCGCAAAATATTAACAGAAGTGGAAATAGATCAGAATCTACACCTGCTGAACAAGAGACTTCTAGGCAAGCTAGAACTGGAAGTTTAAGTGTTTCAGTAAAACATAGCGAAACACTTAAACCAGTGGAAGATGCATCTGTTAGGGTTTCGTATCCAAGCCCAGATGGTGGTTTCGTTGCAGAGCAGAATACGGATCGAATGGGGAGAGCATTTATTGAAAATCTGACGCCAACCGACCAGATGGAACCACCTAATCAGCAATATCAGTTTGTTGTAGAAAAACCTGGGTTCAATCGTGAATCAGTAAGTAACGTGGATATTGTGCCAGAAGAAACAACAGAGCGTACAGTGGAGTTAAGACCTGCTAGGGCAGAGATGAGAGAAGGAAGCAATACACAAACTGGAGTGATTCCTTCAGAACCTAGAAGAATTGTAACGGGTAAATTACGAGTGCAGGTTAGAAGAATAGATGACCAAACCCCGATTGAAGATGCAAAAGTGACCATTTACAAAGTAGGGGCAGAAGAGAATGTTGTCCGGGAGGTAAAAACTGATTCCGCAGGACGTACGCCTGTTATTGAACTTGCAGCAACCAATGTACCTGATACTAATGCAACTTATCGAATTGTAGTAGATGCAGAAGGTTATGCAAGTGCTGAATTAAATCAAGTTGACATAGAGCCAAATGAGACGATAGTTGAAAACATATATCTTGGTCCTGCTTTATATAGTCAGGAGCAGCTTCAAACTATGGAAACGGCGCCTCCTAGCTCACAAATAGATGATAGCAGTAATGCTGTGCCGGTAACGGAAGAGAATCAAGAAGCAATTCCGTTAGAAAATCCGGAGTTACCATCGGAGACAGGAAGACTTCGTGTTGATGTAACCAGTATTCTTAGGGATAGGCCGATTAGTGGAGCAACAGTTCGAGTATTCAACAGTGGGGAAACAGCAACACCTCTTCGTGAAGAAACAACGGATGTAATAGGTAGAACTCCTAT
>DBKX01000073.1 GCA_002297865.1 Lachnoclostridium sp. UBA739
AGATATAAGGAATATGCTCATTGAGAGTGTATTCCTTATTTTTGGTGTTAGCGAGCATTTATCGAGCATTTATAAAGAAACGAAATGTTTCGATATAAATATTGTATCAAAAAAATGCTTGGACTCAGAACGAGGGAGCAGAGCAGTCATGACTGACAGATTGACTGCAGAAAGGAGAGAGTATGTCAATAGCAGGGTTAGGAAGCTTTGGTAGCAAGAACATTTACCAAGTGTCCGCAACAAAAAGCCAAAGCAAAACAGTTTCCAATTGCCAAGGATTATTCGAGAAAAAGGAGCCAAAGAACACAGAAGAACAGTGCAAGCAAAGAGAAACTTCAAGTCATGCAGTGTTTGCACCGCCTTACTACGGATGCAAAAACGTTACCATCAAGACAGAAGAGGAACAAGTAACCTCACTTGGAATGGGATTTGCCAATGCCGGCTCTATGGGCTATGGCATGAGTGCATCACTTGTCAAGAAACCAGGATGTAACGATATCATGATTCGCGTAAAAATCGCTACAGAAAATGAGGATGAATGCGTAGACGTGAATCTATCAGAGTTTGACCCAAAGAATGCAACAGCAGCAGAGATGTTTGCCTATTGTCAGTATGTAGATTCTATTGGGGAAGGGGTTAACAGCAAATGGGGAAGCTGGAATGCCATGAAGCTTGTGATATCCCCAACCGATGGAATGGATTTTGGTTCACTGGATCACATTAAGAGCCAAAAAATGAATTGGACCAAGGCACTTGGAGAGTCGCAAACCATATTGGAAAATGAGACTACGGGAGTGAGTATCAGTGCTTCTGATTTGCTAAAACTGTTTGAAGAGTTACATAAGATTACAGCAAAAGAGTTAAAAGAGGACAAGGATTGGCGTGAGATGTCTTCAGATGAATGGGAAGATATGCTGGAAGAAATTGATAAGTATATTGAAGCTTATAAAGAGCGACTCAAAGAGCTTAAGGAAAAGCAAGATGAAGCAGCGAAAAAAGCTGCGTTAAAGGCATCACCTGAGATGAGGGCAACAGCCGCTTCTTCGGCAGCACTTAATGTTGCGGCAAATGGCTTTGCAGGTGGAACCTCTTACGATGATGAGACTCAAGGTGATGCTGCAGACAAGAGAAATTGGACTAAAAATCTGGTAACAGAGGATCAAGTGATCCTTCGGACCGCCAAAGCGGCACAGGAACTGGAAAGCAAGGCTATGTCTAAGTACCAGGAAGTAATGCTTGTCAATGATACGGAAGTGGGAATTGACAGAATGGAAGGGGCTACGGAATGTGCTTCGGTATCAGAAGATGAAAAGAAGGAAAAAGTTTGGACGATTACAGCCTTTACAGAACAGGGAATTGTGAGTAAGAAAATTAAGGATGGTCAAGTAATTAGTCAGTGGGAGCTAACGTACAAAAATCCGGAAGATGCACAAAAGGTGTGGGATTTTCTTGAACATTTCGATAAGGATGCGGACTTAAAATTTGCTGGGTTACAGGAGTTTTGGGAGGAATTTTTATAAGAAGTTTATCAAGAAGTTAATGAGTGGGAAGCATTCGCTTCCCAATATATTTGTAGGGTATGACAAAGAACTGCTGAAACTGACAGTGTCTGGGTTCCAAATCTTTGCACTTTCCTTTTAATTATGGTATTTTTTCTTAAATGCCCTATGAAAATAAGAGATACAGCTCAGAACTATTTTAATAATGAATTTCTATGACAGGAGGCACGAAATGAGTTATGAATCCAAAGAAGTTACGCTTTGAGGATTCATAATCATAGTAAATTTATCAAAGCCCTAAATTCGCGTTCCTTTTCATGCTTACATACAAAATAGTAAGTCACAGTTGCTTCATCGTCTGAAATCGGAACATAAATGCGACCAGGAGGTGTTTGGCTATATTTTTCAGATAAATCCGTGACAAAAGATGGCAACGAAGATGCCTGAATTAGTTCATTAAAACTGAATCGGTCATTTTGCGTCAAAAAGCGGGAGTCTGGCATTTTGTCCATAACAAAAGACCAGAAACCGATATCTGGCATTAAGAGCATATTTTCCCCGTTCATGTCCGAAAAAGAAAGCTTTTTTCTCCTCGCATATTGGTGACCTTTTGGAAGTGCGAACATTAATGTTTCCTGTCCACATGCTTTGCAAAAGTACTGGTTTCCAGCAGGTTTTTCGGGAAGAGCAATCATTTGGTAAATATCATTGTGAAGACCCGCAAGGAGATGATCTTTTTGAGCCGTTTCGGTCTGTAAAGACATATGAGGATAAGTATTGGTGATAAGTGGGGCAAGTGTCCATATTGGGGCAGGCGCACAGACACCAAGAGAGATTGTGCGGTTCTTTCGGTCAAAATCACGGACTTTTGAAATAAAAGCATCAGCATCTTTCAATAGATTTATTGCCATATCAAGCACGTATTCTCCATTTTTGTTTAGTTCGATCCGGTTCTTTTTACGTTCAAAAAGAGTTATTCCGAGATCATCTTCAAGTTTTTTCATATTTCGGCTGAGTGCAGGCTGGGATAAGTGTAATATTTCGGCTGCTTGCGATAAAGTCCCTGTTTCTGCGAATGTCACAAACTGACGTAATTCATATAATTCAATCATTGAGCTCACCTATTTCAGTATAAAAAATATTTATAGTAGTATTAAGGATTGGCATTGTACTTTTTTCTCTTTTTATAATAAAATTCACATCAGAAAGAAGAATAATTTCCGTTTATTCATCAAAACCAATTATAGCATAATAGGTTCTATTTTCAATTTAATAAGTGAGGTGAGAAAAGTGATTTTCTATTTTACGGCAACAGGAAACAGTCTCTACGTTGCAAAACAGTTAGAAGAAAAGCCAATCAGTATTGCACAGGCAATTCATGATAAAAATATGTCTTACAAGGCAGAGAAGATTGGAATTGTGTGTCCTGTCTTCGGTCATGAGGTTCCGGCTTTAGTAAGAGAGTTCTTGGAAAAGGCAAATTTTGAGACGCCATACTTTTATATGATATTGACATATGGAAACCGACACGGAGGTGCTGCCTGGCTTGCAGAAAATATGCTAAAAGAGATCGGTATCAATCCATCTTATATCAATGTACTTCTGATGGTGGACAATTTCCTTCCAGGATTTGATATGGATGAGCAGAAAAGGCTCGACAAAAAAGTGGATGAGCATATTAAAATGATCCGGGAAGATATTACAAATGACAGGCAGTATATATCACCTGTAACAGATAAAGATCGAGCAGCACACAAAGAGTATCTTACGCGAATGGCACATATGCCAAAAGATGCTTTTTCCAATATTTATCGGATTACGAATGAATGTATTGGATGCGAGATCTGTACAAAAGTATGTCCGAAGAATTGTTTTACCATGGATGGACAAAGAAGTGTATGGCATTCGGAAGGTTGTATTACCTGTATGGCATGTATCCATGCTTGTCCGATGATGGCGATTCAGATGAATATGCCAGAGAAAAATGAAAAAGCTAGATACAGAAATGAAAATATCAGTATCTGTGAGATTGTAGGTGCCAATAACCAGTTAAATATCACAGAATAAAATAAGGAGGAAGAACAATGGAATTTATCACATTAAACACAGGAGCCAAAATGCCACTCGAAGGATTTGGAGTTTTCCAAATACCAGATGCAGCAGAGTGCGAGAAAGTAACTTACGAGGCAATCAAAACAGGATACCGTCTGATCGATACAGCAACTGCTTACGGCAATGAGGAAGCAGTCGGAAAAGCTGTTGCAAGAGCAATTGCAGACGGAATCACAACAAGAGAAGAACTTTTTATTACAACAAAAGTATGGGTAACTGATATGGGAACAGAGGAAGCTGCATATGAAGCAGTTAAAGCCTGTCTTAAGAGACTTAATATGGACTACGCTGATCTGATCCTTTTACATCAGCCAATGAGTGATTATTTCGCAGCATACCGCGGAATCACAAAAGCTTACAAAGAGGGACTCACAAAGGCAATCGGAGTATCAAACTTCTATCCAGCAATCCTTACAAACCTTTGCGAGACCGTTGAGGTTATTCCAGCAGTCAATCAGATCGAACTTCACCCATATTTCGTACAGCAGGCAGCTATTGAAAATATGAAAGCTTACGGTGTCGTACCACAGGCTTGGGGACCACTTGCAGAGGGAAAACACGGCATCTTCACAGATCCTGAGTTTACAGCAATTGGTCAGAAATATGGTAAGACAGCCGCACAGGTTGCCCTCAGATGGAATACACAGCGAGGAGTATCAATCATTCCAAAATCTGTTCATGTAGAGAGAATGGAACAGAATATCAATATCTGGGATTTCACACTTACAGATGAAGAGATGCAGACAATTGCTGCAAAGGATCTTGGACACAGTGAGATCGTAAACCATGATGATCCTGCATTTGTGAAATTTATTCATAACTATCATTAAAAATGAAAATTTTGTTTAGAATATCAGGAGGTAATTCAAAATGAGAAAAGATTTAGGAGTACAGCCAGCAATATTTCCAATGCCTGTTTTAATGGTGGCTGCATATGATGAGAATGGAACAGTAGGTGTTTTGAATGCTGCATGGGGAATGATCAGCGGGCATGACAAAATTGCATTATTTATCAATGAAGATCATAAAACAACGAAAAACATAAGAGCTGTAAAGGCGTTTACCGTGAGTCTTGCAGATAAAGAACATATGGATGTGGCAGATTTCTATGGTATTGCTACCGGGAATAAGATGCCGGATAAATTTGAAAAATCAGGTTATCATGCCGAGAAGAGCGCACATGTAAATGCACCGATCATCACAGAGTTTCCTGTAGCACTTGAGTGCGAGCTTGCTGAGATTGTAGAAACTGAAAATATGCATGCAATCGTAGGAACAATTGTAAATGTCAGCGTAGATGAAAAAGTGATTTCAGAAAACGGCAAGATTGATCCACTGAAATTAAATGCACTTATTTTTGACCAGTTCCAGGCTGGATACTATGTGGCAACCGAAAAAGTCGGACAGGCTTGGAATGCCGGTAAGGCACTCATGGAAGCTGCACAGGCAGATAAATAAGTAACTGATTTTCAGGCACATCAGATTGAGCATCAGCTTGGTGCATATACGAATTGCAATCACGGAGCAGGACTGGCAGTAATCCATCCTGTCTTGTATAAACACATCTATGATGCCGATCTTAATCGTTTTGTTCGATTCGCAAAAAATGTCTGGAATATTGAGGAAAAAGAAAGTAATAAGGCGATTGCATTAGCTGCATTTGTGAAAGAAATCGGATTACCGGCAACATTCAAGGAATTAGGAATACCAGAAGATACCGATTGCAGGGCAATCGCAGATTCTGCAAACATTACAGCGGGATGTTGCAAGGAACTGACTGCAAAAGAGATATATGAAATTTTATTAGAATGTAAATAAATGGAGAGAAAGAAAAAGCTATGAAAAAAATAGCAGCCTTACTATTAGCATTAACAATGACTTTTGGACTTGTAGCCTGTGGAAATAATAATACCACTGTAAATACTTCATTAGAACAGGATACAGCTGAAAGTATATCTGAAACAGAGACAGGAAAGGTACTTGTAGTATATTTTTCTGGCTCTGGTAACACTGCCAGAGTAGCAGAAGATATTGCAGACGCAGCAGGAGCAGATCTGTTTGAAATTACCCCGGCCCAGCCATATACGGATAAGGATCTGGACTATACGAATAATAATAGTCGTGTCGTGAAAGAACACGATGATGAAAGTTTTAGAAATGTAGAGCTGACGACCACAGAAGTCCCAGACTGGGATTCTTATGATACAGTATTTCTTGGCTATCCAATCTGGTGGCAGATTGCGGCATGGCCGGTAAATATTTTCGTGGAAAATAATGATTTTACAGGAAAAACGGTAATACCATTTGCCACATCAGCTTCTTCTGGTATGGGAGAAAGCGCAACATTATTGGAAGAACTGGCTGGAGCCGGTGATTGGCAGGAAGGACAGAGATTTCCATCCAGTGCAGCCACAGAGGATGTCCAAACATGGGTAAATTTGTTAAATACTAACATTTAATAAAAGTAACAAAGTGGTACTGCTCTGTATCATACTTGTTTTGTGAAGATAATCCAATGTTTTTTCAAGGCGTTAAAAGTTTCTTCGCTTATGTCGTGCTCGATTCTGCAGGCATCCTCTTTAGCTACTTGCTCACTTACCCCAAGGCGAATTAGCCAATCAGAAAGAAGAGTATGCCTCTCTAAAACGATTTCAGCCTTTGAAAGACCGCTTTACGTCAATGTGATGTATCCATTTTCCGCCATAGTGATAAGTTCTTTTTCACGAAGGTTTTTCATAGCGACACTGACACTGGCTTTCGTAAATCCTAATTCAGTTGCAACATCAATAGAGCGTACAAATCCGTTTTTTTGTTGTAAAGATAGAATAGTTTCCAAGTAATCTTCCATAGATTCATCTG
>DBKX01000028.1:0-1311 GCA_002297865.1 Lachnoclostridium sp. UBA739
AGCGAGCTTGGTTCTGCACTCGTTGGCACGAAAATTGTCTGGTCGCAAACTGAAAAAATCTCTGCAACCGCTTCTGATGTTTTAATTTTCGCAGCAAAGATAAGACTTTCATTTTTGAGTCCTAAGTTGAGTGCTTACCTATCTATGTTTATCTACAAATAAAAATATCTATTTCAATTAATGTTTTTCATGGCATCAACATCACCATTGATACACTGTTGGGTATTTAACCTGCACAAACTTGAAGCCATGACCGACCACTGGCATCGGCTGGCTCAATGTTCCACTTTTAGCAGACGGCGTATTCATAAAAGCCAACATATTTCTTGCTACATTTCCACGCTGAGGAGTAACATCTGCTTGCACGGCATAGTCTCTCCACCCAAATAGGCACAATCTTTCAGGAAAGGTCAAGATATAATTAGCCAACAACGGCTCTTTCAACAAACTTTCCAGTGATTTTTTCATCTGCATAGCAGCCTTAGCACGTTTGCCTAAAGGATATTTCCCATCATTCGGATTAACATATTTCTCCTCAGAACACGTCACAGAAAGCTATCTTGTTATGACCTACCGAGGCATCTACCAATATGTAATCACACCTATCTTTCATGGATGCTGCCGTATTATCAAATTGATTGACATACTTTTCAAAGTCAACAATTTCTATAGACTTGGCTGATGTATTCACTCTCAGATTGACCTTATCACATTGAGCACGCTGTGGACGAAGTTCTTGACAATCGACACAAGCCTTGTTGTCCGATAATTCGACTAAGCCTTTATGGGTAGCCATATCAACAACCACCCCTTTGGCATCTATGCCATGCTCCTGAGGGTAATGCACTTGCAACAACCTGCCAATCATCAATTCGTCTGTCATCTGCTCAATTCGTTAAATTCTTGATATATGACAGACATCATTTCCGTCAAGTCGTATGTATCTACGATAGGATTCCCATTGTCATCAGTAGTCATAAGGCTCTGCGCACTGCCATCATAGATTCTATACACAGCCATATCCTCAGGTGTTACACTTGCACGTCCCTGTGCTGTCTGGCGAAGCAGAACATTCAGATAGTTTAAGATGTATGGACTATGAGTAGCCATAATGATTCCCATCTTACGGTCATAAGAAGAAGCCAAAGAAGCCGTTTTCACCAAATCATCTATCAATCGACATTGAGCATCAGGAAACAGACTGAGTTCTGGTTCCTCCAAGTGAATATGCACATATTTTGGAAGATCTGCCAACTCGATGACTGGCGAAAATTTCGTAAGCAGCTCGTTGTCATACAGATAATCAAGCAC
>DBKX01000028.1:1377-4824 GCA_002297865.1 Lachnoclostridium sp. UBA739
GATGTCTGGATACCCGATGACGCTTCCGTTAGCTCTATCGGCCCATAGGCATTCTCCGTTGGTGTAACTGTCATTTTCACAGGTCTTCCTTTCGGATGCTTCACAGAAAGCTTGAGACCCAAATAGGAAAGCTCATATTCCTTGTCGTCCTTCACTGCTTGGGCAAAATCGTTCATCGTCTCATGGAAATAGAATCCTAACGATGCATTTTTGTTGGTCAAGGCATTTGCCGTCCAAGAAGGAATAACATTCCTGTTTTCAGAAACAAATGATTCTTTCCAAAATGTAAGATCTTCCTTCTTTATTTCTGGCAAAACAACACGCTTTGATTTATTGTTACCAAACTCTATGCTATAAATATTGCCAGAATCGGCATGAACCTCATATAGTATATATGAATTGCTCCGAATGAGAGATGCAAGATGACTTGATGAAATCAAAGACTCGAAGCGTATTCTAAACGGAGAATTTGTGATTTTCGAATGCTTCAGGAATGATCTAATATTAGCCCTTTTATAAAGATACCTCATCAAAATCAGCACTTTCATGAGCGTACTTTTCCCAATGGCAGACTCACCGATAAGGACTGTCAATGGAAGAATTTCCAATCTTTCAATATCTTTAAGTGGTCCAATATTTTGTATGGTAATGTATTCCCTCATTTTGTCTATGTTCAAATGAAATGCTTCAATGTTTCATGAATTAAATGCAAATATACTGTTTTCTTTTGACACGTTAAAAGTTTTCTGAATATTTTTCTATTCCTCAACTAATATTTTTTTTCATACCCATTACAGTTCTATAAACTTCCTCTATTTTCTTACCATACCCTTCTTCGGTAAAGTTTTGCAAAGCAAAATTCCTTGCATTCTCTATAACCTTAGAGTTATCTTGATGCGCCACCTGTCTCATTAAGTCAGCAAGTTCATCAGTTGTATCAAAAGGATATCCATTCTTGCCATCACAAATCAATTCCGGTGTTCCACCTGTATTCCGACCGATGACTGGACATCCATTCCAAAAAGCTTCTATTGTAGTACGTCCCATCGCTTCATTGTCTGAACACATCAAGAAAGCAGTTGCCTTTTCAAAATAAGGAGTTGTATTTTTACAATATCCCAAAAATTCCACTTGGTTTTCTGCTCCAACATTTCGAGCTTTGCCCAATAATTCATCCTTAAACTTTGGTCTACAATTTCCAATATAAATCAACTTGTATCCCTCCTGATACATTTGGGATTTACAAAAACCTTCCATTGCCAAACTTGCACCTTTATAGTTTTCTACCCAATTGGTACAGAAGAGGAAGAAATTTTCCTTATCCATACAGATAGGTCTAAGAGAAGAGCTGGTTTTAACGGCATTAAAAATTTGAAATTTGTTTTTTGTTTTTGAATACAACCAATGTTTTTGAACAGCTTTCGTTATAGAAATTGTAGCATCTGCATCATTAATTAATCTCCTCATTAACCAAAAGCCAATATATGGCTTTTCATGAAAATCTTTATCAATAAACTCCCGAATATGCCAAACGTGCTTGCAACGCAAATATTTTGAAAGTATAAATCCTGTCAATATAGCTGTTGTATTAGAATGCACAATATCTATATGATAATCTTTTAATTTATTGTTCACTGCTTGAAAATCAAGAATACTACTCTTCACAAAAGTTTTGAATCTTCGATAAGCATGCACAAACCGTCGAACAATATCAGAATTATCATGCGCTCTAAATCTAAAGTCAACAGGTGCCACGATACATTTCACACCTATCGCTTCCAATTTTTCCTTTATGTCACCTTCTCCTGGAACTAATACAATAGGGAGAATTTTGGTTCTATCCAACGATTTAATCATATTCATACCAGAATAGGTTGCTCCACCAGAAGAGATAGCTTCATGAAAGACAAAAAGAACGGTAATTATATTATTCATTTTATTATACTAAAACTAAGAATTATGTCTATGGGGCAATCTCTTTCTCACTTGCTCTACTACGATAGAACGCTCACGTCTTTCCAAACCCAAATAAAATATACTCAAGCTTGAACAGCAAAGACAAACCAATGAAACGACAAAAAATCTCCAAATGGAATCCTCAAATAGGAAGCATATTCCAAGTGGGGCGACAGCTGCTACCAGTGAAACAGGGAATACTCTCAAATAAACAGCCTTTGCATATTCTCTTGCTTTCAAGAATATCAAGTCCTTTATCAAGTAAAGGCGTAAGAACATCAGTGCCAAATAAACTGTTGCAAATACCCAATATGCAGCCTCTGGTCCTAAACCCAACTTGAATGCAAGATATGTCAAAGGAAAATTAGATATTTCGACTGCTCCTACAATAGACATATATCGTTTAAGATTTCCTGAGGCATGTAATCCTGTAATCAGAGTGTTTGACAAAGAGTTAACAAGTGTTATAACTAATGTCCAACGAACAAATGTTACAGCATAATCAGGAACTATACCCAACCAAAGATGTAATATCATTTTTGTTTCAAGACATATTGGCAACATCAAAATAAACATCAAAAAATAAGAAAACTTTGCTCCTCTGAATATCAACTTATGGGTTTCTTCATAATTCTCCGCAGCAAACGATTTTGTAATTTGAGGATTTAAAGCTGTCATGAAATTATTTGCAAATTGCATCACATAACCATTAACAGACATTGCTATTCCTCTTGCAGCATTTACCGTGACTCCAAAAAATAAATTTATTACGATATTTACACCTTGATTGTTAATGACATAGGCACCCTGTCCAAAAAAATTCCATCCTGCAAAACTGAATATTCTCTTTATAAGTGGTCTGTCAATGATAAAATGATACCGTGCCACTGGGAATGTCTTATGGCAATATATACGATACAATATCTGATAAAATATGGTCCAACCTAAACCCAAAATAGCAAAAGTCTTTAATTTATCAAATGGGGATATATAGAGAGCATAAACTGAAAGTAATTTCACAACGACATCCAAAATACTAAAATATGCCCAAATAGACATCTTTTCATAAGCAATAATTAAAGCATTGTACGGTAAATACATCAATCCCATAATGCATCCGGCTATTGAACATTGCAGTACAACATTTGCAGCGTCTAATCTATCAATGGGGATGTTTAATTTGTTATACAAGAACCATAAACCTATGGTTTCGCTTAACAATAAAAAGACAGCGGACAACATTGCCATAACATTTATTGATGTACAAAATACATCATTTAATTTGCTGTTGTCTTTTTTCCCTAATTCAAATGTGAGGAAACGGCTGACTGAGTTTACTAATGCTCCTGTAACAAGTGAGAACATTCCTATTACTCCCCCTACGACATTGTTGATACCGTAATTTTCAACGCCAAGGGCCTGTAATGTTATTCTGCTCGTAAACAATCCTATTGCCATCATAATGAACATTCGGATATAGAGCATTATCGT
>DBKX01000425.1 GCA_002297865.1 Lachnoclostridium sp. UBA739
TTCCACTTTCTAAGTTACCGCTTACGTCTAGAAGTTTTGCTCCCTCTTCTGTTAATGTTCCCGCATTTTCACCTGCCATAAGCACTTTTGGAAGAATATCTTTTAACTCCCAAGGAAGATTTTCATCTGCTACAAGCTTACCAAATTTGTCCATTAAGTGAGCATCATACTGTTTTGTCTTACTATCAATTGGAAACATTCCAGATGCATCGCCAACGCCTAATACTTTCTGTCCTGTTAATTTCCAATGAATATAACCTGCTAATGTTGTAATATATGTAATGTCGTTAATATGTGCTTCTTTATCTAAAACTGCTTCATAAAGGTGGGAAATGCTCCATCTAAGTGGAATGTTATATTGAAATTCTTCCGTTAATTTTTTTGCTGCTTTCTCTGTATTGGTATTTCGCCATGTACGGAATGGTACAAGCAGTTCTCCTTCTCTATTAAATGCCATATAACCATGCATCATAGCACTAAATCCGATTGAACCAATCTTAGTAATGGTTACATCATATTTTTCTTTTACATCTAATGCCATTTTCTGATAGCTGTCTTGTAACCCCTTCCAGATTGCACCTAAANNTAAGTCCATAAACCGTCTTCTAATTGGTTCTCCCATCCATGACTGCCTTGTGCAATTGGCGCAAAATCTTCACCAATTAAAACTGCTTTAATTCTTGTGGAGCCAAACTCTACCCCTAGCGCTGTTTTTCCTGCAATAATCTGATCCCTATAACTCATAATCTTCCTCCTTCTTGGAGCCGTTTATTGGCTTTTCTATATTATATCTTTTCTGGGATCTCGCATCAATTCAACTTTTTTCGTATTGGGTTAAATTATTGCTCATTTTTGCTTGTTGTTATTTCATTTTATTGAAGCTATAATGAAATTACTAATTGAAAATTTTCTACCAAAATGGAGGAATCTATATGTTGCATATTACTTCTCTTGATGATGGATTAGAACTTTTTAAAGCTCTAGGTTCCGAGGTCCGTATTGAAATCATCAAATTACTCCTTGAACATAAACAAATGAATATGAACGAGCTTGCGAATAGCCTTAACATTACAAGCGGAGCCTTAACTGGCCATATAAAAAAATTAGAGGCCTGCAAAATTGTCGAGACATCCAATGTTGCTTCTGGTCATGGTAATCAGAAACTCTGTTCCATCTGCCTTGATAAACTGGTAATTGATTTTGAGGCTCCAGAAAATCTTAACAATGTATATGATATCGACTTAAAAATCGGTCATTACAATAATTATAAAATTTCATCCACCTGTGGACTTGCAACAGCTGATAAACTGATTGGTGAAGTGGATGATATCCGCTACTTTGCCCATCCAAGTCGTTATGATGCTGATATCTTATGGTTTACAAAAGGTTTTGTAGAATACGAAATTCCTAATTTTATTCCTTACCATCAAAAAATAACCCAGATAATGATTTCTGCTGAACTTAGTTCGGAAGCACCTGGGGTGAATAACGTATGGCCTTCTGATATTAGTTTCTATTTGAATAATGAATATATTGGTTCTTGGACCTCACCTGGTGATTTTGGTGATGTGCGCGGGATTTTAACACCAGACTGGTGGTATGATGAATGGAATCAATATGGATTACTTAAAATGCTTGTTATCGGAGAAAATGGTGTGTTTATAGATGGCATGAAAATAAGTGATAAGACAATACAGGATTTTCATTTAGATTACAGAAGCCGACTATCTTTTAAAATGGCTGTGAATGATGATTCAGAGCATGTCGGAGGGCTTACCATTTTTGGAAAAACATTTGGCAATTATGGACAGGATATTAAAATACGAATGCATTATGATCCAATGGATGAAGAAATATAGTGGGGGGACTGATATCATCCCCCTACATTTATTTGTTCCATTTCTTATAAGGACATTTCTGCCTTTTGACTGCTGCCCTTAACGAAACAAAACATCCGCAGGCACGACATATGCCTTCTTGGAAATGCTTACAAGTTTTACAACATGCAAGACGTTCTTCTATTAAACTATTTTCTGCCTTCTCGTCTTCTGGAATTCCCTCTATATAGGTTTCTAAATAATCTGCCATTTTACTTGGCATAGTATCCCACATAAGACATCGTCTGCAAATTCTTTCGCTCATAATAAACAAACCCTACTGACAACGAAAACGTATCGCTACTACACTGCTGGCTGGCATAGTTAAAACAATAGCATTGTTCTCCATTTTATATGCTGTGAAAGGCTGTTCAGTTACATTTTCAGGTTCATCAAAGGAATTGTATGCTTGAATCTGGCCTGTTACAACGCTTGCCTCTACAACTTCCATAGAATTCGAACTATTACCAAGTACGATTTCCACTTGCTCTTCTTTATCAGTTGAAAGGTTATTTAAGGTAACGGTAATAATTCTGTCTTCATTTTCAGATACAGACTCTGTGACTGCTGGAACCTTCCATTCTTCCACTCCTGTCTGTTCTACTCCAAGCATTACACTACTTAATAGTTTTGCTCCTTGGTGATGGCGGTACATATGGAATACATGGTAAGTTGGTGTCTTGACCATAGCTGGTCCTTCTGTTAATAGTACAGACTGCAATACATTGATGGTCTGCGCTAAGTTTGCCATTCTCACTCTATCACAGTGTTTATTAAAGATATTCAGCGTAATTCCTGCTACAAGAGCATCTCGAACAGAATTCTGCTGATATAAAAATCCTGGATTGGTACCTGGTTCTACGTCATACCAGCATCCCCACTCATCCACAATCATACCAATTTTCTTATCTGGATCATACACATCCATAATAGTTCCATGGCGTTTAATCAATTCATCCATATATAAGGCCTTGTTCAGTGTCCTGTACCATTCTTCTACAGTAAAATCAGTAGCACTGCCTTTTTCTGCCCATGTATTCGGTACAGTATAATAATGAAGAGAAAGACCATCCATAAAACCATGGAATTCTGGCTGTGTATGGTCATGGGTTGTTTCTAACACTTCTTTAGTCCATGTATAATCATCTGAATTGGCTCCACAGCAGATTTTCTGAATTGGTTTCTTAGAATCATAATTACGGACGTAGGTCTGGTATCTGCGATATTCATCACCATAATATTGTGGTCGCATATTGCCTCCACAACCCCAGTTCTCATTACCAACGCCAAAATAATCTATCTTCCAAGGCTCCTTGTGACCATTGGCTTTTCTTAAATCGGCCATTGGAGATACTCCGTCAAATGTCATATATTCTACCCACTCAGACATTTCCTGTACAGTACCACTTCCTAGATTCCCATTTATGTACGTTTTACATCCTAATTGCCTACAAAGTTCAAAATACTCATGTGTACCGAAACTGTTATCTTCCAGTACACCGCCCCAGTGGGTGTTTATCATTTTCTTTCTTGTTTCCTTTGGTCCTACACCGTCTTTCCAATGATATTCATCTGCAAAACATCCACCTGGCCAGCGTAGTACTGGAATCTTAATCTCCTTTAACGCTTCCACTACATCGGTTCGCATTCCTTTTACATTCGGAATTTCGGAATCTTCTCCTACATATAGCCCTTCGTAAATGCATCTTCCAAGATGTTCTGAAAAGTGTCCATATAGTTCTGGTTGAATGGTTCCAATTGACTCCTCACGGTTAATGATAAGTTTTGCCATGCTCGTTCTCCTTTTTTACTATACTTTAATTTCTTGTAAACTATTTTACTTATATCTAAATTATAGTATACTTAGCTTGATTTTCAATAGTTTCTAGCTATAATCTTAGATTTTGTCAATATGAACAACAATCCCTTTCGTATTTCTGCAAATTGAACAAAACTATTTTTGAGTGATGTCTATATAGTAAAACTATCTTTTTTTAACGAATACAGCTCCATCATTTGGTTTTCAATCTTTGCCTTTGATTTTTTGGGTTCTTCTTTGTAGCAGGAAGTCACAAAATCATACCCCCACATCTCTTCTGGCATTGCATAATAACCTATATGCATTCCATATTCCACTCCCTTTTTACTGCGCTTTCTCTGAAAATCCTTTTATTTTATTTTGAAAAAGCGGAAGAAAACCTACCTTCTCAATGTAATTTAGTAATTCCAAAGGGGTATGAATACATCTTTTATCATTCCATTGTAAACCGTTAATCTGCCAACTATTATTCTATTTCTCCATGTTTCCTCCATTCTTATGTCACGAATACTATTTCTCTAAGTCTAGAAGATATTGCTTTACAGCTTGCCCACCACCGAACCCACCAAGAGACCCATCTGCATTGATGACACGATGACAGGGAATTATTATCATAATCGGATTCTTATTATTTGCACCACCCACTGCACGGCATGCTTTTGGATTATCAATCATTCTGGCAAGCTCCCCATAACTGCGCGTCTCTCCGTATGGGATTGTCCGAAGTGCATCCCATACTTTCATCTGAAACTCTGTTCCAGTTGGATGAATTGGCAAATCAAATTTTGTTCTCTTTTTTTGAAAATACTCCATGAGCTGCCTGTGAGTTTCTGCATGGAGTTTTGTCTCCTGTTTATCCTCTTCTATCGTAGAATCCAAATAAAGACCTGTGATTGTATTATCTTCTGTTTCAACGCATAACATACCGATTGGAGAATCGTAATGGTATTTTGTTTTCATGCTAAATTCCTCCTAAAAGACAGTAAAAGCAGAAATTATAATACTAGAACTATTCTACTTTCCGATATAAGGAAATTAGTCGTCTTCCTTCATCTGGTAATACGCCAAAGATTCTTTGCAATTTTAAAACAATACTTTCTTCCTGTATCTGTTCTTCTAAACAGTAAAGGATAAAACATTTTATACTTTCTCTGATGCCTTCTTTTCTGCCCTTATTCACGCCTTTACGTATTCCTTGCTGTATTCCAATTTCCCGTTCATCCTGTCGGATTAACTTCATTTCTTTTTCTTCGTCATACTCGAATATACTCATCTGAACCGCCTCTGCTTTATTCTTTAACAAAAAGTCAGCCAGTATACCTTCCTTAATACACTCATTCACAGCTCTTTCTACTGCTTGGCTGATATTCATAGAAGAAGTATACTTACGAACCTTTTCTACATACTGCATGTACTCAAACAACGTCTTACATTTCTTCATAAGTTCACTGTTTTTCCCTAAATTAATATTCAGCATAGTTACCCGCAATTCTAATTCAGGATTGTCTGTTTTCTGCTCGTAAACATCAGAAAGCTTCTTTACTTTTCTCTCCCATGACGTATCCTTACCATTATAAAACACAATAAACCGCGGTGTCGGCACCTTTACCAGTTTGGAAGAATACAACGACTGCTGACTTGTCAATTTTTCTAGTTCTCTGGATATGTAAAATAAATTTCGCATTGGCAAATTCGGAGAATCTGTTGATTGATGCTCATACAAATTCAAAGAACAGTCAATTACAAATGCCAGGTCATTCTTCCGATTCATGTAAATCGCATTTTCAAGTGTTACAATCTCCAGTTCATCTGGTTCTTTGTAATCTTTTCCGCTTACTGCATTATAAAGGCCTAGAAGCGCCTCTTTATCGCTAAATATCATGCGAAACAAAGTGTCCTTATAGTTTCTCTGCACTAGATTAAATTTGTCCTTTTTCATACTTATACCTCCGTATCCGGCAGAGCATCCCACTGAAAATCCCTGCCAATTCTTACTTGATTGAAAAAGCATAGATTTTCTGAAATGATAAACTTAGAATTGAACATAGAATTGTTTAGAATTATTGAAAATATGCTTTTGTTGATTATATCATTCATTAGGCATATAAGGCAAGAGAAAACCAAAAAACAGTTAAGATTTATTTCACAGCATATAAAAAGCACCAAGATTTTTTGGTGCCTTTTTACAGTTCTCATTTCCTACTTTATATCATAGTAAGGACGCATTAACACATCTCTTCCCTCTAAATATTCTTTGATTTCCTTTACTGTAAAGTTTCTTGGAAGCCTTGGAGAATACAGCATGGAACTAATAATACCTGCAGACGCTCCTGTCTTTGTAAATACATCATATAAATGTTCAGGTTTTCCAGCACCTCCTGATGCAATGACAGGAACCGTAACAGCATTGCAAATCTCCTCTGTAATCTCTAAATCGTATCCATTATGAGTTCCATCACAGTCGATACTATTAACTACGATTTCACCAGCTCCAAGTCCTTCCCCCCGTTTTGCCCATTCAACGGCATCCATGCCAGTAAATACTCTTGCACCATCAATTGCAATTTCATATCCCGATGGAATCTTGATACTCTTAGGAACTTTCTTAACCTGCATACTTAAAACGATACATTGAGAACCAAATGCTTTGGCACCTTCTGTAATAATCTGAGGATTTCGAACTGCCATAGAGTCCACACTGATTTTTTCAGCTCCAGCTTTCAAAACCTCATACATATCCTCTACTGTTTTAATTCCACCACCAACTGTAAATGGCACAAATACCTCTTTCGCAACCTTTTCCACCATAGCAAGGTCAATTTTTCTTTTTTCAGCACTTGCTTTTACGTCGTAGAATATGATTTCATCAATCTGTAAATCATAGTTTTTCTGAGCTGCAATTTCAACTTTTTCGATATCAATATTGTTCTGGAACTGGCTTGCCTTTGTTACCATACCATTAATAACGTCAAAACATGCAATCAATCTCTTAGCTAACATGAACACGCACCTCCTAGTTCACAAAATTGTTTTAATACCTTAAGTCCAACTTCACCACTTTTCTCAATGTGACACTGGGAAGCAAAAATATTATCACGCTGAATCATAGCGGTAAATTCACCATTATAATCAGCCACTGCTAATAAATCTTCTTTATTTTCTGGCACTGCATAATAGGAGTTCACAAAATAAAAATAAGGATGTTCTCCTAAATCACCTATCATAGGGCTTTCTTTCACAAATTTCAGTTCATTCCAGCCAATCTGAGGAACTCTGACTTTCTTTCTGTCAAATCCAACTACTTGTCCCTTTATCCAGCCAAGACAATCAACGTCTCCTTCTTCGCTGTGTTCAAAGATAATCTGTAATCCAACACAGATTCCTAAAAACGGAACTTTTTCATCTAATACTTTTTTCTCCAGTGCTTCAATGATGCCAATCTCTCGTAAAGAATCCATTGTGGCTTTCGCTGAACCAACTCCAGGTAAAATAATTCCTGTTACATCTTCTAAATCCTGCGCATTTCTTATGTACTTGCAAGGAACACCGATTCGCGTACACGCATTCAAAACACTATGTGAATTGCCTGCCTTATAATCTACAATACCAATCATCACATACCTCCAGAAACTTTATATTTTTAATGTTACTAAGGAACAAAGTGTCTTCGACACTCTCAACTTCCCTGCCCCTCAATCTTAAGGGAGAAGGCACTTTGCCGCGCCGAACGGGTGTCGCTGTTTTTTAGCGACTAACTTCCTTACTCGTTCGTGTGCATCCTGTGTCCTGTTTTTTAAGGCACTTTTTTATTAACTAGGGAAGGGCTCGCAGAGAACTTTCCTAGTTAATAAACGAACCCAAATCCTTAATTTCTAGACTATTCTTTGCATTATTTTTTATTAGTATAGCATTCGACATGTTAAAATGCAATGCTTTAATGTGGTGCAAAGAAAAAGTGCGCTCATGGCGCACAAACTTTCTACTTCATACATGCATCATCATACTCTTCATATTCGTTATGTCTTGCTGCTTATTTCGAATAAACCCTTCGATATTGCATCTACCTTGTTAAACGTTTCTTCCAAAGTACTAGCAACCGTTTCCTGTGTTCTTGCCGCCTCTGAAATCTCATTGGTCTGTGCTAAGGTATTCTGAACTCCTAACGTGATTGCTTCTGCCTGAGAAACAATTTCTACTGCATGCTGTTTTGTTGATTTACTGTAATCAAATACTTGTTGTGCTTTATCCTTGGTTTCTCCTTGCAAATCATGTATATGCTCTGCACGCTGTTTTGCACTATTAATGATTTCAATTCCTTCTATGACAGACTCCTGATTATTGCTAATTGCTGATTTGGCTTTCTCAATAACATCATCTATACTTTGAATCATGGACGCAATACTATCACTGGAAGCTTTTGACTGTTCCGCTAATACTCTTACCTGTTCAGCAACAACTGCAAAACCACGTCCTCCCTCTCCTGCTCTCGCCGCTTCAATGGAAGCATTCAAAGCTAACAGATTTGTTTGGGTCGTAATATTGGAAATGGCTCCTGCAAAAGAAGAGATTTCTTTCATACAGTTTGTTAGGTTATCAATAGATTCACTTGTTGTATTGGACGTACCTTTAATTGCATTCATACTGTTTACCGCTTCATCCATCAGTTTTACATACTCTTTCATAGCATCTGTTGTATTATCTGCGATGGCGATCATTTCTTTGGATTGATCCGTTATTCGATCCGCCATTGATTTCATCTGTTCTATGCTTTCATTGGTACTTTGTACACGATCCATACTCTTGTTACAGTCTTCAAAAGTCTTATCCGCTGCTGTCACAATGGTCTTATTGGCATTACCAGTATCTTCAACTGC
>DBKX01000320.1 GCA_002297865.1 Lachnoclostridium sp. UBA739
CCATGTTCATCATGATATTTTTATGCATTGGGTTGAACAAGTAACATAGTATACATTAAACTATGGTATTATATAAAGATTGCTTATATTTAATTATTATGCAATCACATAACTGTGAGACAAGCATAAACGCACAATTCAGAAAATTTAGGCATTATATCAAAAGAACACAGAGTACCCTTAAAAAGAAAATTTAATAATTAGATATAAAAAAAATACTAAGAAATGTTTAGCAAAGGAGCTTGAAGATGAGTAACATATTTATATGCTTTTTAAGCGAAATGCATTTACCAAAACCGAAAGGATTTCCTAATATATGCACAAAGGAAGATTTGAAGATTAATTATTATAAATCAGATAGTTCAGACAAGACCTATTGTGGTTTATTAACGGATGAGGCAGCAACGTATTATGTTATAGATTCGCTATATGAAAGAAAGGAATACATAGATAAGTTTATTATTATTTGTTCAGAACGTGTGAGAAATCCTATTTCTGAAATTATAGAGCAATGGAGACCGTTGCTAATCCAGCAAATTGGCTTAAAAGTAAAAAAGGATATTTCTGCATTGAACTATTATTTAGGAAGTGTAGATGAATTTATAAGTAACAGAAAATATTTGGGTTATGAAGAATGGTTAGAGAAGAAAGTTCAAATTGTGAACATAGTGGACGAACCAGAAGAAAATGATATTTACAATTGCATGACAGAAGTAGTTCAGAATATTAAGGACGGAGATACATTATATTTGGACGTAAATGGTGGCTATCGTGATGCCGTTACTATTCTAATTGGATTATGCAGGATGCTAAGGACAATTCACCCCTGTATTCAATATGGGAAAAATATTTACATCCCATTTACAATTAGAACTGAAGAAGATAAAAAGGTAATTAATAAGATAAAAAATCGAACATTCTTGTTTTCTATGTTTGATTTAATATCAGGTATAGATGAATTTGATAAAAGTGGAAGTGTACATAAACTTGAGGAATATTATAAACATGAGCAAAGCCCTGTTAAGCAGTTGCTTATCGCAATGAGACACGTTTCAGATAGTTTAAAACTTTGCTTTTCCAATGATATTTTAGTGGCTTTTGAAGAATTGAACCAAGCGTTCGAAATGTGGAATGAATCAGAGTACGAATCTGAAACAGAACTAGAGTCATTTCTTTTTAAATATGTAAAAACAAAATACGGAAAACTGATCCAAAATGAGGTAGCGAAAGATATCGAACTTATGGAATTGGTAGATTGGTGTGTAGATCATGATTTGATTCAGCCTGCTATTTGCTTACTTGTTGACAAATTACCTGACTATTTAGCAGAAAAGAAGATCCTTTATGTTGAAGATGAGAAAAAAGAAATGCTACAACAGTATTTTCATAAAAAAGATAAGTATAAGTCATATGATTATTACATTTTTACCGAATTAATTGAAAACATGTGTAATGGGAACCTTTATGGTAAGAATTTTAGCAAAGTTGTTATAAAGCTGTTTCAAGAAAAGACGCTATTTCAAAGCGATGAATTAGTGAAAACGTTTGAATTTTTAGAAGTTCTAAATCGAGATGAAAGTTTAAGAGATTACATTGAAGCTTCATTGCTGATATCGGAAAGCTATTCTAAACTTAAAACAGGGCAAAAGTATGATGCAGTTAATAGTAATAAAGATATTGTTTGGAAAATAGTATCCTATTGCGTGTTCAACAAGCAGGCGCAAAAGAATAACACTCTTGACAATCTAGCAGAAAAATTTTTGGATCTTCCTAGCGAAAAAACTTCAAAAAAAAACGTATTGCAAAAGAGTATTGAACTTTGGGCTAAGAATAAAAATATTGAGAAGATGGGGCGTGCTGAAAGATACTGTAGCAATATAACGCAGAATTTAATTTGTTCTGACTGTTATCCAAAATATACTACACAACTAAGAGATATGTTAGAAATCTATTTTACTATCAAAGATATACGTAATGCTTCATTTCACAACGGAGAGTATAAAAGTATAAGTATTGACGAGTTAAGATGCCAGTTCAAAAAAATCAAATCTCTACTCCTTAGTTTACGTCTATTTATGTAATACCATGTTGTTATGTTTTGTAATATATGATACAATATTACAAAATAAAGCATAAACCAATGATAAAAAGTATATTATATCTTAATAATAGAACAGAAACACACGTAAAACCTAACGAAAGATAAGGTAACGTGTGTTTTTTTATAAGTTAAGCCAAATGAAGTCAACCATAAGAAAAATCAAAATGGAGGAGAACACATGCCCAGCAAATGTTTAGTAGTAATTGAAGTTTCACAAAAGCAACGGTACATATTTAGCAGCAACAGGCTCAGAGAAAACATCGGTGCATCCATCGTTGTTGCAAAAATGACAGAAAAAATACCAAGATTAGCACTACAGGAATATGCAAACAGTGAAAACAAAGAACTAGGTTCATTCACATTCTATGATCCAAACAACGAAGAACCATTTAACAACACAGTCTTTTGTTTTAATGGTGGCGGAAAAAGCGTCTACAAGTTTAACAACAAAGAAGAAGCAAAAACGTTTATAAAAATCGCAAGCCGCTACACTATCAAGAATTATTTTGGAATCGAAATATTTTACGCTCTCTACGAATATGACACAGACAATGAAACAGAAATAGAAGCAGTAGAACATCTTTACGAAAAGCTGGAGGAGAAAAAGCAGACACGTCTCCAAAGCTTTCGTCTAATCGGCATTGGATTGAATCAAAAATGTCCGTCAACCTCATTACCAATTCATGTTTTAAATAAAACAGATGGAATTCCCCAAAGACTTATTGATACGGCAAAGGAAGATTTGGAAAGAATCAATCACGATATCAGAGCCAACAGTCCTAATCTGGACACCTACGGAAAAGATGGGTTCAACTTGCAGGTATACACAAAACTTGCTGAAGTAAAAGAGCAGGATAAGTTCTTTGAACGATATCTTCCTTCGCAGTACCGAGAAGAATGCAGATTTGCACACGATATGGATCTGCTGGGTGGTTCCAAGAATAAGAAAAATCAAATCGCGGTTATAACAATTGATGGAAACGGAATGGGAGAAAGAATACATAATTTAAAAAATGTACTAGTGGACAAGAATAAAACCAATTCCTACCTAGACGTATTAAAAGAAAACAGCCAATACATTACAGATGTTTATGAGTCCGCTATCCGAGAAGTAACAGGCATGTTATGCGAAAAAGAGAATTGGAACGAACTAAAGCAAACCCTTTCCTTGGAAGAGAATATAAAAAACGGAACAAGATATCTTCCAATCCGACCTTTAATTGCAGCTGGTGATGACATTTGTTTACTGACAGATGCCCGCATTGCATTATCCGTAACCACCAATCTATTAAAGGCAATCAATGATAAATCCAAAAGATCCGCAATCATCAAAAAAATGAATACGGGAGCGAAGAAATATAGCAAAGAATTCTTAGAATTCATACCAGAGAATGGACTCTTTGCCAGTGCTGGCTTTGTAATCTGTAAGCAGAAGTATCCATTTAGCAGAGCATATGAACTTGCAGAAGGACTTTGCTCCAATGCCAAGAAACGCTTGAGTGCAGAAAAAGAATTGAAGAAGAACGGAGCTTCTATGCTCGATTTCCATATTGCAATGGGAGAAGTGGACAACACCATCTCCAACGAGAGAGCTAGAAGAAAATTAAATGAGAATATTGATACACGAAAGCCATTTGTACTAGAACCAAAGGAAGGCAGCTACGCATTTGATTACCACAATTTCCAAAAGGCAATGAATATGTTAAAAGCAGTAGATTCTCTGAACACAGATTCCGAATCTAGTACCGAGAAGCGTGTTGGTAAAAGCAAAATCAAAGAATTTGCCTATTATATCCGCCAAGGAAATGAGATGGCTAAGAGTTTCTTGAATCAGACAGCAGAAATGAGTCAAGTCATCAAAGTGGATGAGATGGAGAATCAGAACGGCAATTATTCGATTTTCCTAGATGCAATCGAAATGTACGACTTTGATGTAGATATTAACGAAGGAAGGAAGAAGCATGAGAATGGAAAATTATCAAATTAAAATAGAACTTCTTACGGAAACTTTATTTGGAAACGGAGAAGCGATTCCTGGTTATATCGATGTTGACATCCAGACAGATGATTTTGGTTTCCCCTTTCTGAAAGCGAAAACATTAAAAGGTTTAATCCGTGAAAATGCAGAACTGCTCTGTAAGAATTTGCATTTGGATATGGAGAAAGTAAAAGAGTTATTTGGAGATGAAGAAACAGCCGGAATCCTGCGATTTTCCGATGCTGCTTTAAGTCCAGAAGTCCAGAAAGTGTTAAAGAATTATCTGAATGAGATATCGCAGAATGAAAATGTAACGATCGAAAAGGAAGATATAAAACGTGCGATTACGACGGAATACAGTTTTACGAGAATTGAAAATGGTGTACAAGCAGCTCATTCTCTCCGTACCGTGCGAATGCTGAATAAAGGGATGATATTTTGGGCGGATATTACTGCAAGCGAAGCTCTTTCTGATACAAGCAGATGTCTACTTGGCTGTGCGACAGGTTTGTTAAAGCATGTCGGTACGTTAAAGAGTAAAGGGAAAGGCTGTGTAAGAGCTGAATTATTAGTATCAGGCAAACAAATTACTTCATCCTGCTTTGATAATCTAGGAAGAACGGAGGATGTGCGATGAAACGATATATAAAATACAGAATCACAACATTAGAGCCATTAAAACTAGCAGGAGAAGGAAGTCAACAAGGCACTGTTGTAACAAGAAACTTCATTCAAGGTGCTGCGATTCGTGGAGTTTTAATTGGAAAGTATCTGAAAGAACATCCTGACGAGGAAATTGATGCCTCCATTCATCAGAGAGAAAAGTTTCTGACTAATACAAAGTTTTATTCTGCGTATATAGCAGCAGATAAACAAGCAACGATACCAGTACCATATGTTTTCCAAGCCGATAAACAAGTGATGCGTGAACAGGAAGAAAGAGGAGAAGATATCGACATTCAGAACCGTTTTCATAAAGAGCAAGAAAAAAAGGGAACGCAGCCAGTAAAGCGTAACGCATTTTGCGTAATGAATGACGAATGCATG
>DBKX01000123.1:0-10277 GCA_002297865.1 Lachnoclostridium sp. UBA739
GAACATCTCGTTCTGCTGCAGTCAGATCAAACATTTTATAAACCATTGTAGTAAATGTTTTACCAGACGATTGTAATAGTTTCTTTGTCTCTTCGATTAGTTCTTTCAAATGATTATGAACTGCATCTGGAACACATACTTCCCTTTCTGCAGCATCACTTGCTTTTGGCGTAGCATTCCAAATTAATTCCACTTTTTCTATCTGCTCTCTCATGTAACGTTCTGTTACTGCTTCCTTTGTGCTGGAAGCAGTAACCGTAAATGTCCTTAATCCCCATAAAATATTATCATTCTGATCCCGTTGTGTAATAACAAATGTATAAACTCCATCCGCTACATTATGCCATACAAAATCACTATACTTTGTATCCCAATGCTCTTCTCTCATGCTCTCCCATTTTCCCCAGATACCTTCCTTTAAATTACCATCACTATCTACATTAAACTGTACTCTCGTTACTCTGCAGTTTTCCATTGGATGCACTCGAACTGTAGAGCCTTCGACAGAAACAGTTACCCATAATACTCTTTGCATTCTCATTTCAAATGCCGCTTCACTTTCTCTAAGTTCTGCTAACATCCTATCAATATCTTCCTGAGACTGAATCTTAGAGAGATTGGATAGTGCTTTGTTTATAGCTTCTAAAAGTGCATCCTTAGCCTTTTTCGTTGTGTAGGCTTCTCCCGCTCCTAAACCCGATTGATTAACTGGAGTCCCTTCACATAAGGACTGAGCCTTTTGAATTTCATAAGATAACTCGCTTAAGTCAAAGTAACTAGTTACTCCCAATCTGCTGTCATAATAAACAATCAGGTAAAAATCATCTCCATAAAAATCATTTACGTAGAATGTGTAAAAACCTGATTCCGTTATAACTGGAGCGCTTTGCTCTGTTGTATTTGCTTTTAACGATTTACTCTTTTCCTCAAATCTCAAGATTGCTTCCTGATTGAAAGCAGCACCTTTTGTATAATCCTGAATGGTAAGTTCCTCTCCATGCAGTGTAACATGCGCTATTCCATTTTCTATGTGTGGTACCGGTCTTTCTTCCGGCTTAATAATTAAATAGTTTTTTGCTTCATAAAGTTCATTTGCCATTACCACAATAGCTTCTTTGGAAGGAGCAGTTTTCTTTTCGATTACCTCTTCGGCAACTTCTATTTTCTCACGGTACCTTTGTACAGACTCTGCAGTATAACGAGAAATATACCCTGCATCTGTTAATGCTGCTTTTGCTTCATTAACTGCTGCCTGTAAAACAGAATAATCGAAATCCCATTTGCCATACAAAGTCAGATCCTTGGTCACTGGTTGTGAAAAATTGAATCTCCTAGTAAAAGCTTCATCCTCATACCATACTACATCAACATATCCTTCTTCTGGAACTACTTTTGGTTTCGTAACAAGTGAATGACTCCTAATCCTTTGTGCAGGCACCACAGCCTTACTATTGGATATAAAGGAAACCGTATAATACTTGCTTACCGTTACTTGAATTATTGCTGTACTACTTGAAAACTCTGTTCTTATTTTCCCAAACTTGCTGCTCACAACACAATAATAGTAGTTTGTTCCTGCCACATCTACTGGCGGGAGATATTCCATTTGGGTTGCTCCAGGTATCAAGGTTCCATTCACATTATCATTCTTCTGATTCACATACCATTGAAACGTTAAATCAAGAGATATCGCTAGTTCTTTCCCTATCTTCCTATCAACATCTGCTTTGACGGATAGTGGTACAACATCCTTGGAATTTATCTCATAAGTAGCGGATACAGGATTTTCCCCATTCTTTTCTTCGTGTATCTTGGCTTTTACCACACCAGCCGATAACGATACCCCCAATAGTAACATGGAAACCATAATGGCACATTTAAAAAGCAGTTTTACGTTACGTACCAGTTTCATTTTCTTCACCTGAAATCTTTTTATATTCTATACTAAGATATACAGGATATTAATTAATATGTGCATTATACAAAGAAAGAAGAGTTGTACTAGCTCTACACCTCTTCTTTCTTGATAAATTCTATGGATGTTATTTCTCTTTGTAAACGAAACTGATTAACAGTATTAAAAATCCACCTGCAATCAAAAATAAGTCCGATATATTAAAATCTATATCCTTGAGCCTTTTTATTTTTGGAAAATTTAAATAGTCTACAACATAACCACGATGCATACGGTCAATAAAGTTTCCAGCTGCTCCCCCTACGAGAAATGAAGTACCAAGTTTCGCAAGTCCCTGTTTTGGTTTTGACAACAGAAATCCAAAGAAACAAAGTAGTATTCCAAAAATCACTCCTGTAATTCCTAATACATAGTTGGGCCTTTTATCCATGAAATTAAGGCACGCACCCTTATTATGACTCTTTTCTATTACGATATGACCACCTAAAATACTGGTCTTGTCTGCAAATGTTCTTTTCTTCTCCACCCAATACTTAATAAGCAAATCTGCCACACAGATACCACTAGCAATTACAATAAAAATCATGTACACCCTCCATTTTCAACTTTATGCACTACCTCAATCCTCTGGTCCAAGCGAACCGGAAAGCTGCTCCTATATGACTCTACGTCATTGGGAATGTCAGCACAAATCATCCCCTCTTTATCATGTATTTCTACTAATAACTTTCCAAGGGGGTCAAACACTGCACTATTGCCTGAATAATAAGTACCGTTCATTGTACCAGCACAATTTATGCCTATTACATAAATTTGATTCTCAATCGCCCTCGCCTGTAATAAACAGCTCCAGTGCTCCTTTCGGGATGCTGGCCAATTTGCCGGGACCACAACAACAGTACAATCTTTATCCATAATACGAAAAAGCTCTGGAAAACGCAAATCATAGCAGATGGCAGTGGCAATTTTATGTTCTCCTAACTTACAGGCTTCTACTGTATCTCCACCTTCAAAATACTCAGCCTCTCCCCCATATCGAAATGGATGTATTTTCACATAATCCGATAACATTTCTCCGTTTCTGTCAACAAGGGTATAGTGATTATGGGCTTTTACTTCTCCCACTTTTTCTACCCAGCCAAATCCTACTGCTATTTCCTGTTCTTTGCATATCTTCTGAAACTTCTTAATAGTTTCAGAAGCAAACTCATCTTTCGTTTTTTCTACCTCCATGGAAAAACCAGTCAATGACATTTCAGGAAGAAAAATAATATCAAGATTCTGTGCTTTTGCCTCTGCGATATATGACATAACCTTATCCATATTTTTTTCTTTGTTTTCCCACTGAATTTCATACTGACATATTCCCACATGCATCCAATCATCCCCTTATTAAATATTCCATTTTAGTATTGTTTTCCCCACTTGTTTCTGCTGATCCAGTTCAAATGCCTTTGCAATATCTTGCATATTATTTATCTCAATGACTGAGTGAACCAATGTTTCAAGATAACGAATTAACGATGGATGCTGATATAATAAGCTAAGCACTCCAGCAAAATCTTGTCGACCGCTTCTACTGCTTCCAAACAAACGCAATCCCTTCTCTAAAATCATTCTTGTATTAATATTTACATTGGTTTCTGAAACGCCTAACAGCGACATTGTTCCTTCTGGCTTTATTACATCAATCATCTGATTAATTGCACACTCAGAATAGATTCCCCCAACACATTCAAACCCATGATCCATAACGAAATAGGCCGTTAAATCAGTTACCAGATGAACCTCATCTGCAAATGTAAAACTACTTAATTTTTCTTCGTTTACTCCCATTATAACAACTTTTCGAAGAGGATGCATTGTTTTTAGCAAAAGTGCTGTAATATATCCAAGATTTCCATCTCCCCATACGCCGATTATTTCATTTCTTGTATGTCGAATCGATTCCAGCCTCATAATGGCATGATAAGATACCGTCACTAACTCTATAAATGCGGCAACTTCATTTGGTATCGAATCCTCAATAGGCAAAAAACGACTTTTAGGTAGTGTCACATAATCACGCATAAATCCATCATGACCACTAGAACAAAAATAGCTGCTCCTAAGATAGTTCTCTCCAATTACCGTATCTTCTTCTGTTGGAATATTTGGTATCATGACCACTCGTTGTCCTTTCTTAAACTCACCGGATGCATCATATACTACAGAACCAATTCCTTCATGAATGAGAGCCATAGGAAGTTTTCTCTTTAATACATCAGGACTACGTTTTCCTTGATAATATCGCTGGTCTGCATGGCAAATAGACAAATATTCTGGTCTGACTAAAACCGTATCCTCTCCTAAAGAAAGATTCTGAAAAGCTGCCTCAAAACGTCGAGGTGAAACCAGACGATAAACCGTATTCAACATTTACTCACCTCCAAGCACTGACTTGGCAACCTCCAAGTCATATGGATAGGTTATCTTAATATTAAATACTTCTCCACGTACTAGTTTCACATACTGCCCTTTCATCACACAGATTTTTGCTGCATCCGTAAGAATATCTTTTTCTTCCTCCGCTAAAGAATCATAAAGCTCTCTTAACATTTTCGCCTTAAAGGACTGAGGTGTCTGCCCTTGGTACATTATGGTTCTATCTGGAATGTCAAAGATCCCTTGCTTATCCTGATTTGCAACCACAATAGTATCCGTAGCAGGTATCACCGTATCACAAGCATGATATTGTTTTGCTGCTTGAATATTTTCTTCAATGATTCGATGGGTTAAAAATGGGCGCACCGCATCATGGGTTACAATAATAGTATCCTCGTCCACCCCATACTGCTCGTCAATATAACCAATGGCGTTCATAATGGTTTCATTTCTTGTGTTTCCACCTGGTATCACAAGAATATTATCTTGCTTACCGATATATTTCTGAATTAAATTTTGTGTATGATGAATCCATTGTTCCGGACACAACACGATTACTTTCTCAAAGTCCGGATACACATAAAATTTCTCGATTGTATGAATAATAATTGGCTTATTTCCAAGCTCAATATATTGTTTTGGTCTTTCCATATTTCCCATACGTAAACCAATTCCACCTGCTAAAACAACTGCAAAATTCATGTCTCTTCCTCCAGTTAGCGTGCAATTTGTTTTATTTTGTCATATAAACGTTGAGATGCCTTACAATCTGCGTAAGCAAACATCTTTTCTCTTAAGCGAAGCCTTCCTTCTTCACAGCTATCCTTTGCCTTCACCAAATCTATACCATCCATGAATTCCTGCATCGTGTATGTTCGAAGCTCTGGCATGTATGAATCATAATTAAAATAGCATTCTCTTGTATCTTTTGTATATTCATCTAAATCATACGTAAACAATACAGATGGACGATTTAACATCAAAAAGTCTGTATGAATGGATGAGTAATCCGTAGCAAGCATATCTGCATAACCTAAAATGGTATACGTATCAATTGTTACATCAATATTTTGGATATTAGTATATTGAAGTTTTTCAAATTCACGTATTAACTTTGATTTCGGATGTAGTTTCACATAGAACATAATATTACGCTCTACTAAAAATCTATGAAATCGATCCAGTTCCATAACTTCAAAAAATTTCTCTTCCGAATTTCGAAATGTAGGCAAATACATGATATTATATTTCCCATCCTCTTTTTCTCGTTTCAGTACTTCTACCTGTTCTTCTTCCTTTACCGTTAGTACTTGCTTAACAGGATAATTCTCAAATAAAACATCATTTCTAGGGTATCCATCAATTAGAATATGTTCTCTTGGCACTTGAAATGCGGATGAGAAAATATCTCCCATGATTTCCGATGTTGCCAATACATAATGTGATGGTTTTTCATTGGATATGGTAATTAGAAAATTTTTAAATGCTTCCCTCTTATTTTTAGGATGACGTAATGTATCAAATTTATTATCATAGTTTATCTTTTTGTTGCCAGTTCCATGCCACAAATTCACTTTCTTAGCCCCGCCAGAAAGCCAGAAGGAAATATCTTTTGAATAGTTATCAAAGATATAAACTCCTCCATGTAAGCAGTAGAACATGCCTTTCCATGACTTATAATAATATGCTTCCAGACCATTCTGTCTTAAAAATGCTACAATTTCTTTCTTCTTGCTTATCCAGATAGCTCTTGTCTCATTTTTCTTTAACTGAGACACATACATGTACAAATACCTTGGATTGTCTGCAAAGCGATTCCCAAAACTACTTCCAAACAACCAAATGTTTTTCTTCCGAATTGTACAAAAAGAAAACCAATAGATAGGGAGCAGAAAAATCTGCATCCAGTATGTCAATCTCTTCAAGTAATTTCTCCTATCTTATTTATGTCAAGCCTTGCCCTATCAAGTAATCGTTATAATCTATTAGGGACTATCAATTAAGAGCGTACTTCCTTTCTAGGAATTACGCTCTACTCTTATTTTACCATCTTCTCAAAATTGTTTTTCTCTCAATTGGATCTAAAACACGAATCTTTTGGTCTTCATAGTAAGAATCATTCTTAACATGGGTAGTAGAAACTTCTTCGAAAATTGCTCCCTTTGAAGAGGTAAAGGAATGTTTCTCTCCACGTAATACTGTCTGAATGTCCCCTGGTTCCATGAAAATATCTTTTCCATCTATATTTACTTTCAAATCACCATATAAGAGCTGGAATGTTTCTTCCTTTGCCTTATGGGCATGTACAGGATGATACTGTCCTGGTAATACGATAATTAATTTTTTGCAATACTCACGATTAATAATGTTGATAATAATTGCACCAAACTGTCTAAAATGCTGCATTCCGTAGTGATGTGATAATTCCACTTCAAAGTCATTACCAAGAGCAATTCCCGCTTCATAAAGCATACCTTTTGCATCATGAATCACGCTACGTACTAAGTGAATATCTGTAATTTTCTTCTTCTCATGAAGCTCTTCATTGGTTTTATAATCTTTGGAAGCAATCACTCCATCGTAAAATTCACCGCTTGTCATCTGTTTATCAAAGCATGGCATTGCAAAGAACACATCATCTCTTGTAATCTCCTGCCCCTTAGCAACATCGTGTTTTAAATAAACGCCACGCATTAAAGAATGTAAGGAATCAATTTCTTCCTGGCTAATATATTTTTCGTTTTCCTTCTTTAAGGAACATATATTTTTTGCATTTAATGCAGCTTCTACCCATTTGTCTGCCTGAGATGGATTCATAGAATAAGCATTCAAAGTAATCGTCTCTGTTGGTAAACCAACATGACGCTCTAAAATCTTAGCACCTTTTGCTATTGCAAGCATTGGCACAATATTGTCATTCGGATCTTCATGACCGGAATATCCTATTGTAATATGAGGATATCTGCGATTCATTTTATCAATAAAATCTAACTGCAGACGTTCCATCGGTGTTGGATACTCAGCTACACAATGCATAAATGCAAAGTCACAGCCTTTATGTGTTAGGAAATTATAAATCTTATCAATATCTGATATAGTCTTTCCCCCAGTGGAAAGAATTACTGGTTTATGTGTCTGAGCCACCTTAAGAAGCAATGGGAAATCAAGGGCACTACAGCTTGCCACTTTAATGATATCAATTCCCTGATCCATGCACCAGTCCACACTATCCTCATCAAAAGGTGTTACCATAGTAAGCATACCTTCTTCACGAACAGCATCTACAATCTGAGAAAACTGATCATAATTTAATCTTGTACTCATAAATCTTGGCACATGATTAATATCCTTACGATTTACATAATCAGGATGAATGAAATTATCCAGATTTCTGTACTGTAGCTTTACAGCTGCTTTGATATTGTACTTACGTGCGATTTTACCCATTGCGTGAACGATGTCAATTCCATGTTCTACGCTCCCTTGATGACTATTGGCCATTTCAAAAATAAATAAGTCTTCAAAAATATTACTCACTATACCATCCTCTTTCCTACTCGATAACATCTTTCAATAAGACGTTTTTCATTCCCCTAATATTTGCTCCACCTTCTGTAGCATTGTAAAATTCAACATGTTTGATGTTCTTAATATGTTCTTCTATCCATTCACGGTATTTGTCCATAGAACAAGTTGTATATACTTCCTTTCCATAAATGTCCTTTATTACCCTCAGATTCTTCACATCTGAGATATTACGTCTTGAGGTATCCGACGCATGAACATAATTATTGGTGTAAGCTAAATCCAAACCAATTGTAATGATTTTCTTACATCCCATTTTCACAGCAAGATCAAGCGCAACTGTGGATACAGATCCACCTACTTTACAAGTAAAACCATTCAGTTTTTTCGCTGCTTCTTCTGCTAAAACATAATCATCCTGATAAATCAGATATTTTGGTCCTTGATAATCTCTTCCAAATCTATAATTGGTTGTGGATAGAAGAAGTAATGGTATCTGTTGATTTTCTACTCCATTAATCTGCCTTCTCACTCGCACATTTGCATCCGATATGACTACATAATCAATTGGTATCTGTTCTTTGACCATTTTACGGAAAACGGTTCCTACAGCAATGATAATGCTGTTTTCTTTGTTAACCCTTTTTAATTGTTCAAAGTTATAATCCAGAGAAGGCCCTGCCGCCACAATATAAGCCGTTTTTCCTTTCCATTTATCCTTTAATTCGTAAACAGTATTTGGAACATTGGCTTGATTTTCTCTAAAATTACCAATCATTAAACTAGCTTGATTTTCTACGGAACTATATTGAATAAAATAATTTTCTAATTTGATTTTTAAATCGCTGCTCTCCATAAGCTGCAAAGAAGGATAATGAATTACAAAGGCGCCGTTCTCTGTAAGTTTAGATAATTCATTCAGTAATTTAGACTGGTCTTTGTCGTAAATAAGTTTGTGTTTTGGATTAGCAAGGAATGCTTCTTTCACACCATATTTGTCAGATAAAGCAATCACTTCTTGATCCATCTCAAAAACAGTGATTTCTAATGTTTCATCTAATGCACCTAACATATGGGCATGATATCCCAAACCAAATCCAAATATAACATACTTGGACTTCTCCTGCTTATACCAAGATTTTGCCAATTCAAAGGCAGCATACATTGGTTTATGATTACTATGAAGATACAATTTTTTACCATCCACTTCTTTTACCAATGTGTATTCTCCATTGGTACAGAATTCAATATCGTAATGGTCAAATTGTTCTACTTCTTCTGGTATAAATTGAAAAACAGCCTGTTGTACTGCTTCTATATAAGGTGCTAACTGTAATTGATACAAATCAGCAAGTAAGATATAATCCATATCCTGTTGAGCTTTAAGAATATCCATAAGTATGCCATTGATTTGCTGCACATCAATTACTATCATTCCTGTTTTATTCAGTTCTTCTGACAGATCCACATAGTCTTTTACTAATTCTTCGAACTGTTTTAATATCACATTCCCTAAACGTAACCCTCTGTCAAAATTCTGTACATGAAAATGCGTTACTGCATAGTCAATTAATTGAAGTATCTTTTGATTTTCATAAAAAAGCTTTTGTATAGAATCGTTCAAAAGTGATTTCCTCTCTCTCTTATTCATTAAATATATCATATAACTTAAACATATCTATCATCTTGTCATCTATATAATAATCTGCGTTTGGCTTTCCAAAAATCAGCTGATGGTACTTTACCCCCCACCTGTCTAGCTGTTCTTTGGTGGTTTCTGACCAGTCCTTACCAGTCACATAGCCTCTTGCTGTAAACAGAATAATTTCATTTCCCATATCATATAATCGATTCATAATACGAATCATTTTTTCATTGGGCTTTGCCACTGCATAATCTAACGCTGGCTCAAATTGTGCCACAACACCATCAATATCAAATACAAATCTTTTTCTACCAGAAGTTATCTGTATATATTCTTCTGCTTTTCGAAATTCTTCTTCGGTATCAATATCATAATTATGAGACATTTCATAGCCCAGAATATGCTTTCCTGACATAGAGTGTTGCTCTAACACGACACTTCCACGAAATACATCGATGCACGCATTCTGATAGTACACCTTTGGGAGCTCCTGTCTTGGCATATTATAACATTCCGGAATGTCTTGCATCAATGGTGTAATTCTTCCATCTTTATCTTTATGCCACATTTTGTAAGGAATCTCTTTGGCCGGTGCAATACTGCGAACGGAATCGGCCGCCTGATTTTCTAATAACATTTCTATCATTCGATCAATATCTTCAATATTGCGAATTGGATACGTAGATCTTAACTGTACTACAATATCAGGCTCATATTCTTCATTATCTTTCAAATAGGAAAGACAATGAAGAAAAACATCATAATCCC
>DBKX01000123.1:10306-11407 GCA_002297865.1 Lachnoclostridium sp. UBA739
ATTCCAGCGCCGTATCCGTTGCAAATTCTGCTGGACGTATAAATGGAACTTCCGCCCCATACTCCTTTGCTATACCAGCATACAACTCACTATCTGTACTTACAATAATTCGATTAATGTATTTACTCTTCTTTGCATGCTCTATGGAATATGAGAGCATTGGCTTGCCATTGACTTTACGGATATTCTTATCTTTTACACTTTTTGAACCGCTTCTTGCTGGAATTACCGCTAAAATGTTCATACGCCACTCCTCTAGTTCTGTTGTTCTTATTCTCTTAATTCCTTAATAATCCTAAGATTTTTATTATGCTCCATACTAGCCTCTTTTTATATCAAAGCTTTTACCTTATGTTCAATATTTTTCTACTATAATTCTATATCGACTATTTGATCCAAAATATTATCAGCAAGATTACACTTTACAATAAATCCTTTTCTACTTTATAATGCAAAAAAATAAGGCTGACATAGTCAGCCTTATTTCTAATTTTCAGACAATTATCTTAATAAAGATAAGATACCCTGTGAAGCTTGGTTAGCCTGAGCAAGCATAGACTGAGCAGCCTGTTGAAGGATACCGTCTTTGCTGTAGTTAACCATTTCAGCAGCCATATCTACGTCACGAATACGAGATTCAGCTGTCTGTAAGTTTTCAGAAGTATTATCTGCATTAGCAATTGTATGCTCTAATCTGTTCTGGATAGCACCAAGTTTAGATCTTTCAGCTGTTACAGTTGTAATAGCAGCATCAACTGTTGTGATAGCAGCTGTTGCATCTGCATAAGAACTAACCTTACCATCAATAGCATCTACACCTAAAGCTGCAGCTTGCATATCACCAATTTCGAAAGCAATATTCTGGCCTTCGTTAGCACCAACCTGAAGATTCTTATCTTTTAATGTTCCATCTAATAACTTCATTGTATTGAATTCAGTTTGAGCACCAATACGTGTGATTTCATCTTCTAACTGTTTGATTTCTTCACTGATGGAAGTACGGTCAGCACTTACGTTAGTATCGTTAGCAGCCTGTACTGTTAACTCTCTCATTCTTTGAAGAATAGAAGTTGTTTCATTTAAAGCACCTTCTGCTGTCTG
>DBKX01000428.1 GCA_002297865.1 Lachnoclostridium sp. UBA739
GTAAAAAAGGAAAAAACTTTTTTGGTTCTTCTCAAATTTTAGTACAAAATACTTTGCTTATGGACGGAAAAGTTTCGATATACACTATTAGAGAGAGGTCTCCTCAAACTTAAAAATGTAGATGTACTAAAATTTGAGAAGAACCACTTTTTTGTTATTTTGGGACTGTGCGTTTTAAAAGTGCAGCTATAGTAATGCTTTTTTATTAGAGTTATTTAATCGTTATTTTTTAGCAATACATTATTGCCTAAAAAAAAGGAGAAAAACAATTAGTTTTTCTCCTTTTTAAAACAGTTTAATTTATCTTTTAAACCAAGTATTGGTCGCTGATACTTTCATTATTTACAACTCGGCGAATTGTTTCTGCAAACATGTCGGCAACTGAAAGCTGCTTTACCTTTGCACAACGCAATGAATAAGGGATTGAGTCGGTAAATACAATTTCTTCGAGAGCTGAGTTTTGAACTCTTTCACTTGCAGGTCCGCTCATTACACAATGTGAAGCACAAGCTCTAACACTCTTTGCTCCAGCTTTTTTCATTATGTCGGCAGCTTTTGTTATTGTTCCGGCTGTATCTACCATATCGTCGATGATTACAACATTTTTGTCTTTTACATCACCGATAATCTGCATACTTTCTACAACATTTGCACGTGCTCTTGTTTTATTGCATAATACCAGTGGGCAACCCAGATATTTTGCGTATGTATTAGCTCTTTTACTTCCACCAACATCTGGAGAGGCGATAACAATATCCTCCAGGTGTAAGCTCTGAAGATATGGAAGGATAACTCCTGATGCGTAGAGATGATCTACAGGAACATCAAAGAATCCTTGTATTTGATCTGCATGTAAGTCCATTGTAATAAGTCGGTCAATACCTGCAACACTAAGCAAGTCTGCAACAAGCTTTGCACCTATGCTGACGCGTGGCTTGTCTTTTCTGTCCTGTCTTGCCCAACCGAAGTATGGAATTACAGCATTTATGCTTTTTGCCGATGCACGTTTGGCTGCATCAATCATCAAAAGCAATTCCATCAGGTTGTCTGAGTTTGGGAATGTACTTTGTACGAGGAATACATCTCGTCCGCGGATTGACTCTTCATACGACACGGCAAACTCTCCATCAGAGAATTTTGTTATTACTAATTGTCCTAGTGGGCATCCCAGGCTTTGGCATATCTTTTCTGCTAGATATTTGGTGTTAGTGCCTGAAAATACCATAAAAGAGTTTTTTTCACTCATCTTTTAGTTGTTTTATTTGTTATTAGTGAAGTATCTTTATTGCGTTCGTTTTATGAAATCGCTTTATATAATTTTTCAAAATGATTAATCAGTCTTTTATAGTTGATTTCATTGTGTATGTCAAACCTTTCCCAAAGGTCTTCACATATCACAACTCCACCGAATCCGAGATCTTTTGCAACTTTCACATTGTCTATATTCATACCTCCTATAGCGTATACATGTTTGTCTATCATACCGTTTTTGGCTGCGTTTTTAAGTTCTTGACTTATTATTTCGCTCGACAAAATGTTATTCTCGTTGGAGTTGACATTTAGAAAGACATACTCTGCTTTCTTCTTTGCATCTTTTAGTTGGCATAATTCTGTACATGTGCGACTGAATTTTCCTTTATATCCTTCTGGAAGTGGAGTATTTGGGGTATCTATATGAATTGCCCCAAGACCATATTCGTTTTTAAGATAAAAGTGGTCATGTACAGTTATTCTACGATAAAAATTTTCAGACAATAATGAAAGCAAGCGCTCTGCATAGATCGGAGAGGATTCGGGCTTACGTAAATGCAAGTTTTCCATTCCTTCTTCGAACAATGTAGTGAGTATCTTATCTTCTTCCACAAAAAAAGTGGGTTTTGTCATTATAGCAAGCTTCATTGCGCATATACTTAATTCTGCTGCAAAAGTATTAATTTTCTGTTAATAATACAATTTTGCAACTATAAAACTTTATCTTTGCAATATATTTTTACGTTTAATTTGATATGTCGCAATTTATGGATGGCAAATATGGTATTTTACCTTCGTTAAAACGGCCTGCTTATGTTCTTGAAGAATCTCTTCTTAGAAGAAATCTTAATTTGATAAAATCTGTGTCGCAACGGGCGAATGTTGAAATAATTCTTGCCTTTAAGGCTTATGCTTTATGGAAGACCTTCCCTATATTTAGGGAGTATATAAATGCAACGACTGCCAGTTCTTATTCTGAAGCTCGTCTGGCTTATGAGGAGTTCGGCTCTCCAGCTCATACGTATTCTCCTGCTTATACTGAATATGAAATAGAAGATATCGCAAAATTTTCCAGCCATATAACTTTTAATAGTATTTCTCAATTTGAACGCATGGCTCCAATGGCGGTATCCGTTAATCCGCAGCTTAGTTTCGGTTTGAGAATTAACCCCGAATATTCAGAGATAGAAACGGAGCTGTATGATCCTTGTGCAAGGGGGGCCAGATTTGGTGTCTTGTCATCTGATTTACCTCAAAAGCTTCCTGTTGGTATTAAGGGATTTCATTGTCATTGTCATTGTGAGAGTGGAGCGGATGAATTTTGTCGTACTCTCGTGCATATTGAGGAAAAGTTTTCATCATGGTTTGATCAGTTAGAATGGATAAATTTTGGTGGTGGGCATCTTATGACAAGAAAGGATTATGATGTGGAACTGTTAATTGATACTTTAAATGGTTTTCATTCTCGTTATCCAAAGCTGAAAGTTATTTTAGAACCAGGAAGTGCTTTCGCATGGCAAACTGGAGAACTTGTTGCTCAGATAGTAGATATTGTGGAAAATTATGGAGTAAAGACTGCAATTCTTAATGTTAGTTTTACTTGTCATATGCCAGATTGTCTTGAAATGCCGTATCAGCCAAAGATTAGGATGGCAGAAACTTTGCCTTCTGATGCGGTATTTGATGATGCATATAATAATATACCTTATATATATAGGTTGGGTGGAAATAGTTGTTTGTCTGGAGATTTTATGGGGAGTTGGCGTTTCGATCATGAATTGAAGGTTGGAGAAACTATTATTTTTGAAGATATGATACATTATACGACTGTAAAGACTAATACTTTTAATGGTGTTTCTCATCCTGCTTTATTGTTCTTGCATAAAAATGGCGAACTTGATGTTTTACGTGAATTTGGTTATGAAGACTATAAAAATAGGATGGATTAAGGCTTAAAAAAGGCTTTTTTGAAGAAAAATGCACTTTTTTGAAAAAAAACTTGGAAAAAGTTTGGTGGTTTAAATAAAACTCCATACCTTTGCAACCGCATTTAGAGAAATGCTTATCGCAACAAAACTTTTAAAGTTTAAGCGGTAAAGAAAAGCGGAAATAGCTCAGTTGGT
>DBKX01000111.1 GCA_002297865.1 Lachnoclostridium sp. UBA739
ATTTTCATGTGTTCATCCTTTGTGAACACTGTAACAGAGGAGCATCTAATCTCACAACATTTTAATACTACCACATTCTCTATTATTATGCAAGTAAATTATTTATTTTTTGCTAATAGGTCTGGTCTGCGTTCCATGGTACGTTTTAATGCCTGTTCCTGTCTCCAAGCATCTACCTTTCCATGATGGCCAGACAACAATACTTCTGGCACACTCTTATCCATAAACGTAACAGGCCTTGTATACTGAGGATATTCTAGCATGTCCTCCGTAAACGACTCTGTTTCTGCAGAAATATCATTATTTAAAACCCCTGGAACCAAGCGGGATATAGAATCCATCAGTACCATGGCTGGCATCTCACCACCTGTCAGTACATAATCACCAATTGACACATTGTCTGTTACGATTAATTCCAATACCCGCTCATCGATTCCTTCATAATGCCCACATAAGAAAATCAAATCTTCTTCCGTAGAAAAATCTTGCGCCATTTTCTGCTTAAACACACTGCCTTGAGGAGTCAGATAAATCACTCTTGGATTTTTCGTAAGAGGCTCCTGATTATTTTCCTTACGTCTTTCTTCGATCAATTTAACTGCATGAAGATATGCATCATAAACAGGTCCTGGCTGCATCACCATTCCTGCTCCCCCACCATAAGGATAGTCATCCACCTTGCCATGCTTATTACCAGCAAAATCTCGTATGTTAATTGTGGTCAAGGTGATTAATCCTTTTTCCAATGCTCTTCCAATCACACTAACTTTCATCCCATCTTCAATCATTTCTGGGAATAAGGTCAAAACATAAAAATTCATAGTTTTCCTAATCTCCTAGTTAATATCCAGTAACCCCGGCAACACATGAACCGTAACAAGCATTTCATCTGTATCAATATCCAAGATACACTCTTTTGTTACTGGAAATAAAACTTCTTTGCCTTCCTTTGTTTCAATGACAAATACATCGTTGGCTCCAGTTTCCATTACATCTTTAATGACACCAAAGTCTTCTCCTTCATCTGTCACAACTTTAGCGTCCAATACATCCGCTAAATAGAATTCATCTTCCTCTAATTCAACTGCATCTTCTCTTGTTACAAGTAAATCTTTACCTTTGTATTTTTCGATATCATTTATGTTATCGATTCCTTTGAACTTAAGGATTGCCATATTCTTAAAAAACTTAACACTTTGAATTTCTAAATCTTTTTTCTCTTTCCCTGTATCTAAAATTACTTTTTTTAAATTTTTAAAACGCCCTACATCATCTGTTGTAGGAAACACTTTTACTTCACCACGAATACCATGTGTATTGGCAATCACACCAACTCTAAAATAATCGTTCATGTCGTCCTCCAAAATTTCTTATGTTCTACAAAATACTCTTTATACAGTTGCACCTAGCCCTGCTTTATTAGGGGCTTTTTGACTTATAGGGAAGGACTCCCAGAGAACTTTCCTATAAGTCAAAAAAAGGAGATGTCACTAGGCATCCCCCAATCATCTACTGCATGATTTCTACAGTAACCTTCTTTTCCTCTTTTGACGCTGCAGCTTTTACTACTGTACGAATCGCTTTTGCAATACGTCCCTGCTTACCAATAACTTTTCCCATATCTTCAGCAGCAACTTTCAATTCCACAGTAACACCGTTTTCGTTCTCTGACTCTGTAACAACAACTTCGTCAGGTTTCTCTACTAGTGATGTAGCTATAACCTTAACTAAATCCTTCATTTACTTCGCCTCCACTTTGTATTGACTAGGGAAGGGCTCGCAGAGAACTTTCCTAGTCAATAAAACAAAAGACGTACTACGAAACTGCACTACAACCGTAACACAGCTCCGCAATACGTTCCTATTACATAAGACCAGCTTTTTTAAATAGTTTACCTACAGTATCAGTTGGTTGTGCACCGTTAGATAACCATTTTTTAGCTTCTTCTTCATTTACATTGAAAGCGCTTGGTTCCTGTGTTGGATCATAAGTTCCGATTTCAGCGATGAACTTACCATCTCTAGGAGCTCTGCTATCAGCAACAACTACTCTATAAAAAGGAGCTTTTTTCTGTCCCATTCTTTTTAATCTAATTTTAACTGCCATTCTCAATTCACCTCCTCAAATATCTACTAATATATTATAAATTGCTTGTAAAAGAATTTACGTTGAATAACCAAAATTATTCAATTGCAATTATAAGCTTTACCATCCACAATGTCTTTAGGAATCGGCTTCCATTTTTACAGTCCAAAAGGTAATTTAAATCTTCCTTTTTTCCCTTTTCCACCCATTAAACCAGACATCTGCTTCATCATTTTTTTCATCTGCTCTTGTTGTTTTACCAGCTTATTCACTTCACTGATATCAACGCCTGCTCCCTTTGCAATTCTTTTCTTTCTAGAAGGATTCAAAATTGCTGGATTTCTTCTTTCTTCTTTGGTCATGGAATAAATAATTGCTTCCACACCTTTGAATGCATCATCATCTACTTCGATATCACTTGGAAGTCCCATATTAGGCAACATGCCAAGCATACTTGAAATACCACCCATTTTCTTTACTTGTGCCATTGACTCAAGAAAATCGTCAAAATCAAATTCTGCTTTCTTAATCTTGCTTTCCAATTCTTTTGCTTTTTCTTCATCAATCTCACTCTGGGCCTTATCAATTAAAGTAAGAATATCACCCATACCTAAAATACGTGAAGCCATTCGATCAGGGAAGAAGTTTTCCAAATCATCAATCTTTTCACCGCTACCGACATATTTTATTGGAATGCCAGTAAGTTTCTTAATTGATAAAGCTGCACCACCTCTTGAATCACCATCAAGTTTAGTCATTACTAAACCTGTGATTTTAATTTCTTGATTGAATTTTAAAGCGACATTAGTTGCATTTTGACCAATGAGTGAATCAACAGTAAGTAAAGTTTCATTTACTTCGACATTCTTTTGAATATCTTGTAATTCTTTCATCAATTTTTCATCGATTTCAAGTCGACCTGCTGTATCTAAAATAAGAATATCATAATGTTCATTTAAAGCTTTTTGATATGCATCTTTAGCAATATCTACTGGACTTTTGTTTAAATCAGAATAAGTATCTACAATAGGATCACATTTCTTTCCTAAGTTAGTTAATTGCTCAACAGCAGCTGGTCTATAAATATCTAATGCACCTAATAAAACTTTCTTCTTGTTTTTAGTTTGAAATAAATTGGCCAATTTTGCAGCTGAAGTTGTTTTACCTGTACCTTGTAAACCGACCATCATGATGACTGTTGGTTTACCAGTCATGTTAAAACAAATATCATTATCACCTTCACCTAAAAGTTTTTCCATTTTGTCGTAAACGATTTTGACAACCATTTCACCAGGTATAACTTTGCTTAACACTTTTTGACCTATTGCTTCTTCTTTAATTTCTTCAATAAAAGAAGAAACAACCGTGTAATTGACATCAGCTTCAAGCAATGCTTTCTTTACTTCTTGAAGCATATCATCCATATTTTTCTCGGTTAAAGTGGCCTGTCCTTTTAATTTTTTAAAAATGCCTGATAATCTA
>DBKX01000054.1:0-3777 GCA_002297865.1 Lachnoclostridium sp. UBA739
TTCAAACTTTTCATCAAGCACATATTCATAACCATAATCATGCTCTTTACGCTGTAGCTGATAAAAAGAAATGTTTCTATTTTTAAGAGTATCCTTTATTTTCTTTTTGTCTTTATCTAACATTTCCGAACCAAAGATAATCCCTTGTAAAGCTGAAGGCACCAAACTTTGCATACCAGATTTGTCTGTAACTATTCTGACTTCCTCCTCGGCAGACCACCCTGTTTCTTTTGTGCCAAACAATTTCTGGGGAAGTTTTCCATTAGAGATGTCTCGTAAATCAGCTTTTGGTGCTTTTCTTGAATATTTCATGTCAAGCATAAGTCTATCGTTCAAATATATATTATCAGGTGCTTTCAACAAAGCATCCTTATTATATATGATACAATACCCACGTCTCATAGAAGCATATAAAGCCCACATCATCCCGACACAAGGATTTTTACTTAAGGAGAATATGCCAACATTGTCTCTGCAAGAGACATAATTTTCAAAAGCTATCTTCACATTCTCAATAGAAGTCCCGTTCTTAGGAAACACTTTCAGCAAAAGCCGCAAGGAATTTACTATAAGTTGTCCGTCAAAAAAGCACTCTTGATCATCATTGAGTGCTTTAATACCAGCGGCAAAGAACGAATCATTAGCAATCATAGCCAAATCTCTATCGAGATTCTCTATTGCACGATATTTATACAAGTATTCCTGTTTCATCTTTTTTATATCCCCAATTTTACCATTTTTTCCTCATAAAAAGGAATTTCTCGCTTAGTCTGGGACAAATCCTCCATCGTTGCTTTTATGTATATCCACTCCTGTGACTTTCTCTTCGCAAGTGTTTGGATATGTTCCTGTGTCAAGACGGCATTACCATCTGTCAAGATTCTCAGCAGCACCATAAAGTCATCAAGTTCTTCCAGCAATAGCGAGTGATACCAATCCTTTGCGGCATTTAGAATTTGAGTTGCCACAAGTTCCAATAATAGCAATGGTTGATAGTAGTTTTGTGGGATGTCTCTTTCAAATATACAACAATGGCATTGCTTGATAACACATTGCGCTATCTGCTTAAAAAACAAAAGTTTTTCGTTATCATTTTCAAAATAATCATCCCTTTCCAAGAGCAGAACCAAAGCTGACATTACAAAGCATTCTCTACGCTGTTGTTTATATATTTCTTTTAGAGGCGTTGTATTATATCCTTCCCATATTGTCAAGTTTCTATCAAGAAGTTCCAGGGAATATTTTTTATCTAATAAAGATATTAGATTTAGCCAACATCGCATTTCTCTAAGTGTAGTGTCATCCAGGTTCATGCTCCAGAAGAAATCGTCCCTTCCAATGGCAGTCTCCATATCTTTGGAAAGTTCTGTCAACTTTTCATTATCTACTTTGTCTCCTTTTAGATAATTTGAGATGCAGAATAATACAAAACGGTAGTCCCCATTACTGGAGTCAAGCTCCTTCCAAGAGACATGCTGAAGCAAGCTATTCCATAATCCTGTAACAACAGTGTTATTGGCATCAGATTGAGTTGTCTTTCTTGTATTATCGTAAATTCTTTTCTTCAAGCACCATTTTGAAAAAGCTGTTGGTGTGAAAACTTTCAAGTTCTGTAGAACAAAGGCATTTATTCCTTTTTCCAACATGCCATTCCATTCTGAGTTTGCCTTATTGATATATGCCTTTTCCTCGTCATTAGCATCCTTGATATTGGCAGAATCCATTATGTTTTTAGTGTTTTCTATAAGGGTGTCCAACCAACGTTTTCGAAGCAAAGCGAAAACTATTTTAATACGTAGTATATCACAACTGTTTCGCAACATATAATCTACAACTTGCTCAAACAATGTATAATCATCAATGACAAACAATAATTCACTCTGTAAAACAGGGATTTCCATTTTCATCATGAGAGACACCCATAAACCGATTTTTCCTTGTCTCAGCAAGTTCCTTGATACGATATAGAACATGTCATCGATTGGCAAGATTCCAGACGAAGTCAAAAAACTATCTAAATGGTCTATGACTTCATCATCAGTTTCCTGCTTGAATTTTTCAAAATAACTATTGGCTGTATCCTCGTAAGCGAAGTCTCTCTTTTTCTTTAAGATTTCCAAAGGCTCTATTCCTTTGATAAATGACTCCACANNCTATTCCTTTTATAAACGACTCTACAAGTTTATCCACTAATACGAATGTATCAAAGAACCCATGTAAAGGCCTGTCCGTTATCTTTTCCAAGAACGCCTCAGTCTGATGCCATTCTATCTCATTACAATACAAGCCATATACGGAGTATACCATATACTCGACATGGCTGTAAACAAAATAGTCAATATGCTCTCTACTTTTTACATTACATACCGTGACATGAAAATTTTCGAGCAAGAATGCTAAACTATTCTCCAAGCTAATCAAAGTATCATCGCTATTCAATGATGTCCAATTAGCAATAAGTGCTATCGAATCACCACCGACTTTCGCCGTTAATATATTCGCCAGTTCTTCTGCTGCCACATGGATTTCTTGCTCATTTGTCAATAAACTATATTTACTCTCCAATTCTGCGAATAATGAATAGAGTTCACCGACAAGTCGTTCGTTACTTTTTATCTCATCCAATATTTTTTGGTCTCGGTAAGTCTGTAAAGCCGTACTTGCCATACGTGTGCGGAATATCTTTATTATGCTATCTTCGTTCATAAACTTCCTATTGGTTTAATTTTTACAGTACCATCACTCTCTGCTACATGTCTATATTTGTCAAACATAGATTGTATCAATAGCTTGTCCCCCTCCTCCGTTACTTCGTATATGCCAGTTGTTCCAGGTGCACCTTGCGAGGAATAATAACACCATGAAGTACCCACCAAGAAATACCTGTCATCCACAATCAAGAATCTATCATGCAGAAAGTAATTGACATTGTTGGGACCATTATGTTTCTTTGAGTCAACATACATCAAGGATATTTTCATATTTTTCAATATACTTGTAACAATATTTTGCTTAATATGATTCAACCCATTAACCATTTTCTGGTCCTTTTCACTGGAACAATTTGTCAGCACCACTAAATCCAAAGCCTCTTGAATATGAGAAAACACATCATATTGATTTGGATTGTCGTTACAATAAGGATCCCATACATAAACTCTGGCTCTTGCTGATTCCAACAAAATGCCATAATACCCTGGATCGACATTACCATGAATGCTATGGTCGAATATAGAATAATTCACCCCATGTTGCATTCTGTCCGTTGTCAACGGTGAAGAACCCAAATTAATTTGCGGCATAGTTTCCCAAATCCTCTGTTATACTATTATCAAACCACCAAGCCTCAATCTTTGATATGATTTTAGCTCTCGATTCCTCTGGTACTAAAGCTATACTTGTTGCTCTTTCACCAAAATTATTGAAAGAAGTCCCAAGAATCCAAGCTCGATTGTCTACAATCAAAAAGCGGTCATGCAAGTCTGATTTTCCTCTCATCACTCGACAAGTGACCTTATCACTGTCAGTCAATTGATTATATTTATCTTGTGCTTCCTTCAAAGCCTTGGCTTGATGCTTGTCTATATTCTTGCTTGTCAATATCCACACATTTATATCCAAAGAACTTTGTGGGAACACATAATTGTATAACTCGCCTGCGCCAAAATAAGGGTCACAGATGATGACTCTTCGGTTTGCTGTGTTTTGAATTTTCATGAGAACATCATGCGCTTTCTTCAGATTATTTTCCTTTCTATCCTTATCGCCATCAAAAAG
>DBKX01000054.1:3807-3972 GCA_002297865.1 Lachnoclostridium sp. UBA739
AAGTTCATTTTCCGCCAATTCAAAGGATTTCGTATCTGCCACAATAGAAGTATCTTGTGTACTTCCATCTCCTATGACACTACGGATACCAGAATATTTTGGTATCAGCTCGGTTGTCTCATTACCATTTTCATCTTTTCCTTTCAAGGCAACATTGACAGAATT
>DBKX01000130.1:0-145 GCA_002297865.1 Lachnoclostridium sp. UBA739
TGTTCACCAATGGTTTTAATTCCTTTATCCGTTATTCCTTCATCAAAGAATACGGTTACTCCTACCGATGTTTCTGCATTATCAATAATAAATTGAAAATTCATTAGTATTGAAAAGAAAATACCAAACAAAAACAAACAGGCGG
>DBKX01000130.1:167-3914 GCA_002297865.1 Lachnoclostridium sp. UBA739
TCACCTACAGAAGCAAGAGAAAACATGCGGTTACGCTTTAAGTTCTTAAACCCTTGCGAAATGCAGTATCCTAATAAACTTATCTTATTCATAGTTGTATCCACCCTTTTTCTCGTCACTTACAAGAACGCCCTTATGTAGGGCAATTACTCTCTTCTTCATCATGTTTACAATTTCCTGATTATGAGTAACTACTACAACTGTTGTTCCATTCCTGTTTATCTGCTCAAGAAGTTCCATAATTTCCCACGAGTTTTTTGGATCTAGATTGCCCGTTGGCTCATCCGCCAATAAAAGTGTTGGTCGATTTACAAGGGCTCTTGCTAACGCAACCCTTTGCTGCTCTCCACCAGATAATTCCCTAGGATAAGCATGAATTTTCTCTGATAATCCAACCAAAGCCAATACTTCTGGCACCCTTTTTTTAATGTCATGTTTTGATGCGCCAATAATCCTCTGGGCAAATGCTACATTTTCAAAAACAGTTCTATCTTTTAACAGACGGAAATCTTGAAATACAACTCCAATGCTCCTTCTAAGTATTGGTATTTGCTTTCTTCTAAGTCTCAATAAATCCCTGCCGTTTACAAATACTTTTCCTTTAGTAGGCTCAATTTCTTTCATTATTAATTTAATAAAGGTGGACTTACCAGAACCACTGGCCCCTACAACAAATACAAATTCACCTTTTTCAATTCGAACATCTATATCATTTAATGCTAAGACATCACTTCGATAAGTCTTCGAGACGCCTTCTAAGACTATCGGAGGTATTTCTTTTGTCTCTATACCCATCTCGTTTGGCATTCCTTCCTCTTTTAATCTAAACTCTCCATGTACTTCATATATTTCACAACCATAAGTGCAATCTTAAAAGTAATTGCATCTTCAAATACTCTTAAGTCAAGATTTGTGCTCTTCTGCAGCTTATCAAGACGGTATACAAGCGTATTTCTGTGAATATATAACTGTCTCGATGTCTCTGATACATTCAAGCTGTTTTCGAAAAATTTATTGATAGTAGTTAATGTTTCATCATCAAAACTGTCTGGTGATTTGCCATCAAAAATTTCGCGTATAAACATTTTGCAAAGTGGCATAGGCAATTGATAAATCAAACGGCCTATTCCAAGATTATTATAAGCTACCACGTTTCTTCCACTGTAGAAAATCTTACCTACATCTAAAGCCATCTTTGCTTCTTTGTAAGAACGGGAAACATCCTTAATTTCATTTACAATTGTACCATATGCAACATGAACTTTTGTCATTGCTTCAGTATTCAGCATATCCACGATTACTTTTGCAGTTTTACTTAAATCATCGTAAGATTCTGACTGTTTCAGTTCTTTCACTAAAATGATATTTTTCTCATCAACCGCAGTAATGAAATCCTTTGTTTTGCTTGCAAACAATCCACGAACTGTTTCTAAAGCATTCACATCCTTTTCATTTTTTGTTTCAATTAAAAATACAACTCTTCTTACTTCTGTATCAATATGAAGCTTTTTCGCTCTGTTGTAAATATCCACAAGCAATAAATTGTCTAATAATAGATTCTTTATAAAGTTATCTTTATCGTAACGCTCTTTATATGCAACCAAAAGGTTCTGAATCTGGAATGATGCAATCTTACCGATCATATACACATCTTCACTATCACCTTTTGCTAATATTACATACTCTAACTGATGTTCATCAAATACTTTAAAAAACTGAAAACCTTGTAAGACCTGGCTGTCCGCTGGTGATTCTACGAAAGCTAATACTGCCTGTTCATAGTCATCGGCATTGGAAATGGTTGCTGCTAATGCCTTACCTTCTGTATCCATTACACAAATATCTGTCCTTGTAATAGCTTTAAGTCCCTCAATTGTATTTTGAAGAATCTGATTTGAAATCATTCCCTACACTCCTTTTAGCTATTTTCTGTTCTTATTCCTTGTCATTTTATCACCAATTTGTTAAAAAGTAAATAAAAGTAGAATAGGTTAGTTGTAAAATTTATATTAAATAGTCAAAAAAGAGTTGGTATTATATTGTTTATTTAGTGAACAATATAATACCAATAGCATGAAACGAAATTGCATATAAATTGAAAAAAACACCTGTAGAACTTTCGTTCCACAGGTGTCTTTTTATGTTCTAACTTACAATATGTTGCACATCCACTATTAATTGCAGATAATTTTTTCAGTTTCCTTATCAAATACATGAATCTTGGATAAATCAAATGCAAGTTTGATTGTATCACCTGGACGAGCATTTGTACGAGGATTAACACGTACTGTTAATTCGAACTGGTCGATTGAGAAGTATAAGAATACTTCAGCACCAAGCATTTCATAAACTTTGATAGTTGCTTCAATAACTCCGTCTGGAGTAGAGTTAATGAAGATTTCTTCATCTTTAATATCTTCTGGACGAATACCCATGATAACTGTTTTGTTTTCATATCCTTTGTCAAGAAGAATCTGAGCCTTGTTCTCAGGTAATTTAATAGAATGAGAACCGAACATTAACATTACGTCTGAACCAGATTTTACAACTTTTGATTCAATGAAGTTCATCTGAGGTGAACCAATGAATCCAGCTACGAATAAGTTCTTTGGTCTCTGATATAAGTCAATTGGAGCATCAACCTGTTGTACAACACCATCTTTCATAACAACGATTCTTGTTCCAAGTGTAAGAGCCTCTGTCTGGTCATGTGTTACGTAAATGATTGTTGTTTCAAGTCTTTGATGTAATTTGGAAATCTCGATACGCATCTGAACACGTAATTTAGCATCCAAGTTTGATAAAGGCTCATCCATAAGGAATACCTTAGGATTACGAACAATAGCACGTCCCATAGCAACACGCTGTCTCTGACCACCTGATAAAGCCTTTGGTTTTCTATCTAATAAATGTTCAATGTCAAGGATCTTAGCTGCTTCGTGAACTAATTTGTCAATCTTATCCTTTGGTGTCTTTCTTAACTTAAGGCCGAAAGCCATGTTATCATATACTGACATATGTGGATATAAAGCATAGTTCTGGAATACCATCGCAATATCTCTATCTTTTGGTTCTACATCATTAACCATTTTGTCGCCGATCCATAATTCACCAGAAGTAATTTCTTCCAAACCAGCAATCATACGAAGTGTTGTAGATTTACCACAACCTGAAGGACCTACGAAGATGATGAATTCTTTATCTTCGATCTCTAAATTGAAATCATGTACTGCTACAAATCCATTAGGATATGTTTTATTAATATTCTTTAATGATAAGCTTGCCATTATTGCTTTCCTCCCTAAAAAGTTATACGGTACTATTTCCGTACCTCACTCATAAGGATATGATACACTATTTGTCCGTGTAAAACCATATCCCATTTCCACAAATTACTTTTTAGGGTTTTGTATATTTTGTATACTAAATTTTATTTTCGACGAATACCTATTTTTTTGCCTAAAAATTAGGGGTGTTTAATAGTCAATTTCAATAAAACCTTCACCTAATACTTCCCTAGCATCTGAAATAATTAGAAAACTGTTTGGATCAATTTCCGCAACACATTCCTTTAATTTAACAATTTGTTTGTTTGATACAACACACATAAGCATTCTCTTTGCTTCTTTTGTATATCCACCCTGGGCTTCAATAAAGGTTGCACCATGTCCTAGTGTTTCCATTACGTGAGCTGACATTTTATCTGGCTCATTTGAAATGATATAAGCCAGTTTCGCAAATTTCATT
>DBKX01000130.1:3953-4098 GCA_002297865.1 Lachnoclostridium sp. UBA739
ACTGCTAGTGCCGCATATAAAGCGCTGTTGATACCAAAGATAAATGCTCCTAGCACTATAATAGTACAATCAGCAAACAATAACATGTTGGCAACTGAATAATTTGGAAAATAATGATTTAGAATTGTACCTAATAGATCGGTTC
>DBKX01000130.1:4124-4317 GCA_002297865.1 Lachnoclostridium sp. UBA739
TCGGTTCCTCCAGTAGAACCACCGTTACGAAATACTAAGCCAAGTCCTGTTCCAGTAAGCATTCCTCCTGCTATGGCTGCAAGAAATCTATCACCCTCAATAATGCTGTAACTTGGAATAATGTATAATGCTAATGTAAATGTAACTGTTGCAAATAAAGTTCTTTTCACAAAGTTTGCACCCTTAACCTTTA
>DBKX01000279.1 GCA_002297865.1 Lachnoclostridium sp. UBA739
CTACAATAGTATCTGCATTTTTTTTTGTTTTATGTATTCTGAATTCTTGATATAATATTATTATAGAAGAATTTTATTGGCATAATAAAATTTACATAGGAGGTCTTTATGGAAACAATTATTTCATTCGCTATGTTGTTAGTATCTATCTTAGCACTTGTTATTTCAAGAATTAAGGGCATATATGTTCTAATGGTTATCTTTAAAACCACATCGAGCTTACTGTTTCTTGTGATTGCCCACTTTGCACAGAAGGAATGCAAAAAAGAAAAGAAGACTACATATTACAAACTTATGTCTCTAGGTTTATTCTTTTCCTTGCTTGGAGATGTGTTTCTTGTGATAAAAGGAATTGATACCCTCTTTATCTTGGGTGTCTTCAGTTTTGCTTGTGCACATATTTTCTATACAATAGCATTTTTCCAATTCGAAAAAATGAGCAGAGTAAATCTTATTTTAACAATCCTACTCTTTAGTTTTTTATTTTGGCTTATGTCAAACAAAGAATGGGTAGATTTAGGACAACTGAAGCCTATGATTTTAGGATATGCTCTGCTTCTTTCCTTAATGGCAGCCAAATCTTTTTCTGCCTTAAAGTATTATAAAGAAAATCCTTATTTTGTTACTCTTACAATACTTGGATCTCTTCTATTCTTTGTTTCTGATTGTTTACTTCTTTTTGCGTTCTTTGGCAAACAGGACTTAAGTTATCTAGAAACCGTAAACAATCCTATCTACTATGTGGGTCAAGGCTTATTTGGATTAAGTTTTCGTAAGGAGCTGATACTGAAAAAGGATAAATAACTTAATATTCTTAAGAATTTTCTAGATTTCAGTGGTAATGCTTGTAATAAACTTTTTTCTGTGCTAAGGTATGAAAGCGTGAACAAGGGTGTTCGGAATGTATCCGAGCACCTTTTTTTATTATTAAAAAGAAATGGGGTTAGAAATATGATTAATACAGGAGATACTGCTTTTATTATTATCGCTTGTGCTATGGTTTTTTTTATGACGCCTGGTCTTGCCTTTTTTTATGGTGGACTCGTCAGGCGAAAGAATGTTTTAAATACAATGATGAGTTCATTCTTTATAATGGGGCTTTCCGCTGCTTTATGGGTAGTAGTTGGCTATTCTCTTAGCTTTGGAACTGACCATTTCAGTATTATCGGTGGTCTTAAATGGTTCTGTCTAAATGGTGTAAAACAGGATGCTGGTCCTTATTGTGAGACAATTCCTCATTTGATTTTTGCTGCATTTCAAATGATGTTTGCTATTATCACTCCTGCATTGATTACAGGTTCTGTGGCTGGAAGAATGCGCTTTAAGGCCCTTTTCCTTTTTATTACTTTATGGTTATTTGTTGTGTATTATCCTTTGGCACATATGGTTTGGGGCAAAGGTGGTTTTCTTGGTGAAGTTCTTGGTTCTGTTGATTTTGCTGGCGGAAACGTAGTACATATCAGTTCCGGTGTTAGTGGTCTTGTATTATGCCTTATGCTTGGGAAACGAAAAGGTTATGATAAAACTGCTTACCGAATTCACAATATTCCATTTGTGGTATTAGGGGCATCTATATTGTGGTTTGGATGGTTTGGCTTTAACGCTGGAAGCGCATTAGGGGCTAATGGATTGGCAGCTCATGCACTTGTAACAACGAATACTTCTGCTGCATTTGCAATGCTTAGCTGGATGCTTATTGATATATTCGTACAAGGAAAACCGACTGTAGTTGGTGCTTGTACTGGTGCTGTTCTTGGTTTGGTTGCGATTACACCAGGTGCTGGCTTTGTTCCTATCTGGTCCTCTATCATCATTGGTTCTGTTGTTAGTCCAATTTGTTACTGTACCATGTCAAAGGTGAAAAAGCATTTTGGATATGACGATGCATTAGATGCGTTTGGATGCCATGGTGTCGGTGGAATCTGGGGCGGTATTGCAACTGGTCTATTTGGCAAATCTTCTATTAACAGTGTTGCACGCTGGGATGGATTAGTATTTGGTGAAACAAAGCTCTTAGTTGCTCAGATAATTAGTATTCTGCTTACAATTGCGATCGCTGTAGTTGGTACTTTCATCTGCGCAAGTATTGTAAAATTATTTACACCACTTCGTACCAGTGACTATGATGAAAAGATTGGTTTGGATTTATCACAGCATGGTGAATCTGCTTACCCTTCTTTCAATGGACTGGATTAAGTTTTAAGAAAGGAGAATGAGGATTATGATTAAAATAGAAGCTATTGTTCGTGAGGAAAAGTTTGAAGATGTAAAAGATGCACTTAATTCTATAGAAGTGCATGGAATGACTATATCGCAAGTTATGGGGTGTGGTCGTCAGAAAGGGTATACAGAATATGTTCGAGGTAGTAAAGTTGACATCAATATACTACCTAAGATTAAATTTGAAATTGTAGTCTCCTCAAAGGAGTGGGCAGACAAAACAATTGAAGTAATCAAAAAGACTGCTTTTACCGGTAATCATGGTGATGGCAAAATATTTGAATATGATTTAATGAATGTTGTTCGTATTCGTACTGGCGAAAGTGGACCTAGTGCAATTTAGTGGATTCCCTTTATGGATACATATTATCTGAGCACCTTGACATCTCCTAATGGTTAACTTAAGATTGATTCGTATAACCAAATTTTTTATGTTTTTACATAGAAGGGAGAATTTCAATGAATCAGATTGTTACTCAAATAAGACCAAAGCGAAATCTTAAACAGAAGCTATCCGAATGGTACATTTCTTTTGTCATTACAATTCTGTCTATATCGTTTTGGTCTGTATTTGTATTATTCTTTCGTCCACTTTATAAATGTTCCATGTCTTTATTTCAGATTGAAAAAAATAGTGGCTTTTCTGCCCAAAGAATTTTAGAGAATTACAATGCACTTATTGATTATTATCTTCCATGGAAACGGGGAAACCTTGTGCTTCCTACCTTTTCCCAATCTCCTCATGCAATACAGCATTTTGCGGAAGTAAAGGATATCTATAATGTATTGATTGGGAGCATTCCCATTGCAGCATTTCTACTTTTATTGTATCTATATAAACATCGTGATCGATATGACCTTCATTATTTGAAAACTGCATCGTTTATGTTGGTAGTGGCGCCTTTTCTGCTTGCTTCTGGATTTGCGATTAACTTTGACAAGACTTTTGCACTGTTTCATAAAATCCTTTTTGATAATAACTACTGGCTCTTTGACTCCAAAACTGATCCTATTATCACAATACTGCCGGACAAATTTTTTATGCTTTGTGCAGTTGTTATTATTGTGTTTCAGTTTTTAACAAGTTTCGTCTGCTTCATGCTGTATAAAAGAGGTTACAGAAATCAAAAAGACTAGTCAAAATAAGGATCACACGTTATAATAAAGAAAATGTAACTTTATTTTTCAAATAGATTGGGGGAATACACTTGAAACGGTCAGATTATATTGATTGGGATGCTTATTTTATGGGTATCGCGATTTTGTCTTCTCACAGAAGCAAAGACCCTAATACAGGAGTTGGATCCTGTATTGTAAGCACAGAGAATAAGATTCTCTCTGTAGGATATAATGGAATGCCTGTGGGCTGTTCTGATGATGAATTTCCGTGGGAACGTAATGGAAATCCTTTGGATACAAAATATCTCTATGTTTGTCATGCTGAGCTCAATGCCATTTTAAATTATACTGGCACTCATATGCAGGGAGCTAGAATTTATACTACTCTATTCCCTTGTAATGAATGTACAAAGGCTTTAATACAAGCTGGGATTAAGGAAGTTATTTATTTAAGCGACAAATACGCAGATACAGATTCAACGAAAGCAGCAAAACGAATGATGAGTACGGTTAATATTAAATTCCGTGAATATAAACCAGTAGGAAAAGAAATTACTTTTGAACTTTAATAAAACCGGCATGAGCTTTACTTTGGTCATGCCGGTTTTTGTCTATAATATCTCTGCATTTTCATTGTCACAACATGTTGCCAGTACTGTTCCGTAAGTGACTAGTGTGTCTCCTAGCTGGGTAAAATATGTACCTAATAAAGTCGTTTCATCCGCCGATTTTCCTTTTGCTATTGCTACTGATAAAGCTGTTAGTGCTGTTACCGCTTCACATGGACTGTTAAAACAACATGACGTATTGTTATCATTCATAAAATCACCTCAGTATTAATGTATGCTGATAACCTTGCCATGTGCTTGCCATATGAAGTAACTTATCAGCTTAGCGAAAACGGGGTTTACTCCGAAAGAATATCGGAATATGCATTTTAGGGATATGAAAAATGCGTAGGACTTTTTGAATCCTACGCATTTTTCTATATTAACAGAATGGATTTTCTGTTGGATATCTTACACCTGCTGGCTGATTGTAATCAATTTCATCCACTGGTACACCAAGATATTTGAATACTTCGTACATTGTCTTTCCATAGTGGCCAAAGGCAACTGCACAGTGATGTGGATAGTTCTTTTCCACTAATACGTGGCGATAGAATCTTCCCATTTCTTTCACTGCAAAGACACCAATTGCACCGAAGGAACGAGTACGAACTGGTAATACTTCTCCTTGTGCTACGTATGCACGAATCTTAGCATCTGATGTGGACTGTAAACGATATACGGTAACATCACCTGGAATAATATCTCCTTCTAGTGTTCCTTGTGTAACTTCTTCTGGAAGCGTTCTTGCCATGATACGCTGGAATTTCATTTCACAGAAGGAAAGTTTGTCTGTTGCTGTGTTTCCACAGTGGAATCCCATGAAAGTATCTTTTAATGTGTAATCGAATTTACCTTTGATATCTTCTTCATATAAATCAGCTGGTACTGTATTGTTGATATCAAGTAATGTTACTGTATCCTGGCTGATCATTGTTCCGATAAATTCACTTAATGCTCCGTAAATATCTACTTCACAAGATACTGGAATGCCTCTCTTTGTTAAACGGCTGTTTACATAGCAAGGTACACATCCGAACTGTGTCTGGAATGCTGGCCAGCATTTTCCTGCGATTGCAACAAATTCACGACTTCCTCTATGTCCTTCTATCCAGTCAAGTAATGTTAATTCGTACTGAGCAAGTTTTGTAAGGATTTCCGGTTTCTTATTGCCTTCTCCTAATTCTGCTTCCATGTCTTTTACTACTAAAGCAATACGAGGATCTCCTTCATGTTTATTGAATGCTTCGAATAAATCTAATTCAGAGTTTTCTTCGATTTCTAC
>DBKX01000173.1 GCA_002297865.1 Lachnoclostridium sp. UBA739
GCCAATATGGGAATTGTGTTACCAGAAGATGGATTCCTAGAAGGACTTCGAAACATCTGCGATAAAAATGAAGCTTTGCTTATTTTTGACGAAGTGATTACAGGTTTTCGTCTCGGAATTGATGGAGCCAGTGGATATTATGGAATCAAACCAGACTTGCTTACCTTTGGAAAAATTATTGGAGCGGGAATGCCTGTAGGGGCATATGGAGGAAGACGCGATGTGATGAGCGTGGTTTCACCAGTTGGAAACGTCTATCAGGCAGGTACATTAAGCGGCAATCCAGTTGCGATGCGCGCGGGAATTACACAGCTTTGTATCTTAAGAGACCACAAAGAAGTGTATACGAAGTTAGAACAATTAGGAGAACAGTTTAGAAATGGCGTAAAAGAAATCTTTGCTTCTTTCGGACTTCCTTATCAGGTTGCAGGAATTGGCTCTTTATCCTGTATCTACTTTACTTCAGAGAAAGTCACAGATTATGAATCAGCAAAAACAGCAGATACAGATAAGTTTGCAGAGTATTTCCGTTATATGTTAGAAGCAGGAAATTATTTTGGACCAAGCCAGTTTGAAGCAATTTTCTTCTCTGCTTCTCATACAGAGGAAGATATTAAGAAGACACTAGATGATATTTTACATTACTGTAAAGGAATTTGATTGTGAAATTTCTCTGAAATTATAATTTTCGTGTGTATTCTTATGACAGAAATGGTATAATGGCAATAGTTTAGTCACTTATGATTATCCAGTATGGAGGAAGTATGTTTGGTTATGTAACAATTGATAAGCTTGAGCTAAAAGTAAAAGATTACTACACATACAGAGCTTATTATTGCGGATTATGTAAAACATTAAAAGAACATCATGGGCGTTTTGGACAAATGACACTTACCTATGATATGACATTTTTGATATTAGTGCTTACGTCATTATACGAGAAGGTACCAAATACTGCCAGGCAGCGCTGTCTGGCACATCCAGCAAGCAAGCACTGGATGTTGTGGAATCAGTTCTCAGAATACGCAGCAGATTTAAATATTGCACTTGCATATCATAATTTTCTGGATGACTGGTCTGACGAGAAAAAAATGTCTGGTTACGCAGGGGCAAGATATCTAAAAAAAACATATCAGAAAATAGCAAAGAAATATCCTAGACAGTGTAAGAAGATAGAAGAAGGTTTAAAAAAACTATCAGAATGTGAACAGAACAATGAACAAAACCTAGATGTTGTTTCAGACTGTTTTGGCGAGATTATGGGTGAATTATTTGTTTATGATGAGGATGTGTGGCAGGATAATTTAAGACAGTTTGGATTTTATTTAGGAAAGTTTATCTATTTACTAGATGCATATGATGACCTTTCAAAAGATATAGAGAAAGGAAGTTATAATCCATTCAAGGCTATGGCAAAGCAGGAAGACTTTGATGAAACATGCGATGATATCTTGCAGATGCTTATGGCAGAATGTGCAAGAGAGTATGAAAAGCTGCCAATCATTCAAAACGCAGATATTTTGCACAATATATTATATACAGGAGTTTGGGTAAAGTACAAATCCAAAAAGTTAGGAGAGGAAAAGGAATATGATAGCAGATCCATATAGCGTGCTGGGCATTTCACCAAGCGCATCCAATGAAGAAGTAAAGAAGGCATATCGAGATTTGAGCCGAAAATATCATCCAGATTCATATGTAAACAATCCTTTGTCTGATTTAGCAGAAGAGAAGTTTAAAGAGATTCAAGAAGCATATAAGCAGATTATGGATGAACGTGAAAAAGGTTATAGCGGCAACTATTCTGGAGGTCAAAGTTATCAGAACAGCAGTTATTCTGGTGGGCAGAGCTATCAGCAGAACAACTATTATGAAGAATCTCAGGAAATGAGAGAAATATACAGTATGCTTATGATGAAGCGTTTCCGAGAAGGGTTAAATGCACTTTCCAGAATACCAGAAAGAGGTGCCAGATGGCATTATTATAATGCGATTGCATACTCAGGTCTTGGTAACATGATTACTGCAATGAGCCATGCAAAACAGGCGGTTGCAATGGAACCAGCAAATCCAGAATATAGTCAGTTTTTAAGACAGTTACAGAACCCCACAAGAAGTTATCAGAACAATGGTGAAGGAATGTCCAATAATAATTCGGACGTATGTGATATGTGTTGTAAATTATGGCTGGCAGATTCCTTATGTGAATGTATGGGAGGAGATTTGTGCACATGCATGTAAAGCCAAAAGAGATAGCTTTCTTAGGTATTTTATTAGCATTAACATGTATTTTGGTCTACCTTGGCAATGTCATAGAACCAAATACGCTGTTTTTCCTTTGCGCGGCTTCATTCTGCCTGGGAATTGCATTTAGTGAGTGTGGAAAAAGGTTAGGTATTGGATTCTTTGTAGCATGTACGCTCTTAACCTTTATACTAATACCTAATAAAATCTATTGTATTACTCTTGCAGCAATTAATCTTTATATAGTAGGAGCAGAATGCCTTAAGGAACGTTTTCCAAAGGCATTCCTTCTTATAAAGTTTAGTTTGTTTAACATTTTATATGTTCCAGCCCTTTTGTTTATGCCGCAGCTTATCTATAAAGGCAAAGCCGAAGGAGTCATTGTGCTTGGCATTTGGGTTGCAGGACAGGTGGCGTTTGCTATTTACGATTATGCTTACCGGTTCATTGTGTATGGCTTTTGGCCAGAGTTCCGAAAGAAGGTAAATCTATAGTGATATGAGAGGGAAGGAATCGAAAAGTGGAAAAATCAGGTAAACCGAAACAGGAGAAGAGTAATAAGGCAGCGAATAAGATAAACGAGGATAAGTTTAGTTTCCTTCTGCCGTACATAAATGTATTCTTATTTATAACCGTTCTATTTATTATTGTGTATAAAGCAGGGTTGCAGCGAGAGATTGATTTGATTCAAGGTGCTATGTTCGTCAGCATTCTATGTCTGTTTGGAGCAACGGGTTTACAAGCAGTAAAAAAAGGATTTTCCTGGCGGTTTGCCGTAAAACTGTTCCTTGGCATTGGATTCATTATGCGAATTGGATATATGTTATATACTCCATACACCACTCGTGCAATTGATTTGGGCGATACAGCTTTAGATGGCTACGGGCATGCAGCATACATTCTAAAAATCATGGTAAATGGGCATTTGCCAGAAACTAACTGGGTACAGTTTTACCATCCGCCATTGTTTCATTTTTTAGCAGCCTGCCTTTGTCTTGCTGTAAATTCGTTAATGAATTATACGGCCTATCAAGATATTTTGGAGATTGCAAAAATTATTTCGTGTGTGGCTTCCTGTTGGAGCCTGATGCTTATGCCAAAGATTTGTACAGAGCTGGGATTAAATGAGGGTACGAAAGCGGTAGCAACTGCAATTATTGCAGTATTGCCAAGCTGTTACCTTATGAGTGCTCGTGTGAATAATGACTCACTCGTTACCTATTTTATGATTCTAGCAATTCTATACACCTTGAGATGGTACAAAGAACAAAGCTGGAAGAACACCATCGGACTGGGACTCGCTTTTGGCTTAGGAATGATGACTAAGACTTCTTGTGGCAATATTGCTCTATTTACAGGCCCCCTTATGCTATATGTGGCATATAAAAGAAGAAAGGAAAGCAAGGATGCTTTAAAAGAAATGGCAATGAAACTCTTTGGATTTGGTGCAATTGCGTTTCCTCTTGGACTTTGGTACACTCTTAGAAATTATATATTGTTTCAACAGCCTTTTGGTTATGTTGTAAGAATTAAAGAGAGCCTGCGCATTTATACAGGGGATGTATCATGGGTAAAACGATTTATCACATTTCCTGTTAGCAGACTGTTTCATCCTATCTATTCCGATCCTTGGGAAGAATATAATATCAGTCTGTTTGTGTTAAAAAGTTCCTTATTTAGCGAGTTTAAATTTAAGATTACACCAATTATTCCAAAGCTGCTTATTTTCTTTAATGGATGCATGATTATACTTTCTTTAGCTGCTATGGTTTATGTTATTGTGAAATGTAAGAAAAATAAAATGTTGAGTTTGGGAATGCCTGTTTTGTGGGGCGTGATTTACAGTACCTTTTTATATTTTAATGTAGAGTATCCATTTGGAT
>DBKX01000238.1:0-9723 GCA_002297865.1 Lachnoclostridium sp. UBA739
CACTTTACAATTCACTATAAATGTAACCTCTTAAGCAAAAACTTTTTTCTTATAGTGACAAAAAAAGTCCACCTTACAGCCCATAAGCTGCCAAGGTGAACTTTAACCTAATAATGCTTCAACATTCTATTTCACAATTTTACTCCAATTCCTTAAAATGAAATTCCTTTTTTCCACTAGCATAATCATCCACGATATGTCCATTACCATAGATCTCATACTTATAAGTAACCATACCCTCTAATCCAACAGGACCTCTTGCATGAATCTTTACGGTACTAACTCCAACTTCAGCACCGAATCCATAACGGTAACCGTCTGCAAATCGAGTAGAACAGTTGTTGTAAACTCCTGCGGAGTCAACTAGTCTCATAAACTGTGCAACCGCTTCTTTATCTTCTGCAATAATACAGTCTGTATGATGAGAACCATTTTTGTTAATATACTGAATTGCTTCTGCCTCATCCTCCACGATGCGAACAGACACGATGTAATCCAGATATTCTTTTACTAATTCCGCATCTTCCACAACATCACAACTAATGTAGTCAGACACTTCTTTGTTTCCTTTCACTGTAACATTATTGTCTGCAAGTGTCTTGGCAAGTAAAGGTAAAAATTCTTTGGCAATTGCACGATTTACCAATAATGCTTCTACGGCATTGCACACCGATACATACTGGGTTTTAGAATCCACAATCACTTTCAGCGCCTTTTCAAAGTCAGCGGATGTATCTACATAAATATGACATTTTCCATCTGCATGGCCTAATACTGGAATCTTTGTATTATCCATAATATAACGAACAAATGCATTGGAACCACGAGGAATTATTAAATCCACATATTCATCGTATTTTAAAAGTTCGGAAATTTCTGTTCTTTCCTCTGCCTGAAATAATACATATTCAGAAATACCAGCTCTAACAAGTGCTTTCTGAATGGACTGAAACAGCACGCGGTTGGTATTGAATGTTTCACTGCCACCTTTTAATACGGCACAGTTACCACTCTTAATACAAAGAGACGAAATCTGAACCAAAGCATCTGGACGTGCCTCGAAAATAATTCCGATAACTCCAATAGGACAGGTTCTTCGATACATATTAAGACCTTCGTCTAGCTGTCTTGCTAATGTTGTTTTAAATAATGGATCTGGGAGCTTAATAAGATCTGCTAAGCCTGCTACCAAACCCTCTAATTTCTTCTCATTAAATTTTAGTCTTTGAATAATGGCATCTGCAAGATTTGCCTTATGGGCTTCTTCTAAATCCTTTTCATTTGCCTTAAATATCTTGGCACTGTCTGCCTTTAATTCTTCTATAATATAGGATAATGCTTCATTTCTTTTTTCTACTGGCGTAGCCCCAAGAACTGGGCTCTGCGCCTTCATTTCCACTAACGCTTCTTTAATATTCAAAGGTAAATACCCTCTTTCCAAATTCAGTTTTATAAATTCAATCCTTTTACTTCCTCGCAGCCTAGTACAATATTCATGCACTGAATCGCTGCACCAGAAGCCCCTTTGCCCAGATTATCAAAACATGCTGTAATCTGGATTCTGTCCTCATTACCTGTCACATAAATATCTAGACCATCCCATCCACTGCGGGAATTACCGCTTAAGAAACCATTGGTATCTGCTTCTTTTCCAAATGGCATTACGCGGACAAACCGCTGGTCTTTGTAGTAGTCTGACAAATATGTATGAATGCTTTCTGGTGTCTGTTTTCCATTTAACAGTTTGCTATATAAAGGAAGACAAACTACCATTCCGCTGTAATAATCACAAACCATAGGTGTAAAAATCGGTTTATTCTCTAACCCTGTAATTTTCTGCATTTCATTTAAATGTTTATGCTGCTGTGTCAAAGCATAGACTCTAGGGGCATCTAATTCTTTATCGCGTTCTGCTGCCTCATATTGGGCAATGGCTTTTTTACCTGCACCTGAGTAACCAGAAACGGCATATGTAACAACAGGATAATCTGCTGGCATAATTTTGCCTGCTACAAGAGGATTACACATGGAAATGAATCCTGTCGCATAACAGCCTGGAACTGCAATTCTCTTGGCATTTCTGATTCTATCTCTCTGGCCTGCATTTAATTCAGGAAATCCGTATGCCCAGTCTGGATTGGTTCTATGGGCTGTAGAAGTATCTAACACAATCACATTTTCATTCTCGATTAAAGCGACAGATTCTCTTGCAGCAGCATCAGGTAAACATAAGAATACAATATCTGCTTGATTCATAAGTTTCTTCTTCTCTTGGGGGTCTTTCCTGACTGCCTCATCAATTTCTATTAATTCAATGTCATCTCGTACACTAAATCTCTCAAAAATACGAAGTCCTGTAGTACCTGAACTTCCGTCAATAAATACTTTCTTCTTCATAGTTTCATCTCCATAGGGTATTGTTTTGCATAATGATTCGTTATGATACTAATATAGTATCTGTCTTTTACTCTCTTGTCAATAAATGCTTTCCTTAAGGCATTAGAAAAGCAGATACGTAATTTTTGTACCTGCTTCTTCTATCATTTCATATATTTTATGTACCATTATGCATTTGTCGCTGCAACAAACTGATTTAATTTTTCTAATGCCTTGCCACTCTTAATTAATTCCTTTGCTTCTTTGATTGCTTCTTCTAATGTAATTCCGTCCCTTGCCAGATATAGACCAGCCGCTGCATTCAGCACTACAATATCTGCTTTTGCTCCTTCTTTGCCATTTAAAATGTCCCTGGTTATCTGTGCATTTTCTTCTGGAGAACCACCCACAATGTCTTCTTTGGTGCACATAGTAAATCCAAGTTTATCTGGCTCGATCATAAACGATGTAAACTCACCATTGCGATATTCACAAGCTTTGGTTGGCGCACTTAAGGAAATCTCATCTAAACCATCCATGCCATGAACAACCAATGCTTTCTTAACACCTAGTTTTGCAAGAACTCTTGCCATAGGTTCTACTAATTCTTCTTTATAAACTCCCATTACCTGTACCTCGGCACAAGCTGGTGAGGTAAGAGGGCCTAATATATTAAATACGGTCTTGATTCCAAGTTCCTTACGGATTGCTCCTACATTTTTCATTGCCTGATGATACACTTGTGCGTGCATAAAGGCAATACCTGCTTCTTCTAATACCTTTTCCATTTTTTCAGGTTCAAGCATAATATTGACACCTAATGCTTCTAATACATCTGCTGCACCACTTTTACTGGATGCTGCCCGATTGCCATGTTTTGCTACCTTTATACCAGCAGATGCAATGACTAAAGATGCGGTTGTAGATATATTAAAAGAATTAGAGCAGTCGCCACCAGTTCCTACAATTTCAAAAACATCTCCACTGTGTTTTAACTTTTTAGAAAACTTACGCATTCCAATTGCGGATGCGGTAATTTCATCAATAGTTTCGCCTTTCATGCTTAATGCGGTTAGATAAGCTGCTTTCATTACATCGGATGCCTCGCCGCTCATGATACTTTCCATGACCTTCTCAGCCATTTCTGGTGATAAATCTTCTTTTGCAACTAGCTTCTTCACTGCGTCATTAATAATCATAAAAATATCCTCCTCTTAATATCAAATATTTCTGTCAGACCGTTCGCACTTTTATGATTTTTTATGCAAAAACGCCCTCGACAGATTTAACTGCCAAGGACGAGCTATTCACCCGCGGTGCCACCTTGATTCATGGATAACCACGCACTATTCTAATATTGTTCACCTCTACGGCCCATTTGACAATCTGCATCTCCATTCCCTTCTCAGCAACAGGAACTCTCTGTGGGCGCATATAATGCCTTTTCTTCCGTGTCATCGGTTAATTAAAGTATACATTCTTAAAGCAGTTTATGTCAATAAAAAACTAAATTTTTTTGATAAAACGCATTTACTTTACTCTTTATTTACAAGAGCAAACATGTGTAAAAGTTTACAAGATATCTTTTCTTTTTATGGAATGAAATAGTGTCCACTTCCATATATTTTACCAATCCCAATCCCAACGGAGTTTCTATGGACTTTTTTACAAACCTTATTTATGAATATGGCATGATTGCCATGTTTTTCTTAATACTGATTGAGTATGCATGCTTTCCTGTTTCTAGTGAAATTGTTCTTCCATTTTCCGGCGCAGTTGCAGCCTCTCAGAACATTCACTATTTCTACATTCTGATTGCCAGTATCATAGCTGGTTTAATCGGCACAAGCTTTTGTTTCTTTGTTGGAAAAAAAGGTGGTAATCTTGTTATCTTAAAAATACAAAAAAAGTTTCCAAAATCAAAAACATCCTTCGACAAATGTTATGAAAAGTTCCAGAAACAAGGGATTACTTTTGTATGTGTTTCCAGAGTCGTTCCACTATGCAGAACCTATGTCGCCTTTGTTGCTGGTGCCCTCGATTTAAAATACAGTTCGTTTTGCATTGCCTCCTTGGCAGGTATTTCTGTCTGGAATGCTCTTTTAATCGGACTAGGCTATACTCTAGGCGGTAACTGGAAACTAGTTACCTATTATTATGGTAAATACAAACATATAGTCATCATCTGCGTTGTTATCATTCTTGGTAGTTTTCTAATCTATAAATTCCGAAACAGAACTTGCAAATAGATTATACCTGAAAGTGTAAACTCTTATCTTCCTTATGCCGATACAACTAATATAAACCGTGAATTCAAGGAGGAATGATTATGGGTGTAAATGGAATTGAAACACAAACAAGTTATATTGACACAGCACAATATGCTGCTGGAACGAAAGTAACTGACAAGAAGGAGGAAACAAAGGCAACTGAGAAAAAAGATGAATTTGTGAAATCCAATACAACAAAAAAAGATAGTACGAAACAGATTTATAAAAAGAATACAGCTCTTGTCAATCAGCTGAAACAAGATGCTGAAAACAGAAAACAACAGTTAATTGCCTTAGTTGAAAAATCAATCGGCAATCAAGGAAAAGCTTATAATAGTTTATGTGAATTATTCACTGCTATTAAAGATGGTAAAGTAGCTGTTGATCCAGCCGCTGTGGAACAAGCGAAGAAAGATGTTGCAGAAGATGGTTATTGGGGAGTAAAACAAACCTCTGACCGTTTCGTTGAGTTTGCTAAGGCACTTACTGGAGGCGATCCATCTAAGGCAGATAAAATGATTGAAGCGATAGAAAAGGGATTCGAGCAAGCTGCCAAAGCCTGGGGAGGAGAACTTCCTAGTATCTGTAGTGATACCATTAAAGCTACCAAAGAAAAACTGACCGAATGGAAGAATGAGTTATCTAAGAGTGATTCGGATAAATAATGAATTTAATTTCAACAAAAACTAGCCATGATTGACACGGCTAGTTTTTTGTTTTCTATTCCTGCTCTGTTACACCTGCTAGTACAACCTTTTCCTCTCCATTTGCAATGCTTGGAGTACCATTGGTTGTTGAATTTACATTTTTTATAACCTGTGCTTGGTAACCTTTTGCTTTCACAATGTCATTGAAAGATAACCTGCTCCCCCAGCAATACAATTGACGAGAAAAAAATATTTTGTTCTAGCCTGTTATAATTATTCCTTCCTCGTACATATATTGTTCTAAGGTAATCCCAAGAAGGAGTGTTTACTATGTCGCAATTTACCAGCACTCCAGCTTTCCAAAACAGTAAGGAAAATTCAATTTTCTGGCATAACCTTAGTACTGATGAAACAATAAAACAGTTACAAACCAATAGCCAGAATGGATTAACATCAAGAGAAGCTGGAAAACGTTTTAAGCAGTATGGGTATAATGAAATTCAAGGCAAAAAGAAAAAGAGCCTGATTGGACGTTTCTTTGAGCAGTTTAAAGATTTTATGATTATTATATTAATCATAGCCGCTTTCATTTCCTTTTTTGTTTCTTATCTTCAAGGAGAAACTGATTTTGTCGATCCCATCATTATTTTTGCCATTATCATTTTAAACGCATTGATGGGTGTGATTCAGGAAGCAAAAGCTGAGAAATCTTTAGAGGCATTAAAGAAAATGTCCGCCCCAACAGCACAGGTACTAAGAGACAAAAAGGAAATAACCGTTATGTCAAGGGAGCTGGTTCCTGGAGACATCGTTTTTCTAGAGACAGGAAATTATGTTCCTTCAGATGTCCGTTTATTAGAAACCATTAATTTGAAAGTTGATGAATCCTCCTTAACAGGTGAATCCCATCCTGTAGAGAAGAATGCTGCAATACGTTTAAAACCTGATACCATAGTAGGAGATCGGCTAAATCTTGCCTTTTCCACTAGTATTGTTACATACGGACGTGCAAAAGCTGTAGTCACAGAAACAGGCATGAATACAGAAGTCGGCCACATCGCACAAATGATTATGAATGATGAAATTCCAGAAACACCACTTCAGAAACGTTTGGCACAGACCGGCAAGATTCTCGGGATTGCAGCTTTGCTAATCTGCATCGTAATCTTTATTCTTGGCACCATACAGGGACGTCCACCATTTGATATGTTTATGACTAGTGTTTCTCTCGCAGTTGCCGCAATCCCAGAAGGTCTTCCTGCTATCGTCACCATTATGCTTTCCCTAGGTGTACAGAGAATGGCAAGAAAAAACGCTGTAGTTCGTCGTCTTCCAGCTGTTGAAACACTAGGGAGCGCAACTGTTATCTGCTCGGATAAAACAGGTACTTTAACACAGAACAAAATGACAGTAACAAACATAACCAGCTATCAGAAAGAAGAAAAGCTAAATTCAAGTTTTGCAGCTTCCATTCTTTCCCTCGCTGCTCAATGTAATGATTCCAAACTACAAGTACACAAAAAGAACATTGAAGCAATTGGTGAACCAACTGAAACTGCGCTAGCCTTAGCTGCCTATAAACAAAACATAGATAAAACCAAACTTGACCTGATGCAAAAGCGAATCTATGAGATTCCATTCGATTCTGCTCGTAAGATGATGACAACCGTACACGAGTATCAGAAAGAGTTAAGCTATCTTGGACTGACAGAGCCATTTACGCATCTAAGTATCACAAAGGGAGCACCTGATGTACTACTTCGTTATTGCAGTAAAGTTTATCATAATGGAACAATCATCAATATGGCAAAACAGCATATGAACCAGATTTTATCTCTTAACCAGGGATTAGCCAAACAGGCGCTTCGTGTAATTGCTGTTGGATTTAAACCACTTTCCTCTTTTAAATTTAAGGATAATACTAAAACCAGACACGAACTTGAATCGGATTTGGTATTCGTTGGTCTTATTGGAATGATTGACCCTCCAAGACCTGAGGTTCGCAGTGCTGTCCTCACTTGCAAATGTGCTGGCATAAAACCAGTCATGATTACAGGAGATCATATTCAGACAGCATGTGCCATCGGAAAGGCACTTGACATTATTTCCAAAGATTCAGAAGCTTTATCTGGAGAAGCAATTGATAGATTAAGTGACCAAGAGTTATGTAAACGAGTGGATCATTATGGAGTATTTGCAAGAGTATCACCTGAACATAAAGTACGCCTTGTAAAAGCATTTCAGCAAAACGGAAACATTGTTGCCATGACAGGTGATGGTGTCAATGATGCTCCTGCCCTAAAAAGTGCGGATATCGGTTGTGCAATGGGAATTACAGGAACAGATGTTGCAAAAAATGCTGCAGACATGATATTAGAAGATGACAATTTTGCAACCATCGTATCTGCAGTCAGTGAAGGAAGAGGAATCTACGAAAATATTAAGAAGGCCATTCACTTCCTGCTCTCCAGTAACATTGGAGAAATCATGACCATTTTTGTAGCCATTTTATTCAAACTTTCAACTCCACTTGTGGCAGTTCAGCTGTTATGGGTTAATCTAGTGACAGATTCACTTCCTGCTATTTCTCTAGGAGTGGACCCTGTTGATAAAAACATTATGAAGCGAAAGCCAATACCACCAGATAAAGGAATTTTTGCAGATGGCTTATGGCTCAAAATCATCATCGAGGGTCTTATGATTGGTTCTTTGGCATTACTCGCCTACGTTTTAGGTTGCAGAGTACTTCCCTCGGCTAACCTGATACTTGGCAGAACTATGTGTTTTGCGGTACTTAGCCTATCCCAGTTGTTCCATTCCTTTAATGTAAGAAGTGAACATTCTATCTTTAAAATAGGTTTATTCTCTAATAGCAGACTAGTAATCAGCTTTATAATATGCACCTTACTACAGGTTTCGGTTATCAGCATTTCTACGCTCGCAAAGGTATTTAAAGTTACTCCTCTAACTTCATCGCAATGGGTAATTGTATTTATTCTTGCTGTTATGCCTATCTTTTTAGTGGAATTGCAAAAACAGACAACGAAGTAGTTTTTTATTGATTATACCTAATTTTTCTTGTATAATGTAAATTACAGTAGGGATAAAAAAGAGGGTGAGTATTTGAACCAATTAACGGAAGGGGTCACACATCAAAAATACGACAAAAGCTTAGAGGACAAAATAACTATGTATGACAACCAGCAATATAGAAAAGATCCTGATTTAATTACTCAAGACAAGATAAAGCTAGTTAGCGGGAACGTAATGAAATATTACACATTCCAATTTGACACAAATCAGCCATATATGATTCAGACCCAAGATGAGTTAGTGAAAGAAAAATTAGCTCTTATGCAGTATGAATTAGATATGAAAGCTGCAAAGACGAAGTCTGAAGAAGTATCCAATAACGAAAGTTCAGCTGAGGCAACAGCTGATACAGAACTGAATTAGTAAGTGACAAAGGCAATCGTCTTGTTACAATAATCCCAAATAAAACAGCTGTTAGGCATCACACTAACAGCTGTTTTTTAATAGCTTAAAATGTGAGAAACTCACACTTTGTTGTTATGTACTATAACGGTATATTTCCATGTTTTTTCTGAATTGTGAATTCTTGCTTATTCTTAAGTGCAAATAAATCCTGATAAAGTCTATCTCTTGTCTCTGAAGGCTGTATAATTTCATCCACATAGCCTTCCTCAACTGCAGTAGTAGAATTCATGAAGCTCTGATTATATTCTGCCACTTTTTCATTATAGAATACTTTCTTATCTTCTGCTTCCATTCCTTTCATTGCACTCTTATAAATAATCTTCACCGCACCTTCGGCACCCATAACTGCTATCTCTGCTTTTGGCCAGGCATATACATAATCTGCTTTCAGATGCTTAGAACACATTCCAATGTACGCACCACCATAAGACTTTCTTAAAATAACAGTCAGCTTTGGAACTGTTGCCTCCGCATAAGCATATAGAAGCTTTGCACCATGTCTGATAATTCCCATATGTTCCTGTTCGATTCCTGGCATGAATCCTGGAACATCAACCAAAGAAATAATAGGAATATTTTGTGAATCACAGAAACGGATTAATCTAGCTGCTTTATCGCTTGAATTACAATCTAAAACACCACCCATAAAATGTGGCTGATTTGCAATAATACCGACTGTAATCTCACCTAATTTTCCAAGTCCCACTACTACATTCTTAGCAAATTCAGATTGAATTTCCATAAAGCTATTCTTATCAAGAAGTTCATTAATTACATCTTTTACATCATAAATCTTTCTTGATTCTTCTGGCAATATGCTATCAATCTTACTAAATCTTTTTTTAATGGAAGCTTCCTTTTTCGCTGGATATATTTCATTTTGATCTAACAGTGTTACTAAATCTCGAACTTGTGCAAGACATGTCTTTTCA
>DBKX01000238.1:9757-10884 GCA_002297865.1 Lachnoclostridium sp. UBA739
TGAGCAACACCTGATTTCGTTGCATGAATCTGTGCTCCACCTAATTCTTCTGCTGTACAAACTTGTCCAGTTACACTCTTTACAACATCTGGGCCTGTTACAAACATCTTGCTTATATTATCAATTACGAATACAAAATCTGTGATTCCCGGTGAATAAACAGCTCCACCAGCACATGCTCCAGCAATAATAGAAATTTGAGGTATGTATCCTGATGCCATAGTATTGTAATAAAAGATATCACCATATCCGGCTAAAGCATTGACTGCCTCCTGAATTCTGGCACCACCCGAATCATTGATTCCGATAATAGGGCATTTATTTTTAATGGCTAATTCAATAACGTGAGCGATTTTTCTACCATGTTTTAATCCCAAGGTACCACCACAAACTGTAAAGTCCTGAGAATACAAGTATACTAATCTCCCATTTATTGTACCGTAACCCGTAATGACACCATCATAAGGAAACTTTTTCCCACGAAATGCTTCTGGACTATAATTCGTAATACCTGAGCCAATTTCATGAAATGAATCCTTGTCCAATAAGAGTAATATACGCTCAATAGCATGCAGCTTTCCTTTATTATGCTGTGCTTCTAGATTATATCTACTAGACATATAGATATCCCCCTATCTTATTTTTTATGTAAACACTAATAACATTTATTATAAACTATTGTTTGGTCAACCGCAATACCCTCCCCAAATACATTGATAATCAAAACACTTGAAAAGGGTATTAAATTGGTGCTTTAGCTGCTCCTATTTTCTCAACTAAAGTTATTACAAAATGATACAAGCGCCTCTGAAACCTTTAGAAAAAGCGATTATCGCTTTCTTAGTTCCGTAAGCATAGGCTTTGCATTCTTATTTGACTTAAAATCAGAAATGCTATACCCGCTATTACATAAAAAATCCATGCCCCAATATAACCAGTATTATTTTTCAAATAATTGTTTGCTTCCATTCCTATAATCGGGATTAAATTTACAACTCTATTTGAACTTGTTATGTACATTGGCATAATTATCAAAACAAAATTTAATAGTGTCGCACTTATATTACTTTTCATCATTGTGGATACAAAAATAAAAATTGCATTCATCAAAAAACACCCTAAAGTCA
>DBKX01000374.1:0-355 GCA_002297865.1 Lachnoclostridium sp. UBA739
AGATTAACTGGCCACGTAACATCTTTTACTGTCTGGCTGCAGATAAGCTCATTTCTCTCTGTTTCACTTGTCATCACAATATCCTTAAGAAGCTGATATGGGTTTTTCATGATTTCTTCCATCAAGATGCAATAATGCCAAAGCATTGCATCTATAGTTTGGTGTTCAAATAAATCACATGCATATTCAATACCAAGCTGATAGGAACCATTTTCCTTCATAACATGAAAGGTTAAATCAAACTTAGAGATATTACTTTCGTTCTCTATCACAGATAAAGTCCATTCTTTGCCCTCAAGTTCTGTGGATTCTCCATTTTCCATCACAAACATTACATCAAACAGCGGATTTCTGA
>DBKX01000374.1:401-8111 GCA_002297865.1 Lachnoclostridium sp. UBA739
CTTCAAATGGATATTCCTGATTTTCATAAGCATTCAGACAAGTTTCTTTTACTTCTTCTAAGAACTTGCTAAATGGCTCATCACCAGTTACATTTCCCTTTATGGCAAGTGTATTCACAAACATACCAACTGTCTTTTCAAAACTTTTCTGTACTCGCCCTGCGATTGGTGTTCCGATAATGATTTCTTCCTGCCTCGCATATTTTCCAAGTAAAACCATGGCTCCGGCCAAAAATACCATAAACTCAGTTGCTTTTGTCTGACTAATAAATTCTTCAACCTTCTTTGCAAACTCTGCATCCATATTTCTGGTAATACGTTTTCCACGAAAACTCTGAATTGCAGGACGTTTATAGTCTAGAGGAAGATTTAGTACTTCTACATGCTCTCCATACTGTGACAGCCAGTATGACTTCTGTGCACTAAAATCTTTTGTTTTCATCCACTCACTGTAATCTTTATACTGATATACAACTGGTTCAAGTTCTTCTTTGTCATAGCATTTCACTAGTTCATCCAGAATGACAGCCATGGAGACTCCATCCACAATGCTATGATGCATATCCAGTACAAGCAGATAGTTCTGTTCTGCCCTCTTCCATAATCCTGCATGAATCAAAGGTGCTCTTTGTAAATCAAATGGCTTAATAAATTCATCAACAGAAGAACTGCTGTCTCTTTCTTCTATCACAAGGGAAACATCCTTCTCTATCTTCTGATAAAGCCCTGTTTCATCTTCTATGTAGCTGGTACGAAATGCTTCATGGCGCTTTATAAGCTGGTTAATTGCCTGTTCTAGGCGTTCTTTGGAGACAGTGCCTTTTAATTCTATATAAACAGGTACGTTATACGCAACTTGTGTTTCGTCCATCTTTGCTACCATATAACAGCGTTTCTGTGCAGATGACATTTCATATAATTCCTTCTCTTCAGCCTTTGGAATCATCTCAATTTTAGAAGTTTTCTCCTGTTCTAAAAGTCTGCTCATTTCCTGTACACTGGCATGTTCTAATACTGTTTTTAATGGCAGTTTAATGCCCATAACGGCCTCAATCCGATTCATAAGTCTTGTTGCTTTTAGACTGTGTCCACCTAGTTCAAAGAAATCATCTTCTATTCCGATTTTTTCCACTTCTAATATTTCCTCAAACAAAGCTGCCAGTTGTTTCTCTGCCTCGGTAACTGGAGCCACATATTTTTTCTTCTTTCCATGAGGTTTTGGAAGTGCTTTTTTATTCACTTTTCCAGAAGCCGTCAATGGAATCAGGGAAATCGGCATAACGTAAGACGGAACCATATAATTTGGAAGTTTCTGTTGTAGTGCATTCTTAACAAATACTTCCACTTCACTTTCAGCCGATACTACGTAAGCAGTTAAATAGGCCTCTTCCTGCTGGTCTTTCCAGATAACCACTGTAACATCCTCTATACAGTCTAACGCTCTGATACAGCTCTCTATTTCACCTAATTCAATACGGAAACCACGAACTTTAACCTGCTCGTCCAGTCTTCCAACATAGTCAATGTTTCCGTCCGGAAGCCAGCGTCCCAAATCACCTGTATGATAGAGTATACCCTCTCCAAATGGATTCTTCACAAACTTCTCATTAGTAAGCTCTTTAAGATTACGATATCCTTTCGCAAGTCCATCTCCAGCGATACAAATCTCTCCTGTCATACCAACTCCACAAAGCTTTTCACCATTGGTAATATATACCTGCATGTTGGCAACTGGTTTTCCTATTGGTATTCTTCGAGGAATGGTTTCCCCCTTTTTTGCCTGCCAGTAAGTACACAGAACTGTACCTTCTGTTGGTCCATACGCATTTACATATCCAGAAGATTCACTCAGTGCTTTCTTGGCAAGTTCCAAGCTGGCTGCCGTTCCTCCCGTTGTCATGATTCGAATGCCTTGTGGCTTCACTTGGGAATAAAATGGTGGTGGAAGCAATGTAAGAGTACTTTTGTATTTCCTAATATAATCTTCAAAATCGGAAACACTGCTTATGATTTCTTTTGGCACTGCTAAAAGGGACGCACCTGCACCTGTTAACCAGGCAAGTGTCATTTCCCAAATCGAAGCATCAAAGACGGTATTGGCAAACTGCAGTACTACATCATCTTTTTGTACCTGATAGAGCTCTTTTAAATATGCAGCCATATTAAGAACCCCAAGATGTGGAATCATAACTCCTTTTGGAGTCCCCGTTGTTCCTGATGTATAAATGATGTAGGCAATATCATCTTTTGTATTGATAATAGGCAGATTTTCCCCATTGTCTTCTTGCGCTACTGTTTCTGAGATGGATAATACAGGACAGTCAGGCGGCGCGATAGAAAATGAAACATTTGTTAAAACTGCTTTCGGTACAGCGTCCTCCTCTATAAAGCGAATTCTGTCCTCTGGATATGCCACATCAACTGGTACATAGCTTGCGCCAGCCTTTAAAATTCCCCACACTCCAACGTATAAGGACACCTGTTTATCTCCTGCAAGAATCACAGTATCTCCTGCACCAACTCCATGGCTTCTTAACCCTCTGGCAAGATGGTTCGCCTGTTCATTTAACTGCTGGTAAGTTAGTACCTCATCCTTCCATCGAACTGCAATCTGATTAGGAGTGTTCTTCACCTGTCGTTCAAACAGTTCTGGCAACGTACACTCTTTCTCATATGGAACCGCAGTCTGATTCCACTGTTTCATTTTTTCTCTTTCTTCTGGAAGCAGCAGTTCCAGTTCATCCCAATTATTTTTTTCCTGAAGCAGAACCTCTTTGACGAGCTGTTCCATTCTTCTTGCCAGCAGCAGAAGTTCTTCTTCTTCGTAAATGGATGGGTCATAAAGAAATTTCAGCAAAAACTCCTTTCCTTCTGCAACACTTAACGAAAGATTATAATTGGTCTGTTCGCGATAATCCACCCATTCCATAGCCACGTTATCGATTCCAACTGCCTGCTCTTCCCCCTGATAGTAGTTTTCATAAGCAAAAATGTGGTCAAATAGTGGATTCCCATTATTACATTGTTTTTGCATATCTGCAAGGGATACGGTATCATACTGCAAGGATTCAGCCGACTGTTTCTGAAGCATTCTGGCTAGTTCCAAAAACGTTGTATTTGATTCCAGTTGAATACGGACTGGAATTGTATGTATAAACAAGCCTACTGTATTTTCGATTCCTCCAATTGGAACATTTCTTCCTGAAACCACTTTACCAAACACAACATCATTCATATGATTATACCTGGAAAGCAGAATACTCCAAGCGGTTTCAAAGAAATGACTGCCAGTCAGATTATGCTGTTTAAAGAATTGTGTCATCTGATTTGAAACGTCTTCTGAAAAAGTGAATCTTAATTCTCCAACCTTTTTTTCGAAATTTTCTTTCTTTTCATACACTGGTTCGATACCTGTTATTTCTTGAAATCCATCTAATAACGTATTCCAGTATTTCATTCCTGCTTCTTTATCCGATTCTTCTAACCAGTTAATATATTCTTGATAGTGAGCTGCACTGTGACATTCTGTCTCTATTTCTCTTTTTAACTCTTCCTTACTGACGCCTTGGCAAAGGGAGGAATAAAAACGGCTGAAATCCTGTAATAGCAAAGAAAGACACCATCCATCTACTATGATATGATGCATGCTCCAAAGCATATAAACACATTGATTATCCATTTTTACAAAACGAAAACGAATCAGACTATCCTGTTCTAACTGAAATCCTCTCTTAATATCTTCTTCTTTCAAAGCTTTTAAGCTTCGTTCCCTTTCCTTTTGGGATAGCATGGATAAATCCAGTTCTCTTGTTTCTAGTTCTCGATTCTTTATGATTAACTGCCACGGTTTTAATCCCTTTTTAGGCATAACAACTGCTGTACGAAGCACCTCATGACGCAAGCCTAGCAATGCGACACTTTCCTTTGCATGCTCAATCTGAATCTCTCCCTGTAACTTTAACGTTCCCTGTAAAAAGTACTCTCCATTCTTTTCCCCGTTTAGTTTTTCATAATAGTACATGCCTTCCTGCATAGGTGTTAAAGCATATATTGCTTCAATATTATTGGCCATACTCTTTCGCACTCCTTTAAAACATATCCATAAGTTCGTCTAATACATCCTCTGTCAGATCTTTTGCATGATAATCTGACACTGTTTTCACAACTTCTTCCTGTTTCTGACAAAAACTCATAACATCTCTTATTTTATCCTCTAACATTTCTGTATAACATCTTACCTTCTCATCCTCTAATTCCACACGGTCATATGAAATTTCCAGAACAAGCTGTTCTCTGTATATTCTTCCATTCAACATCAAGGTCTGTTCATACTTATTTTTACGAGAAACTGTTTCTACCGGCTCCATATCTGCAAGAACAAACGCTCCATCCAATTGTTCATCTTGAATTTCTCCAAGATAATTAAAGGATACTTCTATTGGAATCTCATTTAATGTGCTGCCTTCTTTCTGACGAAGCACATTAAATCCCATTCCATGGTTTGGTATACTACGCACTGTTTCTTTCGTATCAATTAATGCCTTTTTATAGTCTGCTGTTTTTGTTAACAGAACTGGATATACACTTGTAAACCAGCCCACTGTACGCAAGGCAGAAACTGGTTTGTGAATTGGTTCTCTTCCATGTCCCTCCATGAATACAAGGAAAGCCTGTTCTCCTGTCCATTCTTCCAGTGAAAGAGCATACGCAGTCAGCAGTACTTCACTTATATCCATATTGTATGCACCGCCTGCATTTTTTAAGTCATTGGTATCTGTCTTAGAAAATATCAAGGTAATTGCACCATAACGCTCTTCAAAGCTTTGCTCTCTTCTGTGTATCTTAGATTCCAGCCCCGAAAGATTCCTGCTCTCTTCATATATGTGATTCCAGTAATTTTCTTCTTTTCTTAATGTATCTGAATTCAAGTATTCCTGCAGTGCCAAAGACCACTGTTTATAAGATATGGTTTTTTTAGGGAGTGACACTTTAACATTCTGAAAGGCCTGCATATATGCCGTATTCAAATCTTCCAATAAGATTTGCCATGATACTTGATCTACTACAAGGTGGTGGATAATGAGAAGTACATAGGTGTCCTCCACTGTCTTCCATACCCTCACCTGAAGCATTGGCCCGCTTTCTAATGAAATACTTTTCTGTGCTGCCCTAGTATCTTCCTCAATCTGTGCTTTCACATCCTGCCCCACTAACAGTTCTAACTGCTTCAGTTCATATCCGACACATTCTTCGACGGAAAGGATACGCTGTTCTCCATTCAAGTACACTGCCCGAAGCATGTCATGATGGACACATAATGCTTCAAGTGCTTTCCTTAGTATCCCTTCTTCATACCTCATACCCATTTTGAGAAGCATTGCCTGATTAAAATGATTAGGCTCCTCTAGCTTCCATTGGAAGAAGTTTTGCTGAATAGGCGTGAGTGGTACCACTCCCGTCACCTCAGACTGATCACTTGTTTCGTTCAGTATGACTACTTTTCGTGCAAGCTTACCAATATCAGCCGCCTTTAAAAATTCTGCTAACGGTACGGTATATCCACACTCTCGAAGTTTTGACACAATACGGATTGCCTTTATGGAATCTCCTCCCAATTGATAAAAACTATCTTCTAACCCAGCCTTTTCTATCTTTAAAACTTCACATATACATTGACAAAGTTTTTTCTCTGCTTCTGTTTCTGGTTTCACATAACGAGCAGTCTGCTCTATGACAATTTCAGGAAGTGCTTTTTGATCCAGTTTTCCTGTTGCCCCCATCGGCAATTCTGGAATCTGCATAAGCCCTGTTGGAATCATATACTCTGGAAGTATTTGTTCTAGTTCTTCTTTCACATATTCTGGTGCTATTGTGTTGGGAGCACAATAATATGCCCATAACACCTTATGGTCAGGCTCTTTTTCTACGACGATTACAGCGGCTCTTTGGATACCTTCAATGGAACAGATTCTCCTTTCGATTTCGGCTGTTTCAATACGAAAACCTCTAATTTTCACCTGCTGGTCCATGCGTCCCAGATATTCCAAGTTTCCATCACTTAAAAACCTTGCAAGGTCACCTGTATGATACAGAACTCCCTTACCAAAAGGATTTTTTTCAAACGATGCTGCTGTCTTCTCTTCATCCTCATAATAGCCTTTGGACACATTTTCTCCTGCAATACAAAGTTCACCTGGAACAAGTACTGGATTTCTTACAGAACCATTTAGAATAAATGCCTCGTTTCCTTCCAAAACAGTTCCAATCGGCATATTTTCTTTATACTCCGTACACAAGTAATAGCTGATCCCACAAGTTGTCTCCGTTGGACCATACCCATTGAAAATATCTGCATTACTATGTGTTCTAAGGGTTCTAAATAATTCAGGTGCAAATCGTTCTGCTCCAACCATAATAACTGCGGCATGTGGCAAAACCTCTAAAAATGCTTTGCTTTCCAGATATGCCGAAAGCTTAGACGGCGTCATAACAAACCCTGGTTTTCCATACCGTAACAACTGTTCTTTCTTTTCCTCAGTAAATTCTATCAATTCGTTTTCGGATAGAACAACTGTCAATCCATACGATAGTGGAAGTTCCATTTCCTGAACCGTAATATCAAAGATAATGGAATTAGTCATATAAACACAGTCACACTTCTTAGCAATGGCTCTTTGGAACTGGTTTCTTCCATCTGTACGGATAAAATTTTCCAGATTCTTATGTTGAATCATAACACCTTTTGGTTTTCCTGTTGTTCCAGATGTATAAATCATATAGCACAGATCTTCTGGTTCATTTACAATTCCTAAGTTATCCCTCTCTTCCAGCAATAACGTTTCATCCTTTAAACTTATAACAGGACAGTTCACCTGGACTTTGCAGCCTTCCAATCCTGCTATAACCGCTTTTGGTTTACAGTCAGTCAATATTTCCTGAAGGCGTAATGCTGGCTGTTTTGCATCTAGCGGAACATATGCCGCCCCGCACTTTAAGATTCCATAGAGTGCTGGTAACAGTTCCAGACAACGTTCACTAAACAGAACAACGAAATCATTTCTGCCAACTCCCAGTTTGGATAGGTGATGTGCAATCTGATTTGCTTTTTCGTTAAATTCTTGATAGCTCAGTTCTGCATCTGCAAATGAAACTGCCACACGATCTGGAAATGCACATGCAACAGACTCAAACTGCTCCACTACTGTCCTTCGTTCAAAAGGAACTCTTTCTTCTTCCTTGTTTTCCTCTTTTGCCTCAAGCAGCAATATATCACCAATTTTGACTTTAGGACATCGAATTACTTCCTCCATAAGATTTTTCCAATACCCAAGAACCGCTTCCATCGTTTCTTTTTTGAACAGTGCTGTTGCATATTCAACAGCCAAACTTAGCTCACTGCCTTTTTGCTGTACCGTAAAGGTCATATCAAACTTTGCTATGGTACTATTTAGTGGAACTTCTCTCATATCCAGTCCCGGAATCGTCTGTTCTTCTCCATCCTCATGTTCATACACAAACATTACATCAAACAAAGGATTTCTGGATGTATCCTTTTCGAACGGAATCACTTTTAACAATTCTTCCAGTGGATAGTCCTGATATTCATATGCATCACTACAAAAAAGAATCATTTCCTCTAAGAACTTATGAAATGTTTTCTCTTTTTTCGGAAATCCACGCATCAATATGGTATTCACAAACATCCCCATA
>DBKX01000374.1:8145-9140 GCA_002297865.1 Lachnoclostridium sp. UBA739
TCCATGAATTGCTGATTCTTTCTTCCAAGAACTGGTGTCCCAATCAGAATATCTTCCTGCCTTGAGAACTTTCCTAACAGTATCATAAGTGTAGATAAGAAAAACTGATATTCTGTACATTGAACCGACTGACAGAAAACATCTAATTGTTTCAACTGGATCGGCAAACGAACAGCCGCCCCTTGAAAACTCCGCTCCTTGCCCCTAGGTGCATCCAGCACAAAATCAAGCACTGGAAGTTTTCCTGCTAATTGTTTCTTCCAGAATTTCTCCGCCTGCTTATAGGAATGTCTCGCTTCCCATTCACTGTAATCCTTATACTGAAATTGAACTGGTGCTAACTGCTTTCCTTCGTAAAGTGCAAATAATTCCTGCTTGAATATTTCAATGGAACGTCCATCCGCCACCGCATGATTCAGATTTAACACAATGATAAATTGTTTTTCTTTCTGCTTTACAACGGTAACTTGAACCAGAGGTCCTTTTTCTAAATCGATTTTTTTCACACCTAACGTAAGTATCTGTTCTAGTGACATTTCTTTAGCGTCCTCTATCACTTGGAATAAAATCAGTGCTTCATTGGAAATCTGCTGTAAGAACTGTCCATTTTCTACAAACATTTTAGTGCGCAAAATTTCATGCCGTCTGATAACCTGTATTAGTGCCTCTTTTAATTGCTCACAATTTAAATCACCATTCACCTTCCAGACGGTTGGTGCATTATACGCTATGCCCGAATCTGGAAGCTGATTGAGCACAAACATTCTCTTCTGATTGGAAGCCATGGGATAAGTCAATTTCTCCTCTGCCTTATCTAGCACCTCTTTTTGAATACTTTTCCTTCCATCGCATAAAAGTGCTAATTCCTCTGGTGTCTGGTTATCCACGAATTCTTTATAAGAAACTGAAATATGCAGACAATCTTCTAGTAAGTTAAGTAATCGGATCGCCAGAAGACTATGTCCACCATTTTCAAAGAAATGATCCTTGCGCCC
>DBKX01000126.1:0-18008 GCA_002297865.1 Lachnoclostridium sp. UBA739
AGAGAAAAGACAGTAGTAGAACTGTTCGAGGAACAAGTAAGGAAAACACCAGACAAAACCGCAGTTGTATTTGAAGGAAATGCACTTTCTTACAGCGATCTGAATAAGAAGAGCAATGCATTGGCAAATGTATTAAGAAAGAAAGGCATTGTTCCAGGAGATTTCGTGGGAATCATTGCTGAGAGAAGTATAGAAGTTATCATTGCAGTCTGTGCAATACTAAAAGCAGGAGGGGCCTATCTTCCGATTGATGATGCTTACCCGAACGAACGTAAGTTGGCTGTAATGGATAATTGCAGGATTAAGGCACTTATTCATTATAAAGGAAGGATACCTGCGAATCTTGATGTTCCAATTATTTCATTGGAGAACATAGATGAGTTTGGAGAAACTTATGAAAATCCTGTCAGAGTAAATCAACCAAATGATCTTGCATACTGCATCTATACATCAGGAACGACAGGAAAGGGGAAGGGAGTTCTAATTGAACATCATAACATCGTAAAGCTAGTGATGAATCAAGATTATACAACGTTAGACGAACATACCGTTGTATTACAGACAGGCCAGCTTGCATTTGATGCCTCTACATTTGAAATTTGGGGAACACTGCTGAATGGCGGAACTGTGCATCTTATACCAGAAGAAACATTGTTAGATACACATAGATTAAAAACATATATGGTATCAAATAAAATTAATACTATGTTCATGACAACAGCATTGTTTAATCAGCTGATCATGGATGATGCGTCATTCTTTGATTCTTTAGAACATTTAATGTTTGGAGGAGAGAAAACTTCAGAGAAATGTGTACAGATTTTAGTACAACGAAATACGGTCCATGATTTTAGAAATGTATACGGTCCGACTGAAACAACAACATTCGCAACACATTATAGAATAAAGGCTGACAATAGAACAAAGACACCAATAGGACGGCCTATATCCAATACGCAGACCTATGTCATGAATGGAGATAAGCTTTGTGGAATTGGAGTACCTGGTGAATTGTGTATAGCTGGAGATGGTGTCGCAAGAGGATATTTGAATAACCCTGAACTGACAGCAGAGAAATTCGTAGAAAATCCTTATGGAGAAGGAAAGATGTATCGTTCGGGAGATCTTGTGAGATGGTTACCAGATGGAAATATTGAGTTTCTAGGAAGAATCGATGAACAGGTTAAGATACGAGGATTCCGAATTGAACTTGGAGAGATTGAGAGCCGAATTCGAGAGATAGAAGGAGTAAAAGACAGCGCAGTCATAGCCAGAGAGGATGCCGGTGGGGATAAGGCGATTTATGCATACTATACTGGAAGTGAAGTCAGCGTGTCGGATATTAGAGACAGGCTTAGAGAGGTGTTGCCAGAATATATGATTCCTGCCTATATGATGGAAATTGACAGCATTCCTGTAACCCGTAATGGAAAGCTTGACAAAAAAGCACTGCCTGATATTGAGGCAAAAACAAACAGTGAGTATGTTGCACCACGAAACAAAAAGGAAGAGATTATCTGCAAGATATTTGAAGAAATCTTGAATGTGGAGAAAGTTGGAATCAGGGACAGCTTCCTTGAACTTGGTGGACATTCTTTAAAAGCGACTCATCTTGCCAATCGGATAGAACTTGATACTGGAGTACGAATTGCAATAAAGGATATATTAACCAATGCTACCCCTGAAAAACTGGTGAAACTTTTGGAATGTAGCAAAGGAGAAGAATATGAACCGATTCTGAAAGCAGAGGTAAAAGAATACTATCCTATGTCAGAGGTGCAGAAACGTCTATTCATACTTGCACAGATGGATGAAATGAGTGTGAGTTACAATGTTCCGTATTGTTTCAGATTGTGTAATGGAATGCCTGATGAAGAAAGACTAAACAGCGCATTGCAGAAGCTGGCAGAACGACATGAAAGCTTAAGAACAGGTTTGTGTGCAGTAGATGGTGAGTTTAGACAGATTGTTTATCCACATGTAGATTTTAAACTTATAGTTAAAACCTTGGAAAAAGGTGAGATAAAGGACGAATTTGAAAACTTTATAAGACCATTTGATTTAGAATTACCACCATTGTTACGGGCAGAGCTGGTAAAAAATACGGCTAGTGAAGGCTGGTTATTACTAGATTTCCATCACAGTATTGTGGATGGTTACAGTATAAAACAGCTTCTAAAGGAGTTAGGAGATTTATATGATGGTAAGTATATTTCCGAACCTGCCTTACAATATAAAGATTATTCAGAATGGCTTACAAAGCGAGATATAAGTTCACAAGGAGTATTTTGGAAAAAGACTTTTGAGACTATGCTTGAAGACAAAGAGCTTCCAACGGATATACGAAGGTCAGACAGTACGGAACAAAATGCCTCAGTGGTAAAAAGAAAGATGGACTGGCTTGATTCGAAACAGGTTGACAAGATTTGTAGTGACCACGGAATTACAGCGCATATGTTTTTTATATCAATTTTATCCATGTTGCTTGCAAGATATTATGATTGCGAGGATGTCGTTGTGGGAATACCAGCGTCATGTAGAGTTCATCCAGATACCGAAAAGATAGTTGGAATGCTAGTAAATACTCTACCTGTAAGGTTAAAACCAGTAAGAAACATGCGTTTCTCAGAGTATATTGAGAATACACGAAATGTATTAGCAAATGCGCTTACGAATCAAGAGTATCCATTTAATGCAATAGTGGAAGATAGTTGTGTAAAGCGTTCCAAAGGAAAAAATCCTTTGTTTGATGTATTTTTTAACTATTTTGATCAAAACTTTTCGGAGAACATTACTACCCGCGATTTCACAGCAGAACCATATGAAATTGACTATGTCGTAGATAAATTTGATTTGGTGTTTGATGTAATAGTGAAAGATGGTGTATATTCGCTAGATATTACCTACAAAACAGGACTCTATTTTGAGAAGACTATACAACAGATGTCAGAACATTATGTTAATTTGATAAGATGGGCTTTAAAACATGAATTTGACACGATAGTTCATGCAGAGATGCTTTCGGAAACAGAAAAATTTCATCAGGGAACGAAGAAGAAATTTGATACTACATTAACTTTCCCTGATATGCTTCGAGCAAAAGTTGAGATTTGTGGTGAAAAAACAGCTCTTGTATGTCGTGAGCAAAGTATGAGTTATCAGCAGCTGCTGAAAGAGAGTAGTGCAGTTGCGGCAGCAATTTGTGAATTTGATTTTGGTGCAGAGAATATTGTTGGAGTAATGGCAAAACCAGGATTTGGAATGTTTGTTGGAGCGATTGCAGTTATGCTGTCTGGTAATGCATATATGCCAATCGATCCAGATTATCCAGATGAAAGAATCCGTTATATGCTTCATCAGAGTGGATGCAAACTGGTACTTGTAGAAGAAGGGGCGAAGGATTTTCATTTAGATTCGGATATACATGCGATGTACATAGAAGAAGCGGTACAGCATGTACAATGCAATCTTCCAGAAATCAAACCAGAACAACTGGCATATGTCATATTTACATCAGGTTCTTCGGGACAGCCAAAAGGTGTTATGATTGAGCACCGTTCCTTGGCAAACATGATTCAGTGGAACAATGATTACTATCATCTAACAGACAAGGATAAGACCACTAAATATGCTGGCTTTGGCTTTGATGCTTCTGTACATGAAATGTATCCTCCGCTAGCAGCTGGTGCTGAAATTCATATTATACCAGAAGAACTTCGTTTGGATATACGAGGAATATGTAGTTATATAGACAATCATTATATAAACATAGGTTTCTTCCCTACACCGATATGCGAATTAGTGTCAAAGGAAAAATGTAAAGCATTGAAAATGGTCATTACAGGTGGGGACAGACTGAAAAGCTATTCGAAAGACTATACAATATACAACAATTATGGGCCGACAGAATGTACCGTTCTTACGACAGTCTTTGCGGTTGACAAAGCGTGGGACAGTATTCCTATTGGTAAACCAATTGCTAATACAGAAATTTATATCGTAAATGATTTTGGTCAACTTCAACCTACTGGCCTTCCAGGTGAGATATGGATTGGAGGAGCAGGGTTAGCAAGAGGATATATAAATGATGAAAAAAGAACTGCGGAGCGTTTTATACCGAATCCATTTAGGAAAGGTGAAAGGCTGTACAGAACGGGTGATATTGGAAGGTGGCTGCCTGACGGCAATATTGAGTATTTAGGTAGAAATGATAATCAGGTAAAAGTAAGAGGAAATAGAATAGAACTGGGAGAAGTCGAGTCTGTCTGCACGAGTCGATGTGGCCTGACACAGTGTGTTGCAGTAGTTGATAACAGTACAGGTTCTGACAGAATCGTATTGTTTTATATGGCTAATGAAGATGTAAATCCTACAGAAGTAAGAAAAATACTTAGTGATTGTCTCCCTTACTATATGATTCCAGATGTATGGATTAGGCGTGATAGTTTTCCTTATTCACCGAATGGAAAATTAGATAGAAATAAATTAAAAGTCGAAGCAACAGAGGTAACGTTAGAAAAAACTTCAGTATCAGATTATGTTACTCAGAAACGCCAATTGACACAATACGAAAAGGTAGTTGAAGACGTATGGAGAAATGTACTTGGATTAGACAACATAGGGCTAAACGATAACTTTTTTGAAGTTGGTGGAACATCGCTTACATTGGTGTCTGTGCTTACTGGACTTGGACAAGACTTCCCAGGAGTTTTGAAGATTGCGGATTTATTCGCTAATCCGACGATAGAACAGTTAGCAGGATATATAGAGAGAAGTACAATAAAAACAAATCGTCACATTCTACGAGCTGTAAAACTGGCGAAAAATTGTTTTGGAGGCACAAGAGAAGCACAGTATCATTCAATAATCACTGGCAATATTCCAGAAGACTTTACGAATAAGTTTCGAGCAGCAGTGCTTTTTGCGGTTTCTAGATTCGCAGGGAACAAGTTTACATGTGTAGAAGAAAAAATTGCTGAAGATAGATATAAAACAGTAGAATGTGATTTGACAGAAGTTATGACTTTGGAAGAAACAGAAAGAAAGACTATATTTTCTGAAGAAGATTGGAGATTGGAACATGCAATAAAAAATCCTTCAGAAGGTATGTGTACCATTGGTATATATGTCGGAGATGTTAGTGAAATATCACAGGCAGAACAACACCAAATTGCTAAAATTTTCGATATATGGCTACAAGCTGATATAAGACAAGATGGTATACATATATGGTTGAAGAAGAACAGAAAAGAATTAAACGGTACAAAAACACAACAGCTGATGAGACTAATTACAGGTGTTGTAAATGCTGTTGCTGGTAATAAATCAAAGTAAAGGAGGACACCTGATAAATTTCGGTGTGAAAAAAAAATGAAGATTAAAGCTGTATTAATGCCAGGGCAGGGAAGTGCCTATGTTGGAATGGGAAAGACACTTTGCGAAAAATACGAGATAGCCAGAAAAACATTTGAAGAAGCAAGTGAGGCAATTTCCTGTGATTTAAAGAAAATGTGTTTCGTAGGAGATTTCTCTGAAATTGTGAAAACGGAAAATTCACAGCCAGCAATCTTGACTACAAGTGTGGCTGCGTTCCGTGTTCTTCAGGAAAACACAGATATTAAGCCTCATTATTATGCAGGTCATAGTTTAGGAGAATTTTCTGCACTTACTTGTGCAGAAGCGATTGATTTAGCTGATGCAGTAAGACTTGTTAGAAAAAGAGGAGAACTTATGGCAACAGCAGTCAAAGATACAGAAGGATTGATGACCGCTGTTGGAAAATTACCTATGGAGATGGTTGCTGAGGTATGTAACCGTATTTCAGAACCTGGAAATATTGTATGTATTTCAAATTATAATTCAGCTAAACAGAATGTAATATCAGGTAATCAGGCGGCAGTTATAGAAGCAGAAAAGCAGTTTTCTGCTATGGGAGCATCACTTAAGAGGCTGAATGTAAGTGCGCCTTTCCACTCTCCACTTATGCAACCTGCAGCAGAAGAGTTCAAACAAGTTCTTAAGGAATATGAATTTAGGAAACCAATCGTTCCTGTACTTTCTAATGTTACAGCAAGACCTCATGTAGCGGAGGAAATAAAAGAAAAACTTGCCGAGCAAATCGTATCACCTGTTCGTTGGGAGGAATCTATGGAGTATCTTAAGGAACAGAAGATAAGAATGGCAATTGAAGTGGGTCCAGGTAAGGTTCTAAAAAACCTTATGCGTGCAAACTTCAGTAATGTTAAGGCATTATCTTACGATGTATCAGATGATGCATTTGAGATTGAGAAACTGGTACTTCTAGACAAAGCTGTTCCATTTGTTTCACGATGTATGGGATTGGCAGTAGCGTCAAAGAACTTATGCACAGATAATTCCTATTATGAACAGCATGTTGTAGTTCCTTATCGTAAACTTCAAGATATGCAAGAAAAAATAGAGAAAGAGGAAAGACAAGCCTCTATGGATGAAGCAAGGGATGCAAAGGAATTACTTGTTGAGATACTAAATGCAAAAATGGTTGATAAAGCAGAAATTGAACAGAAATTAAATCGTCTTTTTATTGATACAGAAGTAACTGTCTAAAATAAATGTTTCAAATTGCAACAAGTATAACAAAAGAAGGAAGGTACAATGAAGAATAGTGAAATCTACCTAGATATTTTTAATGAAACAGCCATGACATCGGAAAATTATGTCTGTATAGAAGAAGAACTGGGCGAAAATTCCGAGGATATCGCGATTGTTGGTATGGCAGTGAAAGTGGGTTCATGTCAAGATAATGAGGAGTTTTGGGAAGCACTGAGCAGAGGAGAAGAATTAATTCGTGATTTTCCATCCTGGCGTGCAGATGATATTAGACCTTTTTGCAACCAGCTCAGCAGAAAATGTGAGAAATTTGGAAGGGAATGTTTCTTGGAACATATAGATTTGTTCAGTCCAGAGTTTTTTCATATGCTACCAAAAGATGCGGCTTTAATTGATCCAGCACAAAGAATGTTCCTTATGACTGCTTGGAGTGCACTTGAAGACGCATGCTTGTCTGCAAAAAAAATAGATGGGACAGATACAGGAGTTTATGTCGGATATACATCACCAACCGAGAATTACAGTGAGATTTTGGCACAATCTGATCCAGAGTATGCGGACAGAGCCATTCCAGGAAAAGTCAACTCTATCATTGCAAGTCGCTTAAGTTACTGGCTTAATTTAAAGGGACCTGCTGTTATGGTGGATACGGCATGTTCATCATCCTTAGCGGCTGTTCATGCGGCCTGTAGTGCAATACATCAAGGCGATTGCAAACAAGCGATAGTTGGCAGTGTGAAAATTAATTTGATGCCATTAGTGAGTAGTGGTGAGAATAGCGTATCTGTTATATCAACAGATGGAAGTACAAGAACATTTGATGTGAAGGCCAATGGTACAAATCCTGGAGAGGGTGTAGCAGCTTTGGTTTTGAAACCATTGAATGAGGCAGAGAAGGACAAGGATAGAATATATGCTGTGATTAAGGGAAGTGCATTAAATCAAGATGGTACTTCCGTTGGTATTACAGCACCGAATGCAGATGCGCAGGAGGAAGTTATCGTAAAAGCCTGGGAGAATGCAAGGATAAATCCAGAGCAGGTATCCTATATAGAGGCACATGGCACAGCGACGAAACTGGGAGATCCAGTAGAACTAACTGCAATGGATAGAGCTTTTCACAGATATACTGATAAAAAGCAGTTTTGCGCAGTTGGTTCTGTAAAGGCTAATTTAGGACATCTAGATTGTGCTTCTGGAATATTTGGATTGATTAAGTGCGTTCTTGAGTTAAGACATAAAACCTTACTTCCACAGATTAATTTTGCAAGTCCAAATAAAGAGATCGATTTTATATCTTCCGCTGTTTATGTTAATGAACAGGAAGCGTATTGGAATTCAGATGGTCCAAGGATTTGTGGAGTTAGCTCTTTTGGAATGAGTGGAACAAACTGCCATGTCGTTCTACAGGAATACGAGAATGATAGGGAGACTTACGAATGTCTCCCGATGGTACTACCGCTATCAGCACGAAATGAAGAAGAACTGATAGAAACAGCTGAACTTTTCAGTAGTTGGGTGAAAAAAGAGGGAATAAGTCTATCAGATTGTATTTATTCTGCGTCGATTAGTAGAAGTGACTATGACGTTCGAGCTGCGGTGATAGTGAAGTCAATGGATGACATTGAAAATCTGTCAGAACAGGTACAAAATATATGTAGTAAGACAGGCACTATAGCTTCGAAGGAATTGGATGAGGAAGCAAAATTAATTGTTCGTAAAGTGGTTTATGATAATAACGATAATTACGAAGATTTTCAGGAACTTTGCAGACTGTATCATGCAGGAGCAAATGTGGACTGGCAATCCCTTTATGAAACATTTCCAGTTACAAAAACATCCCTTCCTAGCTATCCGATGAAACTGCAGCGTTGTTGGGAAATGCCAGAAAATCATAACAAACAGGATAGGCAATATGAATATACAGAAAATGAACAGTTGATAGATACCTGCCTGATTTCCTCCCCACAATTAAATGTTTATAAAACAATTATGAGTGAGAGTACCCATACTGAGGTCAGGGAACATATTATTGGTGATAAAAATGTACTGGCAGGTACTGTGTACGTTGAAATGCTTCGCTGTGCAGCCAAAAAGGTGCTAAAAAATGATAAAATGCAAGTTGATAATCTGTTATTTATGAATGCAATGATCTTTGAAAAGGGGCAAACAAGAGAAGTACAGACAATATTGTACCTCAGAACGGATGATAAATACGATGTCACAATTCAGAGCAGACCAGTTGGTGAGGAAACGTGGGAGATTCATGCACAAGGTCAGGTTAGCGTATTGGCAGAAGAAAATCCAGAATCTGTAGATATAGAGAAGATGTTGCGAAGTATGGCTCAAAGACCACTCGAAAATGAGACTTCTCCAGTAGAGCAGCTTGTAACAACAGGGCCTAGATGGCAAGTTAATAGAGGATTATGGGTTGGCAATGAAGAGGCTGTTACGATGGCTGAGATAGACAGTAAATTTACAGATGAACTAAAAAAATATTATCTATATCCTTCCATGCTAGATGCTGCAGTGAACTGCAGTAGCGCTTTAAACGGAAATAATTTTTGTTTGCCTTATTACTATGGAACCCTTAAAATTTACGACAAAATACCTAAAAAGATATATTCTCATACCATTAGGAATGCAGCAGCATCTTCTTCAGATGGAGAACTAAATGTGTTTGATATTAGCATAGTTGATGAGTTTGGCAGAGTGATTGCCATAGTAAAGAACTATGCCATGAAGAAGGCAGGAGCAAGTCAGAAAAAACAATTTTATCAAAAAGAAGTTCCATGGATGCATACACTAAATTGGGTTAAAGAAACAACAGACTTTAAGGCTGCAAGACCAGAAAATGATGAAAAGGCAGTTATTGTAGTCAGAACAATTGATAATTGTAACGAGAGGTTGCTAGAAGAAATCAGAGATACCTTTAGAGGAAATATATATGAGTTAATTCTATGTGAATGGGAAATGAGGGACACAGCAAGAAAGTATTATAGTGCTCCAGGGGATTTGAATCGCATATGTACTTATTTTGAGGCATTTGATGAAACGGAAATCGCACGGGTTATTTTCATGGTGCAGGAACATAGAAGTGTATATACAATAGAAAAATTGGATGATGCAGTTGAAAATATGCTTCATGCATATTACAATATTATATATGTATTAGCATTCAATAAGAAACTTGGAAATCCCAGAGTTGATCTGATAATAAAAACAACTGGACCGGAAATTGATCCTATGGCTTTGGCGTTACAGGGAATGGGGAAATCCTTACTTAATGAGTATAGTCGTCTGAAAATGGGATGCATAGTGTATACGTCCGAGACTGAATTGAAACATGTTATCAATGAATTGTTTTACAGCCATAATGATTATCTGATCTTGTTGAAAAATGGTGAGCGTTTTGTAATGGGAATGAAGGAAGTCTCTATAGAACATGAGCCATCTTCTGAAAAGAAGTTTGAACTTACGAAGGGTGGCACGTACATAATAACAGGTGGTCTAGGTGGTATAGGACTTGTACTTGCAGAATATTTTGCAGAACTTGAGTCAAACATACGTTTAGTACTTATGTCACGACGAGAATTACTTCCTCAAGAGGAATGGGAGAAGGAAACAGACGTACTCTATAAGAGACTTTGTGAATTAAATTCCAAAGTCTCTGAGTTAATATATTGTTCTTGTGATGTATCAGATGAGAAGTCAGTAGAAAAACATGTAGAAAGTCTTGGTTGTGTTACCGGTATTGTACATGCAGCTGGTGTTGCTGGTGGAGGCTTTATCATAAAAAAAGACTGGGATGACTATCTAAAAGTACTAAAGCCAAAAATGCACGGAACGTTGAATATGCTTAATTTGTCAAGAAAATACAAGCCAGAATTTATAGTATTGTTTTCATCTTATTCTACGATTTTGCCAGTTGCAGGACAATCAGATTATATAAGTGCGAATTCTTTCATAGATGCTATGGTAGTTCAGAAAGATTCAGAATTGCCAGTGAAGGTAATCAATTGGAGTGGATGGAAAGAATGTGGAATGGCTTACGACAATGGCGGTGAAATGATTAGAACTCCAGTTACATTTTTAAGTAATGCAGAAGGTGTAGAATTGTTTGCTAAGGCTATGGTATTAGAAGAAAGACAAGTGCTGATAGGCAAGATAAATTGTGAGGTACTAGAAGAAGTTGCTGATGATTACAGCAAGGTGATACGCTTCCCTGATTATGTTACAGAAAAAATTAAAAATGGTCATGGTAACGTTAAAAATCAACGTGAAATTTACCATGTAACTATAACAGGAAAAGATGCTCCACTAACAGAGACAGAAACGAAAGTTTCACAGGCATGGGCCAAAGTGCTTGGTCTTAAGGAGATACATTATCAGGATAAATTTCTTGAGATAGGTGGAGATTCACTATCTGCTACTTATCTGCAGAAAGAGTTAAATAATAGTTATCCTCAAGCTATGGATATTACGGATGTGTTTGTATATTCTTCAATTAAGGAAATGGCAGATTTTATTGACAGTAAGATACAGCAAGAAAGAAAAGAAGAAAGTATGGAACAGAGACATTTAAATGAAGATAAAGGAAAATCTACAACTAGTTTTGCTAAGAATGCAAAAGGCGATTTGAATGAACTGTTGCAGATGCTTGCAGATGGAAAAATAGACGTTAAGGAAGCTGGCAAGTATATTTAGAAGAATATGGGAGGAAAAATGCCTTGAACAGTGTTAAAGAGTATATTTTGGAACAGGTCAGTAAAAAGGAGTTAAATCCTGAAAGTGCACTTTCGTATCTTCAGGAATTGGAGAAGGTAAATGACAGTGATAATAGAATTGCAGTAGTGGGAATGGCATGTAATCTTCCAGAAGCGACGAATTACACAGAATTCTGGAAGAATCTTTTAAATGAACGAGAATGCCTTGGATATATGCCTATTGAATTCGTAGAGTACTATAAGGCTTCGGAAGATCCTAGATTTGCAGAGGCGCTAGGAACCAAGCCAGTTAATGTTGCTGAAAGACGATTAAAAGGAAGAAATGCATATATTAAGGATTCTGATAAATTTGATGCAGCATTTTTTAATATTGCTCCGAGAGAAGCACGATATATGGATCCGTGTCAGAGAGTATTTCTTGAAACTGCGTGTGGAGCAATTGAAGATGCTGGATACAGCCTTAATGAATTGATGGGCAGTGATATAGGTGTATTTGTTGGAAAAGACCACAATAATTCTGAATTTTATAAGATGAGTACAAAGCCTGATTCACTTAGCGAAACAGGAAGCTGGCATGGGATATTGGCTAGCCGTATCAGTTATATTTTTAATTTTAGAGGACCTGCATTGGTTATAGACACTGCTTGTTCATCAGGTCTTGTTTGTGTACATGAAGCATGTAGAGCCCTACAGGCAGGTGATTGTAGTATGGCAATCGCAGGCGGAATCTCAGTAGGAGGCGGAGCTGGAGGCGGAGACGATGAGGAATCGACTGATGCACTTGGTGCAGTATTAGCGGGGGATTCAACAGTACGTCCTTTTGATAAAAAGTCAGCAGGAACTGTATTTGGAGAAGGTTGTGCGGCATTGCTTTTAAAACCTCTTTCAAAAGCTGTTGCAGATGGGGACTATATCCATGGAATCATTACAGCCAGTGCTACGAACAATGATGGAGCGTCTAATGGAATTACAGCACCTAATCCAGTAGCACAGACAGATGTCATATGTAAAGCGTGGGAAAGTGCAGGAATCGATCCAAGAAAGATATCTTATGTGGAAACTCACGGAACGGGAACATTACTTGGTGACCCAATTGAATTTAAAGCTCTAAATAATGCATTTCGAAAGTATACTGATAAGAAGCAATTTTGTGGAATTGGCTCAGCTAAGAGTAATGTGGGGCATCTTATTGCAGCTTCAGGTTGCGTAGGGCTTATGAAGGTTATACTATCCATGCAACATAGAACACTTCCTGCAAGCCTTAATTTTGAAGAACCTAATCCACATATTGATTTTTTAGATTCCTCACTTTATCTGGTGGATCACACGTCACCATGGGGAAGCGAGGACGAAACATTATATGCAGGTGTAAGTAGTTTTGGATTCAGTGGTACAAATGTGCATGTAGTACTTGAAAGTGCAGAAAAATATCAGCCTAAGAAAAAAACAGCTGAAAGCCGTCCGAGAATACTGACAATATCCGCTAAAACAGAATGGTCTTTGAAACAGATTGTTAAGAATTATTCTGACTTTGTAGATAGCAATCCTGACTTGGATTTGGATGCATTTTGTGCTACAGCATTACTCGGAAGAGGACATTACAACTTCCGTGTTGCAGTTGCATTTACCGATTATGGTGATTTAAAGAATAAGCTTAACCACATGAACTGGAGTGGATACAATAATGCTTATGATGATGTATATTATGGAAGTTATAAAGTAGTATCAGATAGAAGAACGGATAGAAGTGAAGGTGAGTATTCAGAATCGGAAGTACGAGAGACCAATCGTCTTGCAGATGAGACTCTTAGCAAAATAACAGCAGGTGATGGCAGTTTTGAAGATTACAAGCAACTATGTATATATTACATACGTGGTGCTTCTATTTCATGGAGAAAACTATTCAAGGATAATATTCCACATAAACTACCAATTCCTACTTACTCTTTTGAAAGGACACTCTATTGGGCTGAGCCTAAGGTTATGAAAGCTGGAGGCGTTGGAATAGAAGGTGAAGAAAATGGTCACCCACTTGTGGAAAGATGTCTGCTTAAATCAATCAATCAGGATATTTATACGACCAGATTTAGTGTGAAAAAACATTGGGTACTTCATGATCATGTTATCATGGGTAGAAATATTCTTCCAGGAACAGCCTATGTTGAAATTGCTAGAGAAGCTTGTTCGAAGTATATAGAAGGTCCTATGGAATTAAGAAATCTATGTTTTATGACACCTCTTGGTGTTGATCCAGACGAAGAAGTTGAAGCTCAGATTATCGTGAAAAAATTTAAGGATCATTTAGAGTTTATGATGGCCACTGAAAAACGTGGGATAGATAGTGAAGGTACGGAATGGGTTAAACATGTGGAAGGTGAAGCATATAAACTGGATCCAGAAAGTGTTCCTGAGAAGCTGGATTTAAGTGTACTTGAAGATCCGAACCTGATGAGCAAAACGGTTACATTAGCAAAATTGGGTACTCCTGATGCAGCTATGTGCTTTGGCGCTAGATGGGATAATGTTAGACGTGTATATATTTCACCAACCTATAAATATGTAGATGCAAGATTAGCAGATGAATTTATAGATGATTTGAAGGTCTTCCAGTTCCAGACTAGTCTTTTAGACGAAGCGGTTAATGCAGGGGTATTAGCTGATAAGGAACAGATGTATCTGCCATTTATTTATAAGAGCATTAAATTGTACAAACCTTTACCACAGGGAGTGTATAGTAGAGCTTTATGTAAGGATCCAGAGGGAAAGAGTGATGAAATCAGTACTTATGATGTTCAGCTTGCAGATGAGGAAGGCAACATTCTTGTGGATATCTCGGATTATAGCGTGAAAAAGGTACATAAGTTTAATGACTATGAAGAGAAAACATATTATCGTATTGACTGGGTGAAAAAGGAAGGTTCAGAAGAAAGAAAGAATAATCTCGGCAATGTATTGTTCGTAGGAAGTGATGTTCTCGATGAAAGTTTAAGGTCAGGAATCACGAAGATATCTGAAAATGTCATTATGGTGAATCATGGAACAGAGTACTACCAGAAGGATGATAATCATTTTATGGTTGGATGCAGTGAAGAGGATTACAAATCATTGTGTGCCACGATTGCAGACAGAAAGCTGAATACGATTGTATATGCAGGGTGTTTTGAACCAGAGAAAGCTGAAAAAAATCTTTCTATGCTTGAAACGGAATTAGAAAATGGTGACTATGGTTTATTCATGCTTGTGAAAGCGCTTATTAAGTCAAAAATTAAGGGCAATATAGATGTGTTGGTATTAACTGACCATGCGTCACTGATAACTGGTTTGGAAAAGACAGTTAAACCAGAAAATACATCTTTGGCAGGAATGGCAAAATGTATTTCAAAGGAATATCCAAATCTTGAAACAAGAATTATCGATTCGGATGAGATTACAGATACAGAAACTATTTTGAATGAAATGCTTAGTGGGGGACATTGTGAATTTGTTGCATATCGTGGAAAAGAAAGATATGAAGAGTGTCTTGTAAAATTTGAGCGAACCAATCAGATGGATGAGATACCGCTGGACATTTCGGACGGTTGTGTGCTGATTACTGGAGGTGCAGGCGGACTAGGAATTGAGACAGCAAAATATATAGTTGAGAGAGAGGTTTCAAATATCTGCTTGCTAAACAGGAGTACATTCCCAGAAGAACAAGAATGGCAACAAATCCTTGAGGATGACAGTAATAGAAAACTTTGTAATGCAATTCGTGCAATGTTAAGCCTGAGAGAGAAAGGCATAAATGTATTTACAAAAAAGGCTGATGTAGCCAATGAAGCAGATATGAGAGCGATTGTTTCTGAACTTGAAGCTGAGTATGGATGTGTGTCAGCAGTGATTCACTGTGCAGGTATAGCGGGTGAAGGTTTTATGGTAAACAAGCCGATTGATACATTTAAGAGCGTACTTTCTCCTAAGGTACAAGGTACAAAAGTACTTGATATGGTACTCAACTGGGACAAGTTAAAGATGTTTGTAGCATTTTCTTCTATGACAAGTCTTATGGGTGGGCCTGGACAAAGTGATTATACGGCAGCGAATGCTTATCTTGACGGTTTTGCGCAACAGAGCGCTCTTATAGGAAAACCAGTGGTTACATTGAATTGGCCTGCATGGAGTGAAACAGGTATGGCTGTTGACTATCAAGTGGCTGATGCACATACTATTTTTCGTGCTGTTGATAACAAGACAGCAATTGTGTACTTAAATGATGCTATATCCTACAGGCTTAGAAATGTTGTTCCAGGTGAGATAAATTATAAAGCTATGGCAATGCTTGAAAATGAGTTGCCATTGAATGTGGCTCAAAATATACAGAGAGCGATTGATATCCAGAAAAAGAAGCTAGAAGGTGAAGCTGGAAATGAGTCAAATAAACACAGAATACAGAACATTGTATTACTTGGTAATGCATCTGGAGAATATACAGATACTGAGAAAAAAGTTGCGTATATATATGCTGGAGTCTTGGATATAAAGGAAATTGATATATATGACAATTACAATGCTCTGGGTGGTAATTCGATGACTTCGACAGAAATATTAAAAATACTAAATCAGTATTTTGATAATATTTTAGATGTATCAGATGTGTTTTCCTATCCTACAGTATTTGAAATGGCAGAGTACATCGATAGCAAACTCTATTCTAAAAACAGCACCGTTGAGAAGGAGGAGAATATTAATGAACTGCTAGGACAGTTCGAAAGCGGGGAGATTGAGGTAGATAAAATGCTGGATTTCTTTAATAATCAATAAAGATAAAAAGATTGATATACAAAAGATTAGAAATGAACTAGCAGGATGAGAGGGGCAAAAGCCTCATTACAAAAAAGTGTATAGAAGGCTTTTGCTCTCAACTTATAGCATTCAGTATTATAAATTAATTTAAAGGAGAAATTATCAATGGAAAACATCATTGAAATAAGGCAGTTAGTAAAGAAGTATAAGGAACATGAAGCAGTTAAAGGAATTGACCTTGACATAAAAGAAGGGGAAATATTCGGTCTTCTAGGTCCTAATGGAGCAGGAAAGACTACAACGATCAGTATGATCGTAGGTATTCTTAAGATTAGTAGTGGTTCTATTAAAATTTTTGGAAAAGACATCAACAAAGAAAGTGCTGAAATCAAGAAAAACATAGGTTATGTACCTCAAGACCTTGCTTTTTTTGAGACTATGAATGCATATGACAACGTAACATATTGGGGTAGATTATATGGGCTTTCTGGAAAAAATTTGAAGAAGTCTGTGCAGGAAGCTTTGGAATACACAGGTTTGTGGGATAGAAGGAAAGATAAAGCGTCAAGTTATTCTGGAGGTATGAAGCGACGTCTAAATATTGCCTGTGCAATCGTACATAAACCTAAGCTATTATTTATGGACGAGCCAACAGTAGGTGTTGACCCACAATCAAGAAATAGTGTTCTCGAGTCAATTAAGGAACTTAACAAAAATGGTACTACTGTAGTATATACTTCTCACTATATGGAAGAAGTTGAGGCTATCTGTGATAGAGTAGCCATTATGGATTTTGGTAAAGTGATAGCATTGGGTACTATTGATGAACTGATTGCAGATATTGTTAAAGATGAGTGTGTGGCACTTGAAATTGACGCAATTGATGCCAAAGTATACAACGATATAAAGAGTATGGACGGCGTAATCAGATGTGAAAAAGAAGGTAGTCTTATTAATGTACATGTGGATCCAAATGTACTTACGACTATCAAACTTATTGAAGATTTAATTGCCCAAAAGCTGGACATTAAGGCAATTAATGTTGAAAAATCGAACCTAGAATCTGTATTTTTAAGCTTAACTGGTAAAAAGCTGAGAGATTAATAATAAAATTACGAAAGGATTGAAATAACATGAATAATACTTTCTATCAAATGCTTCATTCGTTTAAGAGAACATTTACGGATACGAAGCCTCTGATATCAAAATTTGCAACAATCGCTATAGTAATATTGATACTCGGCTCAGCTTTTTCTAATGCGTTTGATTCTCAATCTAAGTCACTTGAACCTGTACGTTTAGGATATCTAAATGAAGACGAAGGTGAAGTTGGAAAAACTATGCTTGATAATCTTATGGAGTCAGAAGACATAGATGCATGGATTAGTTTAGTAAAGGTTAATAGTTTTGAAGAGGGTCAGAGCTTAGCTGGTGATTCTGATGTAGCCGATGAGGATCAAATTGAAGGAATGATATATTTTGAACCAGATTTCTCGAAGAAATATGAGAATGATGAACCGTGTACAGTTAAGATTTATACTGGTAAGACATCACAGATGGATTCTATTATAATTAAATGTGTATTTAACACATTTACTAGCGTAGTGGATCTGAATAAGGTCATCGTTGAAGAATTTGGTACTTATATAAGTAAGGAGTACTCATCAGATAGTGGTGTTGAGGAACTTCCGATGAAATCCGAAGATAAACCAAGTGCTATGGACTATTATGCAATTGCCATGCTAATGATGTTTTTGATATTTAGTGCAGAATATGGCTGTGATGCCATAGCAGAAGACTATCTTGGAGTAATCGGAGACAGAATTAAGACTACTCCATTAAAACCATATCAGCAGTATATTGGGAAAATGTCCGGGTTATGTTTATCTTCCACATTACAAGGTCTATTTT
>DBKX01000126.1:18042-21863 GCA_002297865.1 Lachnoclostridium sp. UBA739
ATGTAAACTGGGGTAATAATTTTCCATTATTGCTTCTAATCATTTTTTCAATGTCATGTACTGCTGTAGCTATAGGTTCATTACTATGTATGCTTACTCGTGATAGAGCAAGGGGACAGTCTTTGGTTTCAATCGTTGTAATTGCTTCTACTTTTTTAGCTGGTGGATTTGTTTATATGGACATGGGCCAGTTAAAATATCTGTCACCTAACTATTTTGGACATACAGCACTGACTTCTATGATTTACACTGGTCGTATGGCGACTACCTATCTTTATATAGAGATACTGTGGTGCTTTACTATAGTAGCAGGCATCATAACAGTTATTTTATCTAGGAGGAAGAAAGCATGACAATACTGATAAATAACCTTAGAAGAATATTCGGCAAACCTATAAATATAATTTTAATGATCGTTGTTCCTTTGGTTTTGAACATTTTCTTCATCTCTGTTTCAAGTGGTTCTCAGAAGTACACAATTGGAGTGATAGATTATGATGATTCAAAACTTACCCAGTTAATTCTTGCAGAATTAAAAGATGAGGCAAAGATTGTTGATATTGAAGATAAAGAAGATGCTATAAAAGCTGCATTGATTAATTCAGAAATCAGTCTTGCATTAAAGATTGAAAAGGGATATGCTGAGAAAATTATTAATGGTGAAGATGCAAAATTTCAGACATTTGCAATTACTGAAAATAATCAATCGGAACCAATCAGACTTTTGATTGAAAGTTTAACAACTTCAGCGAGAGAACTAGGTAGGCAGTCGAAAGGAGACTCTGACAAATTTTATAAAGCAATGGATGCTTATGCAAAAGGCACTTTGTTGACAGAGTATGAAACTTTCGAATTTACTAAACAGGAAACGGTAAATCGTACTGTGACATCACTTGGATACCTGGCAATGGGTATGATGTTTTTAATGACGTTTGCAACGACATTATTGTTGGAAGATAGAAAATTTGGAGTATTTAGTAGAATTGCAACTACACCAGTATCACGTGCAAGCTATTTAGTTCAACATTTATTTAGCTATATTGTAGTAGCGGTGATTCAAATTGTACTGATATTTAATATCATTCCGCAGATAGTTGACATTAGTTATGGTAGTACAGCCAAGATTAAAAGTAGTGTTACTCTAGTGACATTGCTTTTTGCAGGAGTCTGCATAGCAATTGGTATTACGATAAGCCGATTTGCCAAGAATTCCAATATGGTAAGTGCATTGCTTAGTCTAATTAATTTACCAGTACTGATGCTTGGAGGTTGTTTATGGCCTAGGGAAATCATGCCAGATGCCGTTCAACGTATTGGTGATTTTGTACCAACAACTTGGTTTTTGGAGGCTGCAAAGGGTGTTTTACATGGGGAAGGACTTGGCAGTGTGGCAAAGGATTTAGCGCTGATGGCAGGACTAATAGTAGTATTATTGACAGTATCTTTTGTAGTCAAGACAGATGATAAATAATAATTATTTAGTTTAGCAGTCACAAAGATGTATAGACTTATATTCTTGATTTGCATAAATCGTCATAAGATAAAAAAATAAAATGCAATAGGAAGCTGAGGTTAGAATGCTATATAAACTAATCCGCAGCTTCCATAAAATCATAGTGTATTACCTTAGATAGGTGATGAATTTTACTATGTTACAATAATAAGAGGAGAAATACCAGTACATACTGGTTAGTATACGAATATGATTAAAAAAACATTTTTGTTTCCTGGTCAGGGAGCGCAGTACGTTGGAATGGGAAAGAAACTCTGCGAAAAATATGATATTGTAAAAAAAACATTTGATGAAGCTGATGAGGCTCTTGGATTTTCTTTAAGTGATTTATGTTTTAATGGTGATATTGTTGAACTTACAAAGACACAAAATGCACAGCCAGCAATTCTTACGGTGAGTGTTGCAATGTTCAGAGTTCTATTGGAAAAGAACATAATTCCCGATATGATGGTAGGTCATAGTTTGGGTGAAATTTCCGCACTTACTTGTGCAGATGCATTGCCTTTTGCAGATGCGGTATGCCTTGCAAGAAAAAGAGGAGAACTGATGCAGGAAGCAGTTCCACAGGGAGAGGGTGCTATGGCAGCCATAATGACGCGAGATATTGATATGCTTAAACAACTTTGTGAAGAATTTTCTTCACAAGGAAAAGGAATTGTAAGCATAGCAAATTACAACAGTCACACACAACAGGTAATATCAGGAAATGCGAATGCAGTTAACAATGTAGTAGAGAAACTTAAACAAGATAATATCCAGACTAAGCTGTTAAATGTTAGCGGCCCTTTTCATTGTATGCTTATGAAACCAGCAGCTGATAAATTCAGAGAGGTTCTTGCATCCTGCAACTTTAATGAGTTGAAATATCCTATTTTAGCAAATGTTACAGCGATGCCATATGCTGGTGTTTCAGATATAAAGGATAATCTGACGGCTCAGATATTCAATCCTGTACGTTGGACGGAAAGTATGACCTATCTAAAGAAATATATGACGAGTTACTGCGTAGAGGTTGGTCCTGGACGTGTACTTAAGAATATGATGAAGACTAATGTTTCTGACATACCAGTGTATGCTTTTGATACGGAAGAGGATAAGCTTTACGAATGTGTAGAAAATTCTTTCATACCATTTGTATCAAGAGCCATGGGAATCGCAGTTGCAACTAAAAATACAAATTGGGATGATGACCTATATAGAAGTGGTGTTATTGAACCTTATAATGAGATGAAGGCACTTCAGTTCAATATAGAGAATGAAGGTCGAAAAGCAACAGAAGATGAGATGAAGGAGACGATTAAACTACTTCTTAAGATATTTGCAACCAAGGGAACACCTATAGAAGAACAGAAAAACAGATTGGAGGAACTGTTTGCTGATTCTGGTCAGCAAGTCTTTTTTAAGAATTTTGATATGAACAGTATAACAGTTTAGAAGGGGCAGGTGTAGGATGCAGAATTTGGATTTAAATTTCAATTTTGATATGGACCACCTGGATGCGGATGTACTTAAGACAGATTGCAATAGTATATCAGAAGAAAATGATGCAAGAAGCATAGCGGTCATTGGGATTGATGCCAAAATTGGAGATGCGGGCACAGTTGATGAGATATGGCAAGTCTTCTTGGAAGGAAAGAATATGATATCTGAGTTGTCTGCTGCACGTAGGAAAGATGCTCAGAAGCTATTGGCGAGTGAAGGAAGAAAAAGAAGCGAGTTTGCTAGATTGGCATATCTTTCGCGAATCGATCTTTTTGATCCAGAATTGTTTCATATATCTCCAATGGAGGCTGAATACATTGATCCTGCTCAAAGAATATTTCTTGAATCAGCGTGGTCTGCGCTTGAAGATGCTGGATATGGAGGCAATAAGTTATATGGTAGTAGAACTGGCGTTTATGTAGGATATAGTAGCAAAAGTTCATTTGAAGAAATACAAGCAAATATTCCAAATGAAGCACTTGGGCTTGCAGTATCAGGACATGCCAATTCATTTATGGCTGGCAGACTGAGTTATTTACTTAATCTAAAGGGACCAGCAATTATCATTGATACAGCATGTTCTTCGTCTATGGTTGCTTTACATGAGGCATGTAGGGCATTGAGAAATAAAGATATAACGATGGCTGTAGTTGGTAGTGTGCATGTGACTTTGTGCCCCGATGATGGTCAGAAGCAGATGGGCACATCTTCTTCGAGTGGATATACCAAAAGTTTTGATGGAAAGGCTGATGGGACAGGTGGAGGCGAGGGTGTCATTAACCTAGTGCTTAAACCATTAAGTGATGCGGTTGTAGATAATGATCAT
>DBKX01000126.1:21894-27267 GCA_002297865.1 Lachnoclostridium sp. UBA739
ATATATATGGTGTAATTAAAGGAAGTTGTGTTAATCAAGATGGAAAAAGCATTGGATTGACAGCACCAAATTCAGAGGCTCAGGCTGATGTCATAATAGGCGCATGGAAGGATGCTGGTGTAAAACCAGAAAGCATCACATATATTGAAGCTCACGGTACTGCTACAAAGCTTGGCGATCCTGTTGAGATAGGAGGACTTACTGCTGCCTTTTCTAAATATACCGACAGAAAACAATTTAGCGCAATCGGTGCAGCAAAGTCAAATTTTGGACATTTGGATTGCGCAGCAGGACTGTTAGGAGTACTGAAAGTTTTACTTATGATGCAGAATCGCATAATTCCTCCCACTATTCATTTTAGTACACCAAACAATAAGATTGATTATCTTCACTCCCCAGTGTATATCAATGATAAGATTAAAAAATGGGAGACAGATGACGGAATATTGACAGCGGGAGTAAGTTCTTTTGGACTTAGTGGAACAAATTGTCATGTGATACTACAATCCTATGAAGAGGATAAGAACAGTCAAAGAGAATTTAGGGCTAACTATTTATTGACGGCATCGGCAAGAGATAAGAAAACTTTAATGAAGCTGCTCAAAAGTTACCAAGATTTTTTGGCGAAGCAAGAGGAACATAATTTTCAAGATTTTTGCTATACGATAAATACAGGCAGAGGTCAATATGAGCATAGATTTGCAGGAGTATTTTCAGATGAGTCAGAGTTTCTTGCTTTGGATGAGACAGATTTGCTTTCTAAAAAATATTATTCGAATTTTACGCAAGTACAGAAAAAAGAAACAGATAGGAATTTAATAACACAGAACGAACGCAGAATGAATCATGAACGTGCAAAGCAGTTATGCAGTATTGGTCATGAAACGGAATTAGCGGAACTTTATTTAAAAGGTACTGAAATTGATTTTGAGCCTCTTTATGAAGATGAGATAGTGTACAGAATCAGTGCACCTGTATATCCATTTCATCACAGGCGATTTGAATTTTCTATAGGGAATGGACATGAAAATAAGAAGGAAAAACAGCCATATGTGGTAACAGAAAAAGCAATAAATCCTTTGCTAGACAGATGTGCTATAGAGTCTGACAATTTGTGGATATTTGAAAAGCTGGTATCTCTCGACACTTGTCTAGAAATTCGTGAGCACTGTATAAATGGTGTTAATGTTCTTCCAGGAACAGCATATGTTGAAATGGCACATGCTGTGGGGCAGTACATATACGGCTCGGTTTTCTTTACATATATGGAAATTACATTTTACAATCTTATGGTGTGCAGGCATGATGAAAAACGCATTCTCCATGCAATTGCCCAAAAAGATGGAGAAAAGCTTAGTTTAAGGATGCTTAGCCGAAATCATGAGGATTCAGATTGGATACTTCATGCAGAAATGAGTATCAAAAAGGGATATGAGCAACAAACTCATAAAAAAGTGGACATTGGTTCACTATTGGCAGAATACAACAGAAAACTTGAATGTACAAAGAGTACAGAAGAAGGAAGTTTTGTACAACTCGGATCACATTGGGATTGTGCTAGAAATATATATATTGGGGACAACACACTGGTATTGTGTGCCCAAGTAAGAGAAGAGCTGGAACATGATATACTGGACTATTATATTTTCCCTGCACTTCTTGATGGCTCAGTAAATGCTGGAAACATATTGTTAGGTGAAATATATTTACCATTTAATTACAAAAATGCAGTTTTCTATGGAGAACTGAAAGGGAGGATATATAGCAGAATCGTTAGATTGAACCCTAGTAAGCCAAATAGAGAAGTTGAACTGTTCAAGGTAGAAATTTATGATGAAGATGGAAATTTGCTTGGAGAGGTTCAGCAATATGCACTGAAACGCTGTAATGAAGCGAATTGGCTTTTTGAAAGTTTGATGAGTAAAGATGTTCATGAAGTATGTTGGAAACCAGATGAACGGAGCAATATAACGTCCAATAGGATGTCAGATACTGCAGTTGTGGTTTTATGGCAAGGACAGCATGAGGAAGAAATGCTATCAGCTGTGAAAAACAGATATCGGGATGTTATTTGTATATATATAGGAGAAAGTTCAGGAAAAATTGCACAGAACAGCTATGAAGTTCGAAATACAGAAGATGAAATGTCAACGGTGATACGACAGCTAAAAATTCCAGAGGAGACCGTAATAATAAATCTTCTGTCTGACAAATCAGATGACTTAGAGGTTAATGAAGAGGCGTTTAGTGGACTTCGTGGAACGTTTAATCTAGCAAAAGCACTTTGTAGTCATTCCAAGCACATAACCCTTGCTTGTATTGTGAAGAATGCAGGAATTATTAGTTGCACAGAAAAGAATATTAATCCCATAGGGCGTTCCGTGATGGGGTTTGTTTCTTGTCTTGAACTTGAACAGAGCACGATAGATGCGTGCATTATTGATACAGACGAATTAACAGATGTTGAATTGTTACTAGATGAAATCAATCATGCTGACCGAAGAACCATAGTGGGCTACAGGAAAAATGTCAGATATGCAGAGCATATTTGTAAGAAGCTTGACAAAAAAGAGCCTATTGTACCAAGAGATGGTGATGTGGTTGTAATTCCTGGAGGATATGGTGGAATCGGATTGGCAGTAAGTGAATACCTTTTGAGCCATAACAGAGAAACGAAGATTGTTTTATTAAGTAGAACAGGGGCAATTGAGGATGCAAATGATAAGAGATTTAATCAATTGCAAGCTCTGATAGGTAAAGGATATCAAATATCTGTCTGGAAGGCAGATGTAACACAACGGCATGAGGTAGCAGATGTAGTCAATAGAGTGCGCAAGGAATATGGGCACATTGATGGTGTTATTTATGCTGCTGGTGTCGGAGAAGAGGGAATGCTGGTAAATAAAACTTGGGATGATGAGTGGAAGATTGTGAAAACGAAAGCGGTCGGCGTGTGGAATATAGATATGGAAACATGTAATGATAATTTGAGATATTTTATTATGTTTTCTAGCATTACTTCACTATTTGGCTCTGGAGGTCAGACAGGATATGCGGCAGGAAATGCTTTTCTTGACAGTTATGTTTTAAGTAGTACACGGAAAGAGTGTGTGACTATGACGATAAACTGGACTGGATGGAAAGAATCAGGTATGGCATTTAATTGGGGCGTTGATATGTCAAAGAGCGATCTGCATTATGTTTCAGATGAAGAAGGCAGAGAACTGTTTGGTGCAGCGCTTAGAACAGGACTTAGAAGAATTGCTATATTACGTTTTCATAACAAGTTGGATGCTCATAAATGTGAAGAATTGCAAAGCAGGATAAAACTGCCGGAGGAATATATAATGAATAATGATGTAAAAGAAGAATCACATGAGCAGGAGATCGCAATCTATGGTAAAAGCCCAGACAATCTTACAGAAGAGGAAAAAAATCTTGCACTTGCCTGGAGTAGAACTTTGAAAATAAATGAGGTCAATATTTTTTCAAAGTTTTTCGAAATAGGAGGTAATTCCTTACTAGCTTCTTATCTACAGAAAGAGATTAATAAAATATATCCTTCTACTGTTTCGATTACGGATGTATTTGCTTATTCGACGATTGTAGATATGGCTGCTTATATATCTGAGAAAAATGGAACATCCAAAGAACACACTGTGATTGACCAAAATAAAGATGTGGATATCGAAGATTTGGTGCAGCAATTTGTTCAAGGAGATTTAAGTATTGAAGAGATGGAACATTTGATTTAAGGAAGAAAGGTGAGCGAGATGCAAGAGATAAAGAAATATATAATTAAACAGTTGAGTCAAGGATTGATTGGTCAAGATGAAGCGGTTACTTTCTTGAAAGAATTGCAGAATACTCAGCGTGAAGAATCTGGAAATGTAGCTATTATAGGTATATCCTGTCGTCTTCCTATGGCTAATGATTTTGAGGAGTATTGGGAAAATTTAATTAATGGCAGGTGCTGCTTTTGTTCTAAACCTGCGGATAAATTGCTTATCGACAAATCATATCAAAATCCATATTATGAAGAATTTGCTGGAATAAAGATTCCAGAAGATTTTGATAAGCTTGAAAGTATAGTAGGAGCATATATTCAAGATAATGATAAATTTGATCCAGATTTTTTTAACATTTCACCAAGAGAAGCAACGTATATAGATCCTGCACAACGAGTATTCCTTGAAATGGCATGGTCGGCTTTGGAGGATGCAGGTTACAGCTGTGGTACAATAAATGATACAAAGACAGGTGTGTTTGTCGGAAAAGATTACTCCAATTCAATGCATTATAAAATGATAACAGCTCCAGATGCAATGAAGACAACTGGAACGTGGGAAGGTTTGTTAGCAAGTAGACTGAGTTATGCATTCAACCTTACAGGGCCAACGATGGTGATTGATACTGCTTGTTCATCTGGGCTTGTTGCAGTGCATGAGGCTTGTAATTCAATTCGTAACGGTGAGTGTGAAATGGCTCTTGCAGGTGGTCTTTCAATTGGTGCAGGTGGAGCGTCAACAGATAAAGACGATGATGATGACAAGGAGCAGTCTGAAAAGGAGGATACAAATTCAAGTACTCTTGGAGCAGTATCTTCAAAAGATAATCGTGTACGTACATTTGATAAGAAATGTAGCGGTTCTGTGTTTGGTGAAGGAATCGTTGTATTTATGCTTAAGTCATATGAGAATGCAGTTAAGGACGGAGACCATATTTATGCTGTCATTAAGGGAAGTGCTATAAATAATGATGGAGCTTCCAATGGAATAACTGCACCGAATCCATTGGCACAGGCAGCGGTTATTACAGAAGCATGGAAGAAAGCCCAGGTTTCTCCAGATACGATTGATTACATTGAGGCTCATGGAACAGGTACATTACTTGGGGACCCGATAGAAGTTCTTGGAATTACGAAAGCTTTTGAAAAGCAAACAAATAAAAAACAATTCTGTGGTATCGGTTCTGTAAAGACTAATATTGGTCACTTAGTTGCAGCTTCTGGATGTGCCAGTCTGTTGAAAGTTACATTGGCATTACAGAATCATATGATTCCACCAAGTATCAATTTTGAAGAACCGAACCAGAATATTGACTTTCTAAATTCACCTATTTATGTCGTAGATAAGCCTACTTTATGGGAAAGAAATGACAGAAGCAGACGTGCAGGTATTAACGCATTTGGATTTAGTGGAACTAACTGCCATATGGTTGTAGAGGAAGCACCAGTAACATCCAGCGAATCATCAACTAAAAGAGACAGGAATATCATTGCATTTTCAGGTAGGACAGAAACTTCCCTGAAGGCGTTGATAAAGAAATACTGTGAATTCCTTAAGAGAGATAGAAAATTGAACTTTGATGATG
>DBKX01000074.1 GCA_002297865.1 Lachnoclostridium sp. UBA739
AGCGTTTTAGAAAAGCATCGAAAAACGACCATATGAAGTTTTTAGATTATTTAAAAGAAGTAGTAACCAAGGTATATGAGTTAGTGGAAAAAAGAGATTAATGTAAGAGTGGTATTTAAGCACCAGAGGAGTTATCGTAAAGGAGTAGACAATGATTAGATGGAATAAGGTTTACAGGGGAGCAGGGGTGTTGATGCTGGTGATTGCCTTATGTGGTTGTAGTGGAGCGAAGGCTACAGTGGATGAGGTAATGGAAGAAATCAAGTCAACACAAGTGAGTGAGAAGGATATTGCAGAATTAGAACTTGATGATGTAATATTAAGAGTTGGAGAGCGGGATGTAGATTATGGTGACGTATTATTTTACATTTATCAGGCAAAGCAGAAATATGAGAAGGAACTTACCAGCAGTGTATGGGATGTGACAATGGAAGATGGCGATTCTTTTGAGGAGTATGCAAAAAAGGAATTGCTTAGAGAAATGACAGAGGTTGAAGTTATTTGTACAGAAGCTCAAACTGAAGGAGTTAAGTTGACAGAGGAAGAACAAGCTGAGGCAGAGAATAAAGCTTCCGCTTTTTTAGATTCTGTGACAGAGGAGGATAAGGAATTATACGGGTTTGTAGAAGATAGGGTAAAAGATATTTATGTGAATCATGCACTTGCTAACAAGATGTATCATGTTGTTACAAGTGAGAGCGATACGAGTTTGAAAGATAAGGCATTTGAAGATGCTTATTCAAAATGGTCTGAGGATATTGAGATTCATATGAGTGTAGAGCTGTGGAAAAGTATTGGAATTCAGACTGTGAAAGGTGCGCAAAGAGAATAGTTATGAAAAAAATATTAGTTATATTGACAGGTGGCACAATTGGAAGTTGTGTACAAGGAGAAGTAATTTCAGCTAAAGTAGAAAGATCAGCAGAAATTGTAGGACGTTATGAAGCGTTATATGGAAAACAGGACTTTTATGAAGTGGTTCAACCAATAAATGAGTTAAGCGAGAATTTACAGCCAGGAAACTGGGAGCCGATTATGGAAGCTTTAGATGAGGCTCTAAAAAAGGATTATGATGGAATAATTGTAACCCATGGTTCTGATACATTGGCATATACATCAGCGTTTATGGCCCTTCGTTATGCCTATGCAAAAATTCCAGTTGTATTTATTGCGGCGAATTATCCATTGGATGATGAGAGAAGTAATGGAATGCAGAACTTTGCTGGAGCAGTTACGTTTATTCATGAGCAGGTTGCGACAGGTGTGTATACAATATATGAAAATATGAATTCAGAAGTAGAAGTTTTCCTGCCAACAAGAATGCTTGGTTCAGATCCTTATTTTGATCAGTATCAAAATTTTGATCGACAGGTATTTGGCTGGATAAAGGATAATAAGTTTGTTGCAAATGGTAAATGTCCAGTAAGTTTAGAAATGGTTCAGAATAGAAAATCTGATATAGCAGAGAAACTTACATTTGAGTATGAAAATGAAGTTCTTTTCATTCAAACATACTTAGGAATAAACTTTAAACATTACAAATGCACAGAACGGACCAAGGCGGTTTTGATTTGGTTGTATCATTCTGCAACAGGCCCAATTAACGAAGAAGCGGGTTTGGTAGATTTTATTAAAGAATGCAATAAATCAGGTATTCAGGTATACGGAGCATCCTTTAAGAGTGACCATATGAGCTTTTATCAGACTACACATTTGTTGTTGCAAAAGGGAATGAAGCCTATGATTAATATTTCAAGCGTTGCGGCATATGCAAAGTTGGTGTTGGCTTATAATCAAAAACAAATAAACGTAGAAGAGTTACTAGGTAATAACATATTTTTTGAAAATTTAGAAAATATATGAAATTAATAAAAAATTTAGAAAAATAATCTTGAAATTTATGTGAATTAAATGTATAATTTCCTCTATTTAACACAGAATATTATTTATAAAGGTGATTTATGAATATTAACTTAATGGAGGAATTATTTTTATGAAAGCAACAGGAATAGTACGAAGAATAGATGATTTAGGGCGTGTGGTTATTCCGAAGGAAATTAGACGTACACTGAGAATTCGCGAAGGCGACCCATTAGAGATTTTTACTGATAGAGAAGGCGAAATAATTCTGAAAAAATACTCTCCAATCGGTGAATTAGGACAGTTTGCTAAACAGTATGCGGAATCATTAGCACAAACTATGGGACATATTGTCTGCATTGCTGACCGTGACCAATTAATTGCAGTTTCTGGTGGCGGTAAAAAGGACCTAATTATGAAGTCTATTCATAAAGAATTAGAAAATGTTATTAATGAAAGAATAAATGTGCTTGCAACTAATAAAGATAAAAGTTACTGTAAGATATCAAATGACGAAGAGGAATATGCTTATGAAGTAATTACTCCGATCATTTCAGAAGGTGATGCCATTGGGGCAGTTATTATTCTTACAAAAGACCCTAAGATTAAATTTGGTGAGCTTGAAGTTAAACTTGCACAATCTGCAGCTGGATTTTTAGGAAGACAGATGGAACAGTAGAAGAATAGAATTTTTTTTTGTTATATTGATTGTAGAATTTTTAAAAATGAGGTGAAAAAATGAGCTATAATGATAGCTTAAAGGAGTTAATGGAAGTAGTTCGGACGCTTCGAAGTGAACAGGGATGTCCTTGGGATAAGAAGCAGACTCATGAAAGCTTGAAACCTTATCTTCTAGAAGAAACCTATGAAGTTATTGAGGCTATTAATCAGTGTGACATTGAAAATTTGCGTGAGGAACTTGGGGATATTTTGCTTCAAGTTGCTCTACATAGTGTTATCGCTGAAGAACAAAAAGAGTTTTCTATTGACGAGGTTGTTCATGAGGTTTCTGAAAAAATGATTCGAAGGCATCCTCATGTATTTGGTCTTTCCGATGAAAATAGTGAAAACGGTGTTGCAGTCCAATGGGAGGAGATTAAGCAAAAAGAGCATAATGAGACTACCATTGGTGAAAGTCTAAAAAAGATTCCAAAAGCAATGCCTGCATCCATGCGAGCCACAAAGATTCAAAAGAAGGTGTCAAAGGCTGGGTTCAATCTGGAAAATGAAGAGCAATGTTTTGAATTGATCGAAAACACTAGAAAAAAACTGCAATATTGTTGTGAAAGTAAAGAAAAGACTGGAATTGATAATGCCTACGGAGAATTGCTATTTGCAGTATTGAATTTATCCACGATTTTAGGGGTAAATGCAGAAAATTCCTTGACAAATGAGGTAGATAAGTTTATAAATAGATTTGTAGGTATTGAGCGAGTCGCAAGTCGCAAAGGAAAACGCCTAAGCGAGCTATCTATAAATTGTGAGAATGAATTATGGAAGCTAAATAGAAATAAAAATAAAGATTAGAAATTAAGAGGAGGAGTAAATCCATGAACAAAGCTGAATTAGTAGCTGCTATCGCAGAAAAGACTGAATTATCAAAAAAAGATTCCGAAAAGGCTTTAAAAGCTTTTATCGATGTTGTTACAGAAGAATTAATTAAAGGTGAAAAAGTATCCTTAATCGGTTTTGGTACATTTGAAGTATCCGAAAGAGCAGCTAGAGAAGGTAGAAATCCTCAGACAGGTAAAACAATGCAGATTGCAGCTTGCAAAGCTCCTAAATTTAAAGCTGGTAAACAATTAAAAGACGCTCTTAACTAATAAGAAGCCTGGGGTTGCATATGCAACCCCTTTTTTTCCTTATAGGAAAGTCCTCTGCGNNCTGCGAGTCCTTCCCTATAAGGAAAAAAAGCCCCTAAAAAACAGGGGCTGGATGCACACGTGCGGGTATGAGGAACTTACACTTTGAATCTTATAAAGAAAGGGTATGCGTTATGAGATTAGATAAATTTTTAAAAGTAAGCAGATTAATAAAAAGACGTACTGTTGCCAATGAAGCTTGTGATGCGGGCAGAGTAATGGTTAATGGTAAGGTGGCGAAAGCTTCACAGTCAGTAAAAGCCGGAGATATTATCGAGATTGGATTTGGAAATAAAACTGTTAAAGTTGAAGTATTAAACGTTCAGGAAACGGTCAAGAAAGATGAGGCAAAGGAATTGTTTCGATATGTTTAAATTAGGCTGTCATAAGAATTTTTTTAAGGACCTTCTAATATATATGTAAAAGTACATATATATTAGGAGGTTTTTATATGGAGGAAAGAGCTGTTAAAACGAATCATAATTTAACTATGCACAGCAGAGAGATGGTTAATATAACAGGCGTTAAGGATGTATTATCGTTTGATGCAGGAGAAGTTTTATTGGATACAGAACAGGGCATTCTAATGATAAGGGGACAAGAACTTCATGTAAGCCGTTTGACATTGGAAAAAGGTGAGGTAGATGTAGATGGAAGAGTGGATAGTTTAACATATTCTGATACAGGTTATGGAAAGTCAGGAGAATCATTTTTAGGTAGATTATTTAAGTAGGTGAGCGAATGGATGCAATCAACTTAGAGGTGAGGCTGTTTCTTTCCTCTGTATTGTGGGGGATTGGCCTAGTTATCTTGTATGATTGTCTGAGAATTTTTCGAAGAACTGTGAAACATAATAAAATCTGGGCAGGGTTAGAAGATGTTCTCTATTGGACAGTATGTGCAGTACTTATTTTTCGAATGATGTATCGTATCAATGACGGTGCAATTCGTGGATTTGCAATTGTTGGAGTGGTAATTGGAATGGTTCTGTATCATTACAGTGTTAGTGAATTTTTCGTTCAGACCATCACCCTTGTCATACATAAATGTATCTATGGTGTAAAAAAGACAATACAATTTATTATGAAGCCTGCTATATGGCTCTCTAGACGGTTTCGCTGGATTATTGTTTTCTTAGTAAAACCATTTGGAAGGCCTTTCCGTTTTGTAAGAAAGGCATTGAAAAAAAGATGGAAACAAGTTAAAATAGCAGTAGTAAAAAAATAGCAAAGGGATGAAAGTGGTTCATGAAAAAGAAAAGAAAAAAACGGAGCTATTTTGCTATTGCTATTGTTGTTTTGTTTTTATGTGGTCTAGTTACTTATCAAAAGTATGAATTGATTGATACATTAGAGCAGAATCAAAAGCAATTAGATGCTCTGGAAGAACGGAAGAAAGGCTTGTTAAAAGAGAGAGAAGAAATCAGCGATTATGAAGATTATGTGCAGACCAAAAAGTATGTTGAAGAGATAGCTAGAGAGAAGCTTGGACTGGTGTATGAAGATGAGATAATTTTCCAGTCAGAAAAGTAGAAACTAAGGGTTGACATTATAATTAAAACAAGTTATAATGATAATCGCTTTGTGGCGGAATAGCTCAGTTGGCTAGAGCACACGGTTCATACCCGTGGTGTCATGGGTTCAAATCCCTTTTCCGCTATTGTTTAGTGAGACGAGTTATTAGCTCGTCTTTTTTTATTTATAGGAAAGTTCTCTGTAAGTCCTTTCCTATAAGTTAAAAAG
>DBKX01000305.1 GCA_002297865.1 Lachnoclostridium sp. UBA739
ATTTTCCTAGTCTATTTGAAAAAATTCAAGATGTTCTTACTTGTAGTTTAGGCTCTAACAAAAAAGTTGTTGTATCAAAATTAAACAATTCTGTACTATATGGTGGGATTTGCGTTGCTGTAAGAGAATTTCTACATATCAATGACTTTATTCAAGTTGAAGAGAATTCTTCTTACTCTGTGTAAGAATCACTAACCAAAACCTCGTATTATCGCTCAATGCGATAATACGAGGTTTTTTGTATATTCCCTTCAAGACTGGGTATACTCTCGATATGAGAACTAGGAAAGAGGGAGTGTACACGTGCCTAAAGAAAAAAAAGAGAAACCAAAAATCTTGAATATGGAAGATGTAAAACAACTGCCCATGAAAGAGCAGATGAAATATGAAATTGCAGAAGAAATCGGTGTTGTCGATAAAGTTTTTAAAACCGGCTGGCGTTCCTTATCCGCCAAGGAAAGCGGTCGTATTGGCGGAATTCTAGCAAGCCGTAGTAAAAATAAACAAGCTCCAAAGTAAACTTTCAAATAGAAAAGTGAATTCAAAACATGCAAAATGATTTGAATTCACTTTTTGTTATTTCAGCATTAAATTGAGAACTTTTGAATAGCTTTTTGCAACAGAGATGCATCCTTAGCCATACTGTCAGCTGAACTTGACAATTTCTCCATCTCTACAGTCTGGCTCTGTGTAGTTGCATTAATCTCTTCGGATGATGCAGCTGATTCTTCCGAAACAGCTGAGATATCTTCAATAGAAGCAAGTGTATCTGTCTTTTCCTTCTCGATTGCTTCTACCTGCTCCTTAATCTTACTCATATGCTGAACCAATGTATTCACGTTTGCTTTGATACTTGCAAATGCATCAATAGTATTCACCAATGCCTCTTCTTGTGATGATATTATTTGCTCAGCAGTCCTTGCTGAATTAGCAGTTTCCTTCGTCTCTTCTTGAATGGAATTCACCACTTCACCAATCTGATTCACTGCTTCCATTGATTTTGCTGCTAATTTACGAATTTCTTCTGCTACAACTGAAAATCCCTTTCCTGCATCGCCAGCCCTTGCTGCCTCAATTGAAGCATTAAGAGATAACAAATCTGTCTGTTCTGATATATCGGTAATAACCTGCATTATCTCTTCAATCGATGCGGATTTTTTCTCCAGTCTCTCAATTCCGTTTGTAATTACGCTGGTTGCTTTAATTGTAGCCCTCGCCTTTTCATTTAAGTCATTTACTACTTCAATGCCGTTGCCTACTTTAGTTTTTGTTTTCTCAAAGATTTCATCAATATCTCTTGTTCGGATTACTACATCATTAATCCTTTCCGATAGTTGATTCATCTGTTGTACACACTGATCTGCATCACTAACCTGCTTTGTTGAGCCGATTGCCATCTCATTTACTGCAATGGAAATGTCCTTGGATGAATTAAGCATACTATCCGATGTTTTAGAAAGATAATTAGCTGAATCCAATACATTCGCACTAACTGTTGACACCTCACCAATCAACTCCTGCATATTCTCTAGCATTTGAGAAAGCCGTACGGATAAAATTTTAAATTCATCATTCCTCTTGGTGTTAAATCTTGCTGTCAAATCTCCTTCAGATGCTTGATTAATAGTCTTTAGCATTTTCTTAATGGTACGTCCAATACCACTTGATATATATCCTCCAATTAGAATTGCAACACCTGCGGCGATTAAAGTTAATATTAGCGTTGCCTGCCCGATTGATTTAGCATTAGATGTCATAACTTCCCTAGGGATCAGATTACATAACATTACTCCTGTTTTTTGAACTTTGTGATAAAGGAACAAATATTTCTTTCCATTAATTCTTTCATAAGAACATCCTGTTTCTTCCTTCCCCGAAGCTGCTTTTTTATAACAATCCAATCCAGTAAAAATATTCTTGCCATCCTTCACTTTAGTCTTAGTGGAATAAATCTCACGTCCATCACTGGATACTAAAGCTGTATAGCTGCCATCCATATACATATCATCTAATAAAGATGTGATAAATTTTATATCAATATCTGCAAATACGAATGTTTTTCCTTTTGAACTCTTACGAATGTATGCTAATCCATAGCCATCCTTTTTTAGTCCCATTACATCATCGGCAAATGTATGGTATCCTAGCCACACATCATGAAAATGTTCATCTTCGAAGAATTTCTTTCCTTCCTCCGTATTCAAGTACTGATCAAAATATGTATTGTCCATCTTGACACTGATATTCGTAACCGGGTTACGATCCTTGCCAATCATTACAATCGACTTTAGTGCATCTACTGTGACACCTGAATTAATTAAGTCCACCTTAACAGAACGATAAGCCGCATTCTTCTCGATATCGCTTACATGCATATTTGTAAAATATGTATTGTAATCAGAAGTTGAAACAACTCTGATTACATGTTGTGTAATATCTTTTGTAACCATACTCATATAGTTGCTATTCGCTTTCATGGTGTCATTTGCTGTCTGCTCATATTGACGTATCATTGTCCTAGAAACCTGATTGTAGGAAAAACTTCCAAGGGCAACGATAAATACAACTGGAATCAAATACGATATAATAAGTTTTGAGCGTAAACTTCTTATTCTGCAATTATTCTCAGGTGCTATGTTTGTCATTTTCGGCATCTTATTTTTTGCTGCATTCTTTTTCATAGAAACCACCCTCTCGTTTAATCATCATCTTATTGTACCATATTTGGAAATAACTTTCACCCCTTTGGGATATTATTTATTTTATATTTTTATCACTTTTCTTAAGTGAAAAGAATATAAGTATTTGCTCCTAACTTTTTTCCCTAAAGATTTACTTAACGCCAATGCATAATATTCAATCTGAGGTGAGTAATTCTGTACAAACTCCTCTTCACCACCACAAGGAATGTAGTCTGTTTTATAATCAACCAATACAATCTCCTCTTCTATTTCATAATAAGCATCAATAATTCCTTGTATTAGCACTAATTCATCGCTATTGCTTTCAATAGGAAGGGTATTAGCTGGAACTCCCATAACAAACTGCTTTTCTCTGAAAAGATGCTTGTTTACAGCAGCAACTTTCATCTGACTGGCTAATTCTGTATCAAAAAATGCCTCTATTTTAGAAAGATCCAAGCTATCTTTTTGAACTGTGGTAATCAGATTTTTCTCAACAAGCCTGTCTAACTCTTTCTCCACATCTTCTTTTTTCTCAATAAACTCAAACTGCAATTCCTGCATTACTTTATGGTACAGGATACCTCTTGCTGTTGGTGTTTCTTCCACTTCACCCTGCATAAAATTTGGTATGATAGGAATGCTTTTCTTTTCCTCACTGTCTTCTGATTCGGTACTCTTTTCCTCTAGTATAAAAGCTTTTGCATCTTCATCCTGTCCAAATTTGCTTTTTAACTCAGAAACAGAAAATTTCGCTGGTATCTCCTGCTCCAAGCCAAATGGATATACAAATGATAAGTGTTTCTGAATCTGCGTTCTGATTTTCTCATCGTATACCTGCTTGGCGTCCCACTCGACTAAAGCTTGTTTGTCGAACTGATATTCCACCGCTTTTTCTGCTTCTGATAGAATAAACTGATGCCAGCTTCGTTTGGTTATTTCAGTTGGCAAAGAATTAGGATAAAATAGGCATCTGCCGACCCAGCCAAAATAGGACGCAGCCGATGATAAATCCAAATAACTCACCTGCTCACTCTGCCTATCCTTAGATTTTTCCCATTTCATCAAAGTATCTTCTAATTTCTTAACAAAACCGGTTAAAATGAGTTTTTCCTTTGCACGAGTCAATGCAACGTATAAAACACGCAGTTCTTCCCCTAAACTTTCTAATGCAATTTTCTTCTGAATCGCACGTTTTCGTAAGGTGGGTTTCTTTAAGCGAATATCTACATCAATAAAATCAGCGCCCAATCCCAAGTCTTCGTGCACAATCAGCTTGCTTCTTGCGTCCTGAAGATTAAACTGTTTCCCCATTCCAGATACAAATACAACAGGGAATTCAAGTCCCTTGCTTTTATGAATACTCATGATGCGAACCGCATCCATTCCATCGTCGGATAAAAATGCTTCACCAAAATCAATATTGTATTTGTGAAGACGTTCAATATAACGATTAAACTGAAACAGTCCTTTGTAACTTGTTGCTTCAAAATCCTGTGCCTTCTGGAGCAGCATATCCAGATTTGCCATCCTCTGTTCACCTGCTGGCATAACGGACACATATTCATAGTAACCTGTATCTTTAAGGATATGTTCAATCATCTGCTGAATGGACGTATACGGAAGCATTCTGCGGTACTGCTCTATCTTTTGAAAAAATATCTGAATCTTACTTTTCAGTACATCATCTTCTCCATTTTCCATGTAAGAAATCACAGCATCATAAAAGTCATCTGTCTTATCTTTAGCACGAATCTTTCCCATTTCCTCTGAACTTAAATCAAACATCGGTGAATGAAGCACTGCTGCAAGTGGTATATCCTGCTTTGGATTGTCTATTACATGAAGCATATTTAACACTGTTTTTACCTCAATTGCGGAGAAATAACCGCTTTGGGTATCTGAAACGGCAGGAATCCCTTCCCCAGTAAGCACCGTAACGAAATCCTCTGACCATCCAGAAACGGTACGAAGCAAAATGACAATGTCACTGTATCGTACTGGCCTATATTCTTGTAAATCACCATCAAATACCTTGAATCCTTCATCCATCATAGATTGAATCCGTTCTGCTACTGCCCTGGCTTCCAACTCTCTCTGGCTCTCTTCCACTGTCTCATCACATTCTTCGGTTTCTATTTCTTCTTCATCCGTAATAAAAATGACTTCTGTACTCTTTGCATAATTTTCTTCCGCCTCTGGATAGTTTGCTCCTAAGTATAACGCTGCATCCTCATCATACTCCACTTTACCTAGCTTATCCTGCATAATCTGACGGAAAATAAAGTTTGTAAAATCTAATACCACGCCTCGGCTTCTAAAATTCTTACGAAGATCGATTCTCTGATAAGGGCTGTCTCCCTCTTTCCAAGGCTGATAGGTCTTTAATTTTTCCATAAAAAGCTCAGGTCTTGCAAGACGGAATTCGTAGATACTCTGTTTCACATCCCCTACCATAAAGACATTTGGTTTACCAAAACGGATTTTCGAAACACTGGTTAACAAAAGTTCCTGAACATTATTACTGTCCTGATACTCATCAATCATAATTTCTTCATAATACTGGCTTAATTCATTTGCCACCTCAGAATATGTGATGTTTTCTCCATCATGATTTGATATCAATATGTTTAGGGCATAATGTTCCAAGTCATTAAAGTCCATCACCTTCTTTTCCATCTTCTTTTCTTGAAAACGGTCGTAAAAGTTCATTGCAAGGTCAAGAAGTACACACATATCTTCTTTCGTATTGACTAAATCCTCAAACATTTCCTGGACGCTTTGATAAAAATATTTCTTGCGAATATCATCTACTACACCCTTTACTTCCTTGCGGATTGCTTTTACTTCTTCTTGAAGTTCTTCGTCCACCTCATCCTTTTTGGAGATTCGTTTCAGTTTCTCCCACTCTAAACTCTCAAAAGATTCATAAAGCTCTTGATAGGTTTTCTTCTCTGCGAGACTTTTTAGTATCTGATAATCCGATTCTACTGCGCTGTAATACGCCAGTGGACCACTTGGTTCTTTACAAAGTTCCATTGCATAAGCTGCTTTCTCTGGTAAACTTTCAAGCATACTACAGATGTAATCTACCAAAAACTTCATCCACTCTGTTTTTTCCATAGCTTCCACAGAACTCACATCAAAAGAGTTCTTCTGCTCTTCTAGCCATTCCTTCGGCCAAGGATAACTAATGGAGAAATTATACAGTTGCAAAATGAATTTCTCTATTCCTTCGTCTGTTTTTCCAGTAGAGTATGCTTCAATAAAATGCAAAAACTCTTCGGATTCCTTGTCATATTCTTCTTCCAACAGCTCTGACACCACATCCGCTTTTAAAAGCTGCAGCTCCACTTCATCCACTAACCTGACACTAGGGTCCAGTTCAATTACACTAAAATAGTTTTGTATAATTGATTTACAAAAACTATGAATTGTGGTTATCTGGGCACTGTGCACTAAAGTCATCTGCTTCTGTAAATGCAGATTATCTGGGTTCTCCATAAGTTTTCTCTCTAATGCTTTTTCAATACGTTCCCGCATCTCAGATGCTGCTGCTTTGGTAAACGTCACAATAAGTAAACGGTCAATGTCAATTGGTCTTTTATCATCAATGACCATCTGTATGATACGTTCTACTAAAACAGCCGTCTTTCCTGAGCCTGCTGCGGCAGAAACAAGAATATTACGATCTCTTGAATCAATTACTTTCTGTTGTTCCATCGTCCATTTTACACTTGCCATGAATCTCCTCCCATATCCAGTCCTTATCCATTTTCTTAAGCGTTCGGTACTGATTTCCCGGCAGCTTCTTGTCAAATCCACAGATTCCATCAAACTTACAATAGTCACAGGCAGTCTTTTTTTCTAATTTGTAAGGCTCTGCCTTTGTATTTCCATCCACAATTTCCTTACCAAAGTCCTGAATCTTGCTTCTTGCATACTTGGTAAGTGCATAGAACTGTTCTTCCTTCGCAACAGAAGAATATGCACTAAATGCACCCTTTGCTGTCAGCTCCACAGGAATTACTTTGGACTTTACAGACTTCTCTTCCTCAAAGATATGGTCTAATTTTTTCAGTATTTCCTTGTCCTCATTTACTAGTCCATTTACCTTTAATTCCTTCAAAATATCTTCGCTAATCTCTTCTTTGGAAGGCATACCTGCCTGTCTCTCAATCATTGGGTCATCGATTCGATAATAAAAGATTCCCGCTGGAATTACCTTTTTCGTCGGATGTGCTTCTTTGGTTATCTCCATAGTTGCTTCTAGGTAAACTACAAGCTGTAACTGTAATCCATAATATACTTTTTGTAGATCAAAGCCCATGGCACCGGATTTATAATCCATAATTTTTACGTATACATTGTCTTCGTCTTCGCATGTATCTACACGATCGATTCGGCCACGTAATCGCATGGTAAACTCATCATCTAATGGCATAGTTGCTGCCTCACGATTATCAATCGGTGCAAAAGAAACTTCATAACCTGCTGGTTCAAAGTCACCTTGGGCAATCTGCTTACACAACGCCCATACGGTACGTGATGTCATACGCTCCAGACGAGTTACTAAATATTCATTTCGCTTTGTACTGAAGATAGCATCATTTCCACGCTCTTCTACCGCCTGGATCACTGCTTCCTTTACAAATAATTCTCTTTGTCCTTCCATATCATCTTCACTGAGCTGATGCCAGGTAAACCCATTCTTTTTAATTTCTTTGGAGAAATTCTCAATCGCAGCATGGAATAAATCTCCGATATCAGGAATTGCCACTTGAAACTGCTGCCGCTCCCTAAGTGCCAGTCCATAAGCCATAAAATGTGCAAAAGCACAGGATGCATACTGTTCTAGCCTTGTTACACTATTTTCCAGTTCTTCTCCATAAAGAGCCTTAACAACAGCCTTAGAAAGCCCCTTTTCATCATTCTGATAATAAACACCTTCAAAGAGATGCATCAATTTTTCTCTTCCGCTTTCTGTAGACCAGTAATAACTCATAAGCTCTTTCCATACGTCGTCCTGCTCTTCTTTTGGAAAATCCCGAAGGCCATTTAGCAGGTAACTGAGTCCTTTGTCCCCATCTAATACATAGCTGGTTTCCTTCTTTAAACTTCCTTCTTCTTGCACTTTCAGGTTTGGATAGAGTTTTTTCATTTTCCCTATTAGATAAGATGGTTTCTTCACCTTCCCATCCGCACCTACATTACAATAGGTCAGATACAGTTTTTTGCTTGGCTTTGTCATATTCAGATACAGATAAAACTGTTCCGTATACGCATTTTCCCTCTTGGTTGGTGCAAGTTCTAGGTTCGCCTTTCCAAAGGCTTCTCTATCCATATCCGATAAAAGCCCGCCGCCATCTCCCATTTTAGGAATAACACCATCGTTCACTCCGATAAAGAATAGTGCTTTAATATCTTTTAAACGCGTTCTTTCGATATCACCAATTACAATCTGGTCAACACCTGGCGGAATTAAGCCCACCTTAATCTCCGAATATCCTGTATCAAGAAGTTCTTCGTATTCTTTTAAAGTAACCTTTTCGTCACCAAGCAGTTCTACCATTTTATCAAACAATTCCATAATAATGCGGTAAATCTGCTGAAATTCCTTGACCAGCAATGGTTTATCCTCTTCTTCAAACTGACCGCAGTAATTCTCTAACTTCCAGTAAATTTCCTGGCTCACAATAAACTCATACAAAGCCTTTGTATAAGCAAGTACGGTATTTCCTTCTTTAACTGCCTTCTCAAACACCAATATTGGTTCCATCATCTTGCCACGAATGTTATTGAGCTGTTCATAGTCGAATCCAGTCTCTCGCTTGCTTCTGTTTCGAAAGGTCTTTTTCCACGAACTGATTCCGCGAGTACCATGTGCGATACAATAATTCTCTAACACATCAATTTCTGACTCTGCAAAATCCAATAAACCCGTTCTTTCCTAACGAAATACACTCTCATAAGCAAAATTAGTGGTAAACATAGCAAGCAAAGCTCGGAGAAGTTCAATAAAAGGATTGGAACGAATGTCTTTTTTGTGATCTAAGAAAAATGTGAAGCCAGCCTTATGAAATTCTCGCTCAATCATATTAGCATACGTCTCAACATCGCCTGTAACAACCGCAATATCACGATAACGGTATCCCTCATCTCGAATTAACCGGTTAATCTTGCTTATGGTATAAATGATTTCCCCTTTCGGATTGGAGGCTGACATAATCTGAATGTCATCCTGTTCCTCTTTAAAACGCTGATAAGGGAAACGGAATAAGTTGTGTTCCAAGGCAGCAAGAGCCTTACTTTCTCGAAAACGATACGGAACCTGCTTTTCTTTTCCCGCATACCAAGGCTCTAGTATTTCAGTCTGGGTATCTCTTGCAATCTGATAAAGCTTATCAATGGTCTGCTTACTAAGATGAAATAGCTGGAACTGTTCCGTCTTCTTGCTCATAACCTCCCGACGATCAAGTGTTACAGTTACATACACATTTGGACAAAGAACCATTAACTTTTCTAATACCTTATACTGATTTGGTGTAAATCCCGTAAAGCCATCAAAACAAATGGTACTGTTACGTATTATTTTAGACTGCTCAATACTATCGCATAAGGCTTCTAGCACCTCTTCTGCTGTAATATATTTGTTCTCTAATAGTTCCCGAAAACGCCTATACACAAGCAAGGTATCTTCTAATTTAGCATGTAATAATGGCTTTTTCTCTGTTAGTTCTACCATTTTTTCTAAGTCACCAAGACCTATACTATACTGCATAAACTCAGACAACAGAGATTTCACTTCCGCAACAAATCCTGGCTTTTTTGTATCTCCCTTAAATATCTTTAAGTACTCTTTTTTCTCTTCTAGTGCTTTTCGCACAAGCATACTTTTTCCTGTTTCCTCTAAGACCACCATATCTTGTTTACCAATCTCTTCAAAGATACGATAGGACAAACGTAAGAAACTTAATATGTCTATGTTCATAATTCCGTGGTTTGGATGCATGGAAACCAGTTCTTTCTGGGTCTGAAGCGTAAACTGCTCTGGAACAATGATAATAAAATTCTGTTCTGGATACTTTATGGCATCCTTAATTATTTTGCTGTAAAGTTCATAGGACTTGCCTTCTCCCGAACTTCCAAGCACGACCTGTAATGGCATACTTACCTCCTTAAATCGTATTTGATAGTCATATTTTTCATTTTTTTATCATACTATTGTATTAATCATAATTATTACTAAATGCGAAAGATAACAAACCGTTGTTTCGCACTATATCATTTAGTATTTTGGAGGTTCTCATGTCAAAAACTAGAATTGTTGTTATCCAAATGAAAGAAATTGTTTATACTGCAATTTTTGTAGGACTAGGAATTCTGCTTATTTTACTATTAGTCGCCATGTTCCTTCCAAAAGGCAAACATAAGACTTCCGGTCAGGCCGAGTACGTACCTGGCGTTTATACCCATCAGATAACACTAGGGGAATCCTCACTAAATGTTGAAGTTGTTGTAGATAAGAACCATATCAATAATGTATCGATTACCAATTTAAGTGATTCCATCACGACAATGTATCCTATTGTAGCACCTGCCCTAGATGACATCACCAAGCAGCTTTCCAATAATGTAAGTCTTAAAGACCTTGTCATCTCAGAAGATTATAAGTACACAGAAATGCTCTTAATTCAGGGCATTGAAACTGCATTAGATAAAGCTTTGCAAAAATAAAACTTCATACATACTAAATAGTTCTACCGCAAAGCTTTGGCTTCACGATAGAACTTATTTTTTACTCAGATAACCTACATTAACTTAAAGTCATCCCAATATTTATCTACTGCATCGTCTCTGACTGCACGGTAGTATAATCTTGCAATCTCTTGTGGCACTTCCACTGCTGCATCTTCATTCTTTAATTTCACTGTAATGTCATCAGATGATTTATAATTTAAATAACGCTGTTCAGGATTCTCATCTACCCAAGCTCTTGCTTTATCTTCCCAATCCAAAATATCATCTTCCGTCAAACGATCATATTCCGTCATCTGAAACTTAATCTCTTCAATAAAATCTTCAAAATCAAAATTCATATTGTTCCTCCAATGTTTTTAAGTTGTCTAGCCAAATCTGTACACTAGCATCACTAGGCATTCTTAAATCACCTCTTGGTGATAACGCAACACTACCAATCTTTGGACCATCCGGTAAGCAGGAACGCTTAAACTGCTGCGAAAAGAATCTATGATAGAAATTATTCAGCCATTTGTAAATCGTCTTTTTATCATATTTTCCAGCAAACGCTTCTGTTGCCAGATAGAACACCTTTGTAGGCATGTATCCAAAACGCAATATATAATATAAAAAGAAATCGTGCAGCTCGTAAGGACCTACAATATCTTCGGTCTTTTGCGCAATCTCACCATCCTTTGGTGGCAATAATTCTGGACTTACTGGTGTATCAAGTACTTCATAAAGAATATCTGCTAACTTTTTATCTGTTGCACTTTCCGCATAGTATTCAACTAAATAACGTACAAGTGTCTTTGGTACGCCTGCATTTACACCATACATTGACATATGATCTCCATTGTAAGTTGCCCAGCCAAGTGCAAGTTCCGATAAATCTCCTGTTCCAATTACCATACCACCTACCATATTGGCAATGTTCATTAGTACAAGGGTACGCATACGTGCCTGTCCATTTTCATAAGTAACGTCATGTGTTTCTAAGTCATGTCCAATACTTTGTAGATGAGCGGTTACAGATTCATGAATTGGAATCTCTTTCAGCGTAGCACCAAGTATTTTTGTTAATTCAACCGCATTGGTGTAAGTTCTGTCTGTTGTGCCAAAACATGGCATGGTAACACAGATAATATCTTTTCTGTCTAATCCTGCTTTATCAAATGCCAAGGCAGTTACAAGCAATGCTAATGTGGAATCCAATCCACCAGAAATACCGATTACCACACTCTTGCAATGAGTATGCAATAGTCTTTTTCTTAAGCCCATAGCCTGTAACATAAGAATTTCATCACAACGTTCTTGTTTTGCATATTTTGAACTTGGCACAAATGGTGTCTGACGATATGTTCTAGTAAGCTTCACGTCTTCTATTTTTGAAAATGTAAAATCAACAAAAGTAAACTTATCTTTACATTCATCCTCTACTAAATACGTTGATATTCTTCTACGTTCATTACTTATATGCTGTAAATCAATTTCAGCTGTAATCTGTTCATTTTTAAAACGGTCAGATTCTTTTAGAATAGCACCATTTTCTGTAATTATATTGTGCCCAGTATACACTAAATCTGTTGTTGACTCACCATCTCCTGCCGATGCATAAACATAACCACAAACTAAGTTAGCAGAATGACCACTAATTAATTTACGACGGTATTTTTCTTTTCCTGTCGTTTCATCACTCGCAGATAAATTAGCAATGATAGTCGCACCCGCATTAACCTGGTAAGCTGATGGTGGTATCGAAACCCAAACATCCTCACAGATTTCCACTCCAAGAACAAAATCTTTCATATTGGTACATCTGAACAGGATTTGAGTTCCAAATGGAATTGCTTCCTCTTGCCCATCAAGATAGATGTAGTCTGTTATTTTATTTCCTATTGCAAAATGACGTGCCTCGTAAAATTCCGAGTAATTGGGTATATGTGTTTTTGGAACAATACCAATTACTTTGCCGTGAAATAAAATTGCAGCAACATTATATAAAATGCCATCCTTAGTCATTGGTAAACCAACTGCAATTACACTATCACAATCTTTTGTCTCTTTTGCAAGATAAATAAGCTGTGTTTTTGTTTCTTCTAACAAAATATCTTGTAAAAATAAATCTCCACATGTATACGCTGTTATACAAAGTTCAGGGAAAACAATTAATTTTACCCCTTCCTTGTCTTTTTCTTTTACGATTTTTAGAATCTGTTCTGTATTAAATTGGGGGTTTGCGACCTGAACGTCTGACGTTGCGGCACACACTTTTAAGAACCCATGTTTCATAAAGCTCCTACCTTTCTCTTTCAACAATTTACAATTAGATTGTTTTCGTATCAGCTTTATTATATGTATTCTACTGGGAAAATACAAGGTATGGAAAAAATATTATTCATGCGGACAGTTACGTAAAGATTTATCTAGAAACTACCCCCAAAGAGCTCAAATGCCCCAACTGTGGGCTCTCAACAAAAAGAATTCACGATTACAGAACACAGACAATCAAGGACTTACAAATGATATTACAGAAGGCTTTAATAATAAGGTTAAAGTTCTGAAACGTATCTCTTATGGAATACGAAATTTCAAACGTTTCAGAACTCGAATTTTACACTCTTGTAACGAAATAATTACAGACTGGCACGAAGGTTTATTTGTCATGCCAAAAACAGGTGAATTTAGTTCAAACATAAAAACAGCCCTACATCCAGTGATAGAGCATGATTCAAAGAATCATACCCCAACACTTGACATAGAGCCTGAATAACAAAAAAACAGCCTTCCGGCTGCTCTCTCTTTTCATTATACTCTTCT
>DBKX01000348.1 GCA_002297865.1 Lachnoclostridium sp. UBA739
TTGAAGAAATCTTGAATGTGGATAAAGTTGGAGTCAGGGACAGTTTCTTTGAACTTGGCGGACATTCCTTAAGAGCTACACGTCTTGTCAATCGGATTGAAGTTGAGATAGGGGGAAGGATTACACTTATGGAGGTTTTCAGTAATCCTACACCTGAGAAACTTGCAAAACTGACAGAAGAAGGAATGGATGAAGAATATATACCAATTCCTAGAGCAGAAGAAAAAGAATACTATCGAATGTCTTCAGCGCAGAAGAGGACATACCTTATACAGCAGATGGATCCGAAAGGAATTATGTATAACATGCCATATAACTATAAATTGACAGGAGAAATATATCCTGATAGGCTGAAAAAAGCACTGGATAAGTTAGTGGCACGACATGAGATACTTAGGACAGAATTCCTTATGATTGATGGAGAAGCAGTTCAGAAAATTATGGATGAAGCAACGGTGCCATTCGAGTATGCTGAAAGTTCGGAAAAGAGTGATGAAGAAGAGATAAGAGACTTTAGGAGAGCATTTGATCTTTCCAAGGCACCACAGATACGAGCAAGACTTGTAAAGAGAGATGGGTATACTCTATTCCTGCTTGATATGCACCATATCATCGGAGACGGCATGAGTATGGGTACATTTATGCATGAATTAAGTGCTTTGTACGGAGGAGAAGAATTACTGAAACTAAATCGTCAGTTTAAGGATTACAGTGAGTGGATGAATAGCCGTGATCTTACAGAACAAAAGAAATATTGGCTGAGTCAGTTCGAAGATGAAATACCTGTGCTTGACATGCCACTTGATCATACACGTCCTCAGATGCAAAGTTATGAGGGAAACAAGACAACGATGATGCTAGATGAAAAATTGTCGTCGCAGATTAAAGAGCTTTCCAAGAAGAGCGGAGCGACAGAATATATGATTTTCTTATCAGCAACTATGATACTGCTCAGTAAGTATAGCCGTCAGGAAGATATCGTAATCGGAAGTCCGATAAGTGGAAGGACACATAAGGATACGGAAGAAATGCTCGGAATGTTTATCAACACTCTAGCAATGAGGGGAAGACCTGAGAGGACGAAGAGTTATGAAGAGTTCCTTAAAGAGATAAAAGATATCTGTTTTAAGGCATATGAGAATCAGGAGTATCCGTTTGAAGAACTCGTAGAAGCCGTACAGATACAGAGAGATATATCTAGAAATCCACTGTTCGATGTGATGCTAGTGCTTCAAAACAATGAAAATACCAAGTTTGAACTGGAAGGAACAGAGGCAGAGAGTGTCGGTATTTTTGATACAATTTCCAAATTTGATCTTACATTCAATATAGCAGAAAAAGAGGAAGGATTTGTAATCATACTTGAATATTGTACAGCCCTGTATGAAGCTGTGACCGCAAAGCGTATACTCAAACATTTTAAAGAAATACTCAGACAGCTCACAGTAGACAAAGAAATTAAAATTGGAGATATCGAGATGGTAACATCTGACGAAAGAGAAACCATCCTCCATGTATTTAATGCAACAGAGATCGCGTATCCGAAAGAGAAGACGGTAGTAGAGTTATTCGAAGAACAGGTCAAAAAGAATCCAGATAACAGAGCAGTGGTGTATGAAGATGAGTCAATCAGCTACGAGGAATTAAATGGAAATGCTAATGTACTTGCTCATAAGTTGAGAGAGAAAGGAATTGGCAGGGATGACTTTGTAGCAATCGTATCCGAGAGAAGCATAGAGATGATAGAAGGAATTATCGGAATTATTAAGGCAGGCGGAGCCTATGTGCCAATCGATCCGACATATCCTGAGGATAGAATCGCCTTTATGTTGGAAGACTGTAGACCTAAGGCATTATTGACATTCGGAGACGAAATAAAGATAAACACCAATATTGAAAAGATTGACCTTGGAGCCGTTGGAATCTGGGAAGGAAATAGAGACAATCCAGAACATATCAATCATCCAGAAGATCTGATTTACTGTATCTATACATCAGGAACTACAGGACAGCCAAAGGGTGTAATGATAGAACATGGTGGAGCAATAAATTCCAATTGTACATTTGGTGGAAGCTGGGGAGTAAATTCAGAAGATAAGGTAATTCAGTTTGCCAACTATGTCTTTGATGCATCCGCATCGGAGATAATAATGGCGTTATTAAATGGTGCAGAACTTGTATGTGTTCCAGAGAATATTGTACACGATCCAGTATGTTTTAGCAGATATTGCAAGGAAAAACAAGTTACAGTGGCAACGCTTCCGCCAAATTATTATATACAAGAAGAAATTGATATCCATCTACGCAAATTAATTACTGCTGGTTCAGAATCCAATAAAGCAATTCTTGCAAAGGCGGGAAGTAATGCGTATATTAATGCCTACGGTCCGACAGAAAATACAATCTGTGCAAGTTTCTGGGAGAAGAACGAAAAGTGGAATGGTGGAAATGTACCAATCGGAAAACCAATCAGCAACACTCATATATACATTATGAATGGAGATAAGCTTTGTGGAATTGGAGTACCAGGAGAATTATGCCTCACTGGCGACAGCCTAGCAAGAGGGTATCTGAATAGACCAGAGCTTACAGCAGAGAAGTTTGTGAAGAATCCTTATGGAGAGGGACGTATGTATCGTTCTGGTGATCTTGCAAGATGGCTTCCAGACGGAAATATCGAATATCTAGGAAGAATCGATGAACAAGTTAAGATAAGAGGATTCCGAATTGAACTTGGAGAGATCGAGAGTCATATCCGAGAGATAGAAGGAGTAAAAGACAGTGCAGTCATAGCCAGAGAGGATGCCAGTGGGGATAAGGCAATTTATGCATACTATACTGGAAGTGGAGTCAGTGTGTCAGACATCAGAGACAGGCTGATAGAAGTATTACCAGAGTATATGATCCCTGCCTATATGATGGAGATTGATAGTATTCCTGTTACTAGAAATGGAAAAGTTGACAAAAGAGCACTACCAGATATAGAAGTTTCAAGCACTGAGGAGTACGTAGCACCAAGAAATGAGGCGGAAAGCATTATCTGCGAGATATTCGAGGAAATACTCGGAATAGAACGAGTAGGTGTAAATGATGATTTCTTTAAACTTGGCGGACATTCTCTACGAATCATAAAGATTATTAACAGAATAGAACAGAGGACAGGGGTTCGCTTTGGTATAAAGACTGTATATGCAAATTCCAAGGTTGTTGAACTTAGTAAAGCGCTCATAGCATGTAATGAAAAAGCTGGTAGGGATATCATTAGGAGTGCAGAGAAAAAGGACAGATACGTGGCTTCATCTATTCAAAAAAATGTATATATAGCCCAGAAGAGTGTGGAAGCAGGAACTGTCTATAATATGCCAATTGAACTGATGATAGAAGGTAGGTTAGATGCAGATAGACTACAGGTGGCAGTTGATGAACTGGTAAAGCGTCATAAAGTATTGCAGACCTCATTTGTCTCTGAAGATGGAGAAATCTATCAGGTTATAAATACAGATGCAAAAGTAAAACTGGAGAAGTACTTTGCAGACAGTGAAGAAGAGCTGGAAGAGAAATTCCATCAATTTGTACGACCATTTGAACTAGAAACAGCGCCTCTATTTAGGATAGGTATAGCTGAGTGCAAGGGAATACAGAGAATATTCATTGATGTCAATCACATTGTAGCTGATGGTGAGAGCAATACACTTATGATGAAAGAACTTGCAGCATTTTATAATGGTCAAGAACTTAGTAAAGCAAAGCTGCAGTACTATGATTTTAGTGAATGGCTTGCAGGAAAGTCGCTTAAAAAAGAATCAGATTACTGGAAGAATGTAATAGAAAGCGTTGAAGAACCAATGCAGTTGCCTTACGACAAGACAGGAACGGTGGATTCTTCCTCCGTTGTATCCATAAAAGTCAAAGAGGATATCTACAGAAAACTGAGGGGACTTTCCGCAGAACTTCATACAACGATCCATAACATACTTTTATTTGCAGCTATGAGGACAATGAACAGATTCTGTAACCAACAACAGATAGTGATAGGAGTGCCATTCTCATTACGTAGCAGATACAATCTAGAAGACGTACTTGGTATGATGGTTAATGTTCTGCCTATTATGTTCAAAGTGGATGAGGAACAAACTATTAAAGAATCCATAAAGCAAATCGAAGAAATAGTTATTTCTGCATTTGAAAACAGCATCTGTGACGTACAGGCACTGATTTCGGAAATGGCTGAAAGTACCTATGATAAAATTCGTATGGTCTTTTCATTCAATGGAAGTGAATCAGAGCAAATACACTTTGGAGATTCTAGGATGTGGACGAAGAGTAGTTCTGAAAGCACAGCAAAGTATGAGCTTGTAATGTCAGTTGCCGAAAAAGCAGATCATTACGATGTTGTATTGACATATGCTAATGGACTATTTTTCAGAGAGACAGCAGAGAATATCCTTGAAAGCTTTGTAACCGTAGTAGAACAGCTTGTGAATGGAAGAAAAAAAGTATCAGATCTTACCGCAATATCTGATGCACAGAGAGAAAAATTGCTTTATCTTGCAGGAAATAAAGTGGAATTCGGTTGTGAAAAGACCGTCATTGATCGAATTATAGAAAAGGCGATGAAAAACGGAGAACAGACAGCAGTTGTGTATAGAGGCAAGTCATTAAGTTATCATAAACTTATACAATGGGCTCAGTTTAATGCGAAGAGATTGATCGAACAAGGCATTGGAGAGGGCGATATAGTATGTATACTTTTAGAAAATGGACTATCACTGATTCCGGTAGTAATTGGAATCTGTATGACTGGTGCAGCATATCTACCACTAGATCGAGAAACACCTGACGGAAGAATAGCAACGATTCTTGAAAGTAGTGGATGTGTATGTGCTGTAGTAGATGAAGAGAATAAAAATCGCATACAGGGAATTCGATGTCTAAAGGTAAGTGAACCTGAGGAAGTAGAACTTTCATTTGAAAGCAAAGCGACTTCAGAAGATGCAGCATATGTGATTTATACATCAGGTTCAACTGGTACACCAAAAGGAGTGCAGGTAAGTCATAGGGCACTCAGCAATCTTGTGGATTGGCATATACGGAAATTCAGTATTACAGAGTCAGAAGTAACCACACATTATGCTGGATTCGGATTTGATGCGACCGTATGGGAGATATTTCCTAGTCTTGTAGCAGGAGCATGTATACATTGCATACCAGATGACATACGTATTGACATCAAAGCACTTCGAGACTATTACGAAGAGAATGGAATAACAGTAAGCTTTTTGCCAACACCTATTTGTGAGCAGTTTATGAAGCAAGAGAATCATTCACTTAGAATTCTGCTAACAGGTGGTGATAAGCTCAATACTTTTGTAGCTGGGCATTCCTATAGAGTGTTCAATAATTACGGTCCTACAGAAAATACTGTAGTAACCACTTGCTATGAGGTTACGGAACAGACATCCAACATTCCGATTGGTAGACCAATCGATAATGTTCAGGTTTATGTAGGAGACTCCAAATGCAGATTGCTACCTCCATATGCAAGGGGAGAGCTACTGATATGTGGTGATAGCCTTGCAGATGGTTACCTTAAGAATGAAGAGCAAACCTCCAAAGCATTTGTTGAGACAGAGTTCGGAAGGACATATCGTACTGGAGATATTGTTAAATGGAATCATGAGGATGAGCTAGAGTTCATTGGACGAAATGACCATCAGACAAAAGTCAATGGCAACAGAATTGAGCTTGGTGAGATTGCATCCGTACTTGATACAGTAGAAGGTGTAAACGGCACAGCTGTTGTTATTCAGGAGATAAACGGAAGTAAGTGGATAACTGCGTATTATGCATCAGAAGAGAACATACCAGAGGATAAGCTACGTAACTATCTATCATCAAGGCTTCCATATTATATGATGCCAAGATATATCCTTTATCTTGAATCTATACCGTTAACACTGAATGGGAAGATTGATGTAAGAGCATTGCCAGTACCTGACGTAAAGACTTCTAATAATGAAATGGCTGTGTCTAAGACGGAGTGTTTCCTATTTGATATATGGCGAGAGCTTCTTGCAATAGAAGACATTAGTATATATGAGAATTTCATAGAAGCTGGTGGAAACTCAATATTGATTGTCAAGATGCAAGAAATGATAGAATATCAGTATCCAGATATTGTTACAATAGCAGATATTTTTGCGAATCCTACAATTTCCTCTCTTGCAGGATTTATAGATAGTAAAAACGCAGTAGGTGAACTTGTGTCTATCAGTAGACAGATACTGATACCACAGTTTGGAGTGAAAGGCAAAGAACTTCTTGAGAAAACAGTAAGTTTTGTTGATAAGAGCAGACTGTGTGATGTCTCTGTAAGTCTTAGAAATCGAGACAGAACAATGTTTGAAACAGTGTTTGTATCGGCGTATTGTGCAGCAGTTTCTCAGATATTGGATAATACAGAAGGGTTGAAGGTATACAGTGTCATAGGAGAAGAACATTATATCTTCACAGTGGATCCAAATTCGCTTAAGAATTTTGCACAACTGACAGCCAAGGTATCCAAAGGGTTGAAGTCATGTTCATGCGAAAAGATATCAAAGGTTGTAGTGGATCAGAAGAGTACAGGAATTGTTCCAGTGTTTATACTGAATGGAAGCAAAGAAGATGCCTTTATGAAACAAGCAGATTTTGAGCTGAACTGTAGTATAACTAGAAACCGCTTACATGTAACAGTAGACAGTACAGCCGTGGACGAGAGATACATGGATGCGGTATTGAAGAGATTTACAGCAATTTTAAAGAGTGTATTTTCGATTTAAAATAGAAATGAATAGGATTTTAATCGTATAACGAAATATTTATATTTGTAGAAGCCAAGTGGAGACACTTGGCTTTTACAAGCTATAGAACAAACCGCTGTCGCAATAAAATAGGAAAGAGAAAACCCCCTAGAAAAGCCCCCTCTGAATGAGGGGCAAGGGAGTTGAAATGTGCGTGCACACGTTGTTTTGTTTAAGTTATATAAAAGAAGCGTACACTTTGTTCTTATGGATTCGCACTTGGCGATACTCCGTTCACAATAACGTTAACTGTCGTATATTTTGAACCAACATAAACTTTATAAGTGTAGTTTCCTGGAGCTATATTATAGCTATTAAAGGTTATATTAGGGTAATTGCAACTCCAGTAAATAGATGAATAATTATTTACATCTGATACGGAAACAAAGTTGGCTGGTGAGGATATGCATTCAAGATAGCATACACCAACGTAAGCTGGGTCCATTGCATTACCATATTGATCCTTAGCAGTAATTGTTATTGCACCATCTTCATTGCTTACTGTATTAACTAATGGTACTACAGTCTTAGAAAGTGTTACAGAACTTAGTACGGCTGGTGCGCCAACTGTAACTGGGAAAGTGGCAACGGTATATCCATTAGGATCTTTTAAATAAATATAGGTAGATCCTGTGTTTATAGGAACTAAGCCTATGGACTTATCTGTGCTATCTATTATATTGCTTTGTAAAATTAAAATATTTGTATTCCCTGAACTTACTGAATACCTGCTGTAATCACCAATTTCCTTATTAGAAGAAGTTGTAATATTAAAATGAGCATAATAGTTACCTGAGTCTTTAGGAAGGGTGTAATTACAGTTTGTGGTGTTTGTAAAGGTAAACGTTGGTGAGTTTGTTATCGTGCATCTGTACTGAGCAGAAATCATTTCTGGATCATAACTAGTAATCCGTATATTTCCAGAGTCAGCAGTAATGCTATTAGAACCAGGTTCTTTATAGCTAATTCTTGCGATTGCAGTACCATTAGGTGAAGTAAAGTTAAGCTTTTTGTTAGAATTTAAGTAATAAGAGGATACTGTAAATGTAATTCCTGAATAGGACTGTCCATATTCATATTCACCAAGCTGTATTCCATTCTTATCGTATGCGTAAGCTACAATAGGAGTTTCTGTATTAATAGGGACTTTAGTTGTTAAAAACTCAAATTTACGAATAATACCGTCACAGGCGGTAAAGTTAAACGTGCTGCTCTTGTACTTCACAGTATAAACTTTTCCATCCATCAGATTTTGACTTAAGCTAAGGGTTGCATATTTGTTTTCTGATACAACACTAGATACAGATACAACCTTTCCACTTGTATTATAGATGGTAAAGTCATTTTTGCTTAACTTCGCTGGTGTTTCCTGAAATGCAACTCGAACTTCGCTTAGTCCAATCTGCTTAGCAGAAGAAATTGAACTATACACATTTACTGTAACACGCACTGTTCGGTTAGATGAACTGTTTGTTGCCACGGAGGCATCAGCCTTAGAGTAAGCAGTAATAGAAGCACTGCCGATTCCATTGGCCTTAATCGCACCTGTAATTGAATTAATGCTTACTACGTTTGTGTTACTTGATTTATAACGTATAACATCAGTAGAATTGGAAGGTGACTTTTTTACGGAAAGTTTTTTTGACTGCCCCGTTACTAATGTGAAACTTCTAACAGATGGAATTATGTAATCAGAACGCCTTCTCACAGTAAATGTTGTCTTACATACAAGCTGTGAAGTTGTGCGTCTTCTAGCACTTATAGTAACTTTTCCAGGTTCTTTTACAAGTAGCTTACCTGTTCGTTTATTTACTTCGACAAGGCTTGGTTTGCTTGAATAGAAGTAAACACTTTGCTTACGAACATTTAGAGTGTAGGCACGATTGGTATATAGAACGTTTGAGACAGTTTTTCCATTGGGTAAGATAAATTTAGATGCGGCGTTAATGTCTGTATAATAAAGTGGCGTAATAAGAAAAAAGATAAAAAGCACCACACCTAGAATTTTAGAACTTTTTAATTTCATAACATTCTCCTTTGACATGGTAATAAATACAGGCAAACAAGTTCGTTTGCCTGTATTTAACATTATACAATTCTAGCTATACTTAAAAAGGTTTCTTTTGATAAATCATGAAATTCATTGCCTACAGAGACAATAGGTCTTGAAAGGGCATTACTGTTAATCATGACTATCTTGCCTTCTTGGCCATTATTCAAAATGACGTTGCTATGAATATAAGTTTGAGCCATTTCGTGTAAGAAGGTAAGCAGAATATGAGGGTCGTACTTGTGTAAACCTTCAGTCTCAAAAATGTTGATTACTTCAAAAGGACACATTGGCGCACGATATGCACGGGCAGATGTCATGGCGTCATAGGTATCTGCAATTGCGACGATTTTAGCAAATTCAATAATCTCATCACCCTTCAAATGATTTGGATATCCACTTCCATCACATCGTTCATGGTGCATTAGAGCGCATAATTTGATACGCATATCAAATATCTGATCCTTCATAATTTCATAACCTTTGTAGGAGTGTGTTTTAATTACTTTATATTCAGCTGCGGTTAATGTAGTAGGTTTTTGAATGATTTCGTGTGGAACAAGAAGTTTACCAACGTCGTGTAAAAGCCCACACAATAATAGTGAGCGAAGATCGCTTTCGTCTAAGTGGAGCCAAGTACCAATGGTGTAACTGATTAAAGCAACATTTACGGAGTGTACATAAGTAATGTCATCTTGATCTCTCATACACTGAAGCATATGAAATACATGCGTTCCATTACGTGTAGCAGATAGTAGAACGTCCATTGAGTCAGATAAGGATTCAATATCTATTTTTGTTGTTACCTTATTAATAAACTTTAGAAGTTCTTCTTTTAAAGTTAGAACCGTTTCAGAGTGTTTTTCTGCAAAGTGCAGGTATTCTGCCGTTTGCTTGATTTCTTCCGTGAAAGAAACCCTTGTCTCAATAGGTTCCATATTTACAACGTCAAGATGGATTTTTATATCAGTGATGGAGTAAAACTTTAACCTTGTAATAGCGCGATTTGTAAGCATCGTATCCTTTGCTATAATTAATTGGTTATTGTATGTATAAATATCTTCTGCTATTACCATACCTGGTTTTGCCCGACTTGTAAGTATTCGCTTTGTTTTCATTTTATCCCCCTTTATTCCATTCATAAAATACTCAAAAAAATACTTTCGTATAGTAAAGTATACGATTTTTTTAGGGTAACTGTCAATATTATTCATAGGTTAACGAGGAAAAATTAAAAATAGAGCTAAAATACTAGATTTAGCCCTATTTTTTCTATTTAATATAGTATTATTAACTAAAGGTATAGTTTTAAGTTATCTGCTTTATCAAGTGCTTCCCAAGGCAAAGACAGATCTAGTCGACCGAAATGACCATAAGCAGCAGTTTGTTTGTAGATAGGTCTTCTTAAGTTTAACATCTGGATAATACCAGCTGGTCTTAAGTCGAAGTTAGCACGAATAATTTCAACTAATTTTTCATTACTGATTTTTCCTGTACCAAATGTATCAACCATAATGGATGTTGGCTGTGCAACACCAATTGCATAAGATAACTGAATTTCACACTTATCAGCGATTCCTGCAGCTACAATGTTTTTTGCAACGTAACGTGCAGCATAAGCTGCTGAACGGTCAACCTTTGTGCAGTCTTTACCAGAAAAAGCACCACCGCCGTGACGAGCATAACCACCGTAAGTATCTACAATAATCTTACGTCCAGTTAAACCACTGTCTCCATTAGGACCACCAATTACGAAACGGCCTGTTGGATTAATATAAATTTTAGTGTCTTTTGAAATCATTTCAGCAGGAACAACAGCATCAATTACATATTTTTTAATATCAGCATGAATTTGTTCCTGTGTTACATTATCAGCATGTTGAGATGAAATGACAATTGCATCAATGTGTTTTGGGCAGCCTTTTTCGTCATATTCAACACTAACCTGGGATTTTCCATCTGGTCTTAAGTAATCAAGAGTGCCATTTTTTCTAACCTCAGTAAGTTTGCGAGTTAATTTCTGAGCAAGGGCGATAGGATATGGCATATATTCAGGTGTTTCATTTGTTGCATATCCAAACATCATACCTTGGTCACCAGCACCGATTGCTTCGATTTCTTCGTTGCTTAGTGTTTCTACCGTTCCTTCTTTTGCTTCTAATGCCTTGTCAACACCCATTGCAATGTCACTTGACTGTTTATCAAGAGCTACAATAACACCACATGTGTTGCAATCAAATCCTTTTTCAGATGAATCATAACCAATTTCTCTAATTGTATTACGAACGATTTCTTGAATATCGATATTAGCCTTTGTAGTGATTTCGCCCATAACAAGAACTAAACCTGTTGTAATCGCAGTTTCACACGCAACTCGGCTCATTGGATCCTGTTCTAGTAAAGCATCTAGAACTGAGTCTGAAATTTGGTCACAGATTTTATCTGGATGTCCTTCTGTTACAGATTCTGAAGTAAAAAGTAATTTTTCCATTTTATCCTCCTTGTTTTTTATTAATACGTCAGGTAAAATTTTGCAAATAAAAAAATCCACTGAGTAAGCGGACTTGATAATGTGTACAAATCCTCTTATTGCTCGATTACTCGCTCAGATTGGCACCTTCCCTATTTGGGGGTTGCCGTGGTTTCGCAGAGCCTTAACTCTCCACCACTCTTAATAAGGGTTTGATTTCTTTATTCGGATAAGTACATAATAAACGCTTAGGGGAGAATTGTCAAGATAAAATTGGTTTGTTTATAGTTCTTTAATACCATTGGAAACACAGGTGTGTTATAATCTACTTTAATGACTTTTATAGGAGAAGAGTATGAAGATAAGAAATAAGCTAATAATGGCGTTTGTGATTATGATTGGTCTGCCATTTATTCTGATAGCAACTACTACAGGAACCATTATTTATTATACAATTGCAAACGTTAATAATTACTATGACGTAGAAACTACGTCCACGAAAATCATAACAAATCCTAATTATTTTGTGCTGGATTCCATTAATGGGCTATATGAGGACTTAAAGGTTATATTAAAAAATGATCCTGATAGACTCTTAAGTCAAGAATACGTTAAAAGTATAAATCGTAAGTTGGAGAAGAAGTCCTCTTTTTTGGTTGTACTACATGAAGAAAAGGTTGTATTTGTTGGTGATAGAGAAAGGCTAAAACAAATACAAAATGAATTTCCTGTGTTTTCGCTTTATACCACACAAGGAGACAGTGGTCTGTATTTTGACGATAGTCAGCCATTTTTACTTCGTAAGACAGATTTTAATTTTCGTGATCAAACTTCAGGGAGTGTTTTAATCGTCACCAATATGGAAACATTTTTGCCTCAAGTAAAGAAGTCATTGATTCATTTAGTTATCTGCATCATAGCTATTATATGCTTTACAGCATTTTTTCTTGTAATGTGGCTTTATCGAGGAATGGTTCGTCCACTTAATACATTGAGAAATGGAATTTACCGTATGAAAAATGGAGATTTGGATTTTGAAATGAAGGGAGACACCGATGATGAAATCGGAAGAATCTGTGATGACTTTGAGGATATGCGTCGACAGGTAAAAATATTAATGGAAGAAAGATTAGAGTATGAAGAGCAGATGAAAATGATGATTAGCAACATTTCACATGATTTAAAAACTCCAATCACTGCAATTAAGGGGTATTCGGAAGGCATAATGGATGGAGTTGCAGATACGCCTGAAAAAATGGACAAGTATCTTAAGACAATCTATACAAAGGCAAATGATATGACGTATTTAGTGGATGAGCTTTCATTTTATGCTAAGATAGACACTAATAAAATACCATATAATTTTACTAAGGTTAATCTGGATCAATATTTTACAGATTGCATGAATGATTTAGTGCTAGACTTGGAGGTAAAGAATATAGAACTAAGTTATACGAATCATACATCAAAAGATATTGAAGTAATGATAGACATCGAGCAGTTAAAACGAGTTATAAGCAATATTATCGGTAAT
>DBKX01000006.1 GCA_002297865.1 Lachnoclostridium sp. UBA739
CCTACGGCATGCCCACCATCGTGACCAACTGCTCCAACAACTATGGTCCTTACCAGTTCCCAGAGAAGTTGATACCGCTATTCATCAACAACATCCGCCATCGCAAGCCATTGCCTGTATATGGTAAGGGCGAGAATGTGCGTGACTGGCTGTATGTGGAAGACCACGCCCGTGCTATTGATATGATTTTCCACAAGGGTAAGATTGCCGAGACTTATAACATCGGCGGTTTCAATGAATGGAAGAACATCGACATCATCAAGGTGGTTATCAAAATCGTGGATAGATTGCTCGGTCGTAAAGAGGGCGAAGACCTCGATTTGATAACCTACGTAACCGACCGCAAGGGACATGATATGCGTTATGCCATCGACTCTCGCAAGTTGCAGAGAGAACTCGGTTGGGAACCAAGCCTCCAGTTTGAGGAAGGTATCGAGAAAACTGTGAAGTGGTATCTTGACAATCAGGAATGGATGGACAACGTGACTTCGGGTGATTATCAGAAGTATTATGAGAATATGTACAAGGATAGATGATATCTTTTATCGCACTTGTTTCCTTTCTATTGGGATTTATAATCAATCTCATAGCATTACCTTACATCCTTGAACACCTTGTTAAGGATGCTTGGAGATATGCAAAGAGGATAAGTACATTGTCAATCTTTCGTTGGTCAGTTTCACTTATAGTTTCCTTTGCACTAAGTGCTTTGATTATACAAAATCAGCGAGAGAGAGTCCTGACGCAGACATGTTCAAGCTATCAGCATATTGTGGATAGCTTGAACTTGGAAATTAAAATGTTGCAGCAACATAACGTGAAATAATAATGGACTTTGATTTCTCTGATTATACATACAGTGGACTGATTGGCATATTCTCTGCCATTATCGGCATGTGCTATCCATTAATGCTTCAGACAATAGACAGAATTGATGATAAATATCATGTAAGCAGATTTGTTGAACTCTTCAAGAAGGAAACTGTATATAGCAGATTTAATCGACTGCTTCTTTTGTCTATTGTGTTTGCCGTGGTTGATCCATTCGTTTTATATATAATGAGCGGCATTCTTTTGATGCAAATGCTGGTGTTGGTTGGTCATACTTTACTTGTATTCGTCCTTCTTTTACATGTTGTCGCATTGTATCGGCTGATACTGATTTATGATGACCCTCGCTTATTTTATGAGCATTTGATGAAAATGCCAGGGATTTTGGTGCTGGAGTTGATAGATTTGGCAAAGTATGCAGCGAAGAGGGAAAATGCCAGTCTTTATAATGCCTGTATTCAACGCGTATATGAAATCTTGCAAAGCGACAATTATGAAGAAAAGCGATAAACAAACGGTTCGGGAGGAAGCGTTGGCAAAACTTTTGGAATGTTCTTTTAGGGAAGATACGCCCTTGATGATGAAAAATGACAATGGTGTTTTTGCTCTGTTCTTTGATACAAGGAGTAAAGGTTTGTCTGACTTTAAATACAGATGGTTATGGTATGCCATCAACCAAGTGGTCGGAAATGATGATAAAAACTGGATGTATCGCTATTGGGAGTTTGCTGACCAATATTATGGCGATGTGTTTGCTTGCGCAAGCTATTGTGAGGAAGGAAAGAGATTTTTCGAATTCCATGTGGCTGTGGGTGGACTGCTTGCTCTGAATGAGAAATATGAGTGGATAAAGCATATTGCTTCATTTACAAATTGCTTGCCTGCAAAATATTTTTTGATACCAAGCACTTTCTCAGAGATATTCGATTGGTTGCACTTTTTTGATGATATGGCAGAATCATCAATAGATTTGGACGTGAGATATCATCTGTATTCGCAGTATGAGGGAGTAAGGGCAGGAGCAAATCTCTACAAAGGAATTGTGAGATATTTGGCTATGATGATGTGTCGCTTGCCAGAGATGAACTTCAATGTAAGGTATATAAATCCAATGGCATTACCGCATGTTTATGGTGACGCTACAGATGAAAAGAAAGATTTTGTGTCAGTGAATCTGAAAAACATCCGTATTGCTGACTTCTTGAGAAAAACAATTGATGAGGCTTGCCGGGGAAATTCCGGTAAGGAACAAGCATTGCTGTTATTGAGAGATTATATTGACGCCTGTAGAAAGCGTCTGAATGTGGATGCTTATGTTGATGATGATAAAATAGAGCATATAGCAAAAACACTTCTTGACGAATTTGTGCGTCAGCAATCAGTATTGATTACCTCTAAAGACAGTTCTTTGGAGAGCTTCGTGAGGGAAAGATGGTTTGCGGAGTCTGCTGATGCTTTGAACGAATATGATTTCTTGGAGGGAAGAAGCTACAATAATATCAATAGAGAATCGGTAATGGTTCGGCATATTATTGTAGAGGCTATATTTAGATATAATGAGGTTTTGAAGACGTATCAAGCTACAACAACTTTGAATGTCAGATATAAAGATATATCGGCTGCGTTAACCAAACTTTGTATTCCTAAAGAATATGTTATTCTTGTAGGAAACATTGCGAATTTTCTGCTTCCCGATGGATATGATGATAATCCTAATGTCCATTTTATCTATTCCAATCAATCGGAGATTATCATTCTGGAAAAGAGTCTTTTGCCATTTATTTGTTTTGAAGAAGAAGAATGTAAGTACGAAAGGTATAAACTTATAGATGAAAAGAAGAACAAAGTTTTATATTCTAATATATGGCAAATGCAAAATGCTGGTGAAACAAAGTTGAACGCAGAAAAAAACAAGCATTTCGATCTGTTCATCGGTTGTTATGCTTCGATATATATGCCTCCTAAAGAGAAGCGAAGATGTATTCGTATTAGAGCTGTTGATGGTATTACGCAAGAGACTTTTGACTTGGACAAAATCTTGAAAATTACGGAATACAAGGCATAAAATGTAATATACGATGGGATTAATCTTTACAATACTTTTTTTGTTAGCATTGTCCGCAATACTTTCCGTATTGTGTCCAGAAAGGTCATCCTCAAAATTTTGGGCGGTGGCATGGACTTGGAGGCATATAGGCAAACCATTGCGTGATTATCTCCTTCGTAGAGTGACAACAGCAAAGGTAGTCTATCGTTATCTTGGGACGATGATGGCTATAAATGGCTCATCCTTGCTTTTCAATGTATTTAGGGTGAAGACGAACAACTTTATGGTTGAGTTTTCTGCAGACCCAATCAATAGTTCTGTACTTTTTGTAGATATATTTCTTACTATTGTTGCTGTGTTTTATCTTGTATTGCAGTTTCGCAAGCCAAAGAATGATATATTGGCTGAAAATACAACTGAAAGAATATTAGAAGTATTGGCTAACAAAAACGATGAGATTAGAGAATTGTTGCCTTTGTATAGAAGTTCCATAGAAAATTTGCATTTAAAGGAAGCATATAAACATCTGGGAGCAATTAGAAAAATTGTGATAAAGCGAAGTGCCGCAGATTATGAATTGCTTGCAACAATAGATTATCTAATGGGAAAATGTTCTCGCTTTATCAGAGAAAATGATGAAAAAGCTGAGTTTGTTAGAGCTTTCGATGAAATGAAAAAAGCAAACTTGTTTTTGATAGAAATAGCAGAAGAATATATTTATATTAGCATAAATGAAAATGACAAACAACCCACAATTGATTTATGCCATCAGGTCTTAGACAGAGAACCTAACAATGCTATGGCAAATGCTGCAATGGTCGTTTTGTCAGATAATGTGGAAAACGTATATAAGGAAGTTCCAAAGCCAGTTCTATCGGAGATTAATTTCCAATTTGTGATATTTTATCATGTATTTAATCATCCAGAACAAGAATGGTTAAATATAGAAGATATTCAATGTGATGTTCCAGAAAACTTAACTTATGACTCAAGTTTCGGATTTAGAATGAACTGATAGAAAAGTATATAAAAAAAGC
>DBKX01000351.1:0-13895 GCA_002297865.1 Lachnoclostridium sp. UBA739
AAGCGGATTGCGAATTCCTTTTCTAGTAGGAAATCTGCGTAGCTGATTTTCGTGCAAAACTGCCAGCAGTTTTGTGCCATGGAGTAGTAAGTTCGAAGTAAATTTATATAGAGGAACAAGGAGGAATTACAATGAATACACCATTATCATGGGTGAAAGCATATGTACCAGAGCTATCCTGTACAGCAAGAGAATACATGGATGCCATGACATTGTCCGGAACAAAAGTAGAAGGTTATGAAGAATTAGATAAAAACCTAGAAAAAATTGTTGTAGGTAAAATTTTAAAAATAGAAAAACATCCTGATGCAAACAAATTAATCATCTGTCAGGTTCAGATCTCAGAAGAAGGAGATACGGTTCAAATCGTAACAGGTGCTCCAAACGTTAAGGAAGGCGACAAAGTGCCAGTTGTATTAGAAGGTGGCCGCGTTGCAGGAAGTGCTCATGATGACACTCCACATCCAGATGGAATCAAAATCAAAAAAGGGAAACTTCGTGGAGTAGAATCCTTCGGTATGATGTGTTCCATCGGAGAATTAGGTTCGTCCAAAGAATTTTATCCAGACGCAGCAGAAGATGGAATCTATATCTTAAGTGATAACGAAAACTACAAAGATGCTCCAATCGGAAGCTCAGCAGTAGAATTATTAGGTTTAAATGATGTAGTAGTAGAATACGAAGTAACATCTAATCGTGTTGACTGTTTCTCCATCATTGGTATTGCAAGAGAAGCAGCAGCTACATTCCGTAAACCATTCGTTCTTCCAGAAATTAAACCAACAGGTAACAGTGAAAATGTTCAAGATATGATTCGCGTTGAAATCAAAGACAAAGACCTTTGCAAACGTTACGTTGGTCGTGTTGTTAAAAATATTAAAATAGGACCATCTCCAGAATGGATGCAAAGAAGACTTGCAGCTTGTGGAATCCGCCCAATCAATAACATTGTGGATATTACAAACTACGTAATGGAAGAGTATGGCCAGCCAATGCATGCTTACGATTTAGATACAATCGCAGGTAACAAAATCGTAGTTCGCCGTGCAAATGAAGGAGAAACATTTACCACATTAGATGGGCAGGAAAGAAAATTAGATCCTTCTATGTTAATGATCTGTGATGCAGACAAAGCAATCGGTATCGCAGGTATCATGGGTGGAGACAACTCTAAGATTACAGACGATGTAAAAACCATGTTATTTGAAGCAGCTTGCTTTGATGGAACAAACATCCGTCTTTCCGGTAAAAAATTAGGTATGCGTACAGATGCGCAAGCTAAGTTTGAAAAAGGCTTAGACCCAAATACAGCAAAATTAGCAATGGACCGTGCATGTGAATTAATTGAAGAATTAGGTGCAGGTGAAGTTGTTGGTGGATACGTTGATGAATATGAGAAGGTAAATGAACCAGTTAAAGTTGGCTATGACCCAGAAAAAATCAATAAATTATTAGGTACTGACATTTCCGAAGAACAAATGGTTGAATACTTCAAAATGATTGAATTTGAAGTAGATGAAGCAAACAAAGAACTTACGATCCCAACATGGAGACAGGACATTCACTGTTTAGCAGACGTAGCGGAAGAAGTTGCTCGTTTTTATGGATATGATAACATTCCAACAACATTACCAAAAGGTAGTGCAAACGGAAGCTTATCCTACAAGTTGAGAATCGAAAATATCGCTAGAAATATGGCAGAACAATTCGGTTTCTCAGAGGCTATGACATACTCCTTCGAGAGTCCTAAGGTATTTGAGAAGTTAAGAATTGAACAAAACGATTCTTTAAGAGATGTGATTGTAATTTCTAACCCACTTGGAGAAGATTACAGTATCATGAGAACGTCAACTTTAAATGGTATGTTAACATCCCTAGCAACCAATTATAATAGAAGAAACAAAGACGTTAGACTTTATGAAATTGCTAACATCTATATTCCAAAGGCATTGCCTTTAACAGAACTTCCAGATGAAAGAACACAGTTCACACTAGGTATGTTTGGTGCTGGTGATTTCTTCGACTTAAAAGGTATCGTAGAAGAGTTCTTAGAAAAAGTAGGATTAAAAGGCTTAGAAACTTATGATCCCGCATCTAAGAAACCATTCCTTCATCCAGGAAGACAGGCAGACATCATTTATGATGGAACTGTAATTGGTTACTTAGGAGAAGTTCATCCAGAAGTTTCTGAAGCTTATGGAATTGGAGAAAGAGTTTATATCGCAAACATCGATATGCCAGAAATCGTTGCTCGTGCAAATTTCGACTTAAAATATAAAGGCATTGCAAAATACCCAGCTGTAACTCGTGATATCAGTATGGTTATGGAAAAATCCATTATGGTAGGTCAGGTTGAAGAAGTAATTCGTAAATGTGGCGGTAAACTGTTAGAAGAATGTAAACTATTCGACGTATACGAAGGAAGCCAGATTAAAGAAGGATTTAAGTCTGTAGCTTATTCCATCAGTTTCCGTGCAAGTGATCGTACACTAGCAGATCAGGATGTGAATACTATTATGGATAAGATCCTTAAAAACCTAGAGAAACTAGGTATTGAATTAAGAAAATAGTGCTAGCTTATACATTGTAGCTAATTAAGAGACTGAAAAAGTTCAATTTTTCAGTCTCTTTTCTCTTTACGAGCAGAAAGCAATCGTTTATAATGGTTAAGTATTTGGTAGAAGAAGTAGGAGAGTTGTCTTGAAAAAAGAATATAAAAGGGCTATAAAGAAATTTTCCTGGATATTATTTATATTATACTTAATTGGCATGGCTTATTTTTTATTCTTTAGTGAGTATTTAAATCGAGGCTATGTAGGGAAAGATTATCGCTATAATATAGTACTATTCAAAGAAGTAAAACGTTCTTTCTGGTGTTATCACGCAGGAATGTACAAATATTTTATACTTAATTTTGTTATGAATATTGTTGCATTTATTCCATTTGGTTTTTTTCTTCCGTTTTTAAGTAAAAATGCAAATCGCAGGAATTTCATTTATATAGTAGGTTCGGCATTAGAGTTTACTTTAATAATTGAGATACTGCAGCTTATATTAAAAGTTGGAACATTTGACGTTGATGATATATTTTTAAATACAGTGGGCGGCATTATAGGTTTTATCCTGTTTGAATGCTCTCAAGTCATTTATAAAAGTTTAAGGAAGGTATTGAGAAAATGATACGATTAAAAAAACGTAAGACTGCGTATACATTTTCGGATAAAACCCATCCAAAAGAAGGGATTCTATCCGTAATAGTGGGTTCCGTACTGTTAATCAGCTTTCTTGTTCTGTTTTTGGTAACGAGTAGGAAACAAGGCGGCTTGTTCATTGGGGTATTAGGATTGGGTATCTTTTTTGGTTCTATTGCAGGAATCTGGTTATCAGTGAAAGCAATGAAAAAGGAAGACATTTTGTATAGGTTCCCAATCATTGGAATCGTCATTAACGGTATTGTGTTATTGATTTCAGTAAGTTTATATTTTATAGGATTAGCAGCCAATATTTCAATTCATTAGTGCCTATTCATCTTTGATGGAGGGCACTTTTTGCATTACTGGAAAGATGTGAGAAAGTCACACTTTTAAGTTTTTTGTAAGGACATAGGAAGTGAAACCATGTTAAGATAAATGAAGATAGGAAGGAGATACATATGGGTTCAGAAACAATATTAGTAGTAGATGACGAAAAAGAAATTGCAGATTTAGTAGAGATTCATCTAGTTAGTGATGGATTTCAAGTTGAGAAGGCATACTCTGCAGCAGAAGGGTTAAGAATACTAGAAAAAAAAGAAGTGAAACTTGTTATTCTGGATATTATGATGCCAGGAATGGATGGAATTGAGATGTGTAAGGAGATTCGAAAGAGTTCCACTGTACCCATTATTTTCTTAAGTGCGAAGTCATCAGATTTGGATAAAATCGTCGGACTAGGAAGTGGAGCAGATGATTATGTCAGCAAACCATTTAACCCGCTGGAGTTAATGGCAAGAGTAAAATCTCAGTTAAGAAGGTATACACAGCTAAATCCTAATACAATGGAAAAGAGCAGCAGTAAAGAAATTCAATTAGAAAACCTTATGATACAAAAAGAAACCCACAGGGTAGTTGCATTTGGCAAAGAAGTTAAATTAACACCCATCGAATTTGATATTCTCTATTTACTAGCATCTAATTTAGGAAGAGTGTTTAGTACAGATGAGATATTCGAAAGAGTCTGGAATGAAAAAATGTATGAAGCAAACAATACAGTAATGGTACATATAAGACGAATACGAGAAAAGACAGAACTAGATTCTAGAAATGCACAGATCATAAAAACTGTTTGGGGAGTGGGATATAAAATTGAACGATAGAAGGAGAAGTTTTCGAGGTGTGCTATTAATCGTTTTATTATTAAGTCTGCTATTTGCAGCATTGACCGAAGGTTCCATCATAGGAGTTTTTTATCTATTGTTTCGATTATCATCTCAGAATATGAAAAATAGCAGTGTTAAACCACCTAAAGATGAGCCTCCAAGTTTTTTTAACAGTTTTGAATATGGAAAGCTGTCTATGAGAGGAGATAATACACCGTATTTTGATGGGTATATAAGAAATTACATAATAGGAATTGTGTTCCTTATCATAATAATAGGTGTGATCTTGTGTATTTTTTATTTTATGTTACTAACAAGAAAATTCTCTCGCTACATAAATGAAATTACATCTGGAATTCAGGAGATATCTATCGGTAATTTTGAACACAAGATACCAGTAGAAACAGGTAGTGAACTAGGTCTGGTTGCAGAAAAAATGAATGAGATGTCTAACAGTATATATACATTTTTGTGTGAAGAGAGGCAGAATGAAGATGTTAAAAATGAGCTAATTACCAGTGTAGCACATGATATTAGGACACCATTAACTTCTATTATTGGATATTTATACTTACTTGTGAATCGAAAAGATTTAGATGCAGAAGTAAAAGAGCGTTATATTCAGATTGCATACGACAAGTCAAAACGGCTTGAACAGCTGACAGAAGATTTGTTCAGCTATACCAAATACAGTACCGACGAAGTAAAGATGCAATGTGAAAAAATTGATTTGGTAAAATTTATGGAGCAGATGGTAGATGAGTTTTATCCTAGTTTTAAAGAAGCAGGGCTTACCTATGACTTTAAATGTGAAATGGATGAAGCCTATATTCTAGCTGATGGAAACACCTTAGCACGTGCTATAGCCAATCTGGTAAGTAATGCAATAAAGTATGGGCGAGATGGCAAATACATTAACATAACATTAAAGCAGGATGGAGATTTTGTATCTGTGTCAGTTCTTAATTATGGTGCCGTTATTCCAAAGGAAAAGTTAAACCATATTTTCGAGAGATTTTATCGTGTTGATAATTCCAGGTCCGAACAGACAGGTGGAAGTGGACTAGGTTTAGCAATTGCCAAAAGTATAATGGAAAAACAAGGTGGAAGTATAGAGGCTCGTAGTGATTTTGAAGGAACAGTGTTTGAAGTGAAACTGAAGCTCTACAACGATGAGGAGGATTTACATGAAAGATAGAAAATGGAGAAGCAGTTTTTACAAAATAATGATCGTATTCTTTTTTATCCTATTTGGTATATCGAGAGCTTTATTTGCGGAAGCCAAGGAAAACAGTTCTATTTCGATGAAAGTATCTGTTAATTTTAATCAGTATGTTCGATTAAACCGAAACGCCAATCTTAATATTCTCATTACCTCTAAAAAGCAGGATTTTACTGGGTACGTTCAAGCAATACCACAGACTGACGAACCACAGATGAACAGTATGTATCAAACAGATATAAGTCTTAAAGTGAAAAAGCAGGAAATGGTTAATCTTACAGTTCCTATATACCAAGGTGTAAAAAGTATTGTGCTTCAAGTTATTGACCAAGACGGTAACGTGTTGCTGAAAGAAAAGAAAAAAGTAAAAATAGAGACAGATAGCACTACGTATTATATTGGAATTATCGGAAAAAACGAAAATTATTTACATAATTTAGATACTAAGATTTTTCATTCTTTTACCATGGAATATGATGAAATTCCGGAGCGTTTAGAGGGTTTCGATTCACTAGAAGGCATTCTCATTACGAATAACTTCTTAAGGGAAGACTCTATTTCTGCTTTAAAACTAGTGAAAGAATGGAATCGAAATGGAGGAACCATATTATTAGAAAAAAGTTCGGATGCTCTTCTTCATTATATGGGGGTTAAGAGAAAAGATGCAAAGGCTATAAAAGACAAGCAGGGTCTAGCTATGTACAATGTGTTCCGTAATAAAAAAGGTGTTATAATTGAATGGGTTTATCATAAGAGCATGGAAGTTGCCTTATCTAAAAATAATGAAAAATTAGTAGATTTGTTATATGATCTGAAGGCTCACTTTAGTGATTGTAAAGTAGATCATATTGACAATAATTCATACACAAGTGATACAGGAGAGAATACGTTAATCACTAGTTTGGAAACGATAGAGAAAAAATTTCTTCCTAAACCAGTACGGTATACAATGGTACTTATTGCGTATGCCTGTTTGGTTGGACCTATATTATACCTTATATTAAAACGGTTGAAAAAGAATTTGCATTACTATGTTGGAGTTCTTATAGCATCAGTAGTATTCATTGGAATCTACATCTTAGCAGGACTTAACACTACACTTGACAGCTTCCTTATGCATAACGTCGCAATCTATCAATATGATGATTTTTCAGATACAGTGGATCAGGAAATATTTTTTAGTATTGTATTTCCATGCAAAAAAAGTGCTAAATTTAGTATAAAAAATAAACCTAATCTTTCATTAGTTAATACAAGTACCAATACAAGTGCTTCCTCTTCCAAAATACTAGGTCAAAAGGCATATGATGTGATAATCTCTAAGGAAAAAGATAAAGCCTCGGTTGAAATAAAGAATCCTTTATATATGAAGCCATATGTATTTAAAAGTACAACACAAACAAAAAGTGAACGAAAGATTTGTTCCAATATTGTATATGATGGTGAAAAAGTCAGTGGTTTGGTACAAAATGCGCTTGGTTTTGATTTAGAAGAAGCAGTTTTACTGAGCAACTATCAGATGATTCCTATGGGAGACTTCAAAAATGGAACATATTTCAAAATTCCAGAACAATATAAAAATTTTGGAGATGGAAAAATAGAAGGAACGATTAAAACGCCTTATTTTAGACTTTCAGGACCAGAGTCGAACCAGGATCAAAGCAGATTATATGAATATCAGAAATCAGCTGCAATGCAGTATTGTTTAAGGGAAAAATGTGCTTCTTATAAGAATGAAAGTTATATTATAGGATTTATACATTCAGATTTAAAAGCAAAGGAAACGAATTCTGAACACTCTTGTAAAGATATTAAGATGGTTGTATACCGAATTCGAGGCGTAAAGAAAGTATTTGAGGGGAAACAATTAATCACAGACATATATCCATACGAGGAATTACATGGTGGAACAATTAATTCTACTACTAGGAAAATGGAAGGTTATTATGTAATAATGGATTATTATCTGCCTTCAGAAATGAAAGTAGATGCGATTCTAGTAAATGAAAAATTAAATCAGCAAAATAATTACTCAGGTTCCATCAGTATTTTCAATTATAAGACGGAGGAGTACGAATATATATATTCAAATGGAAATAACGGAGTCGTGGATAAACTGAGAAAGAAACACTATATATCAGGTGATAATAAATTTCGACTCCGCTATGGGTTATCAGTTAAGGAAGAGTATCCTGAGAAAAATAGACTGCCTGTTATTTCAGCAGTGGTGGAGGTGAAATAGTTGTTAGAAGTTGCCAAATTGCAGAAAACATTCGGAGAAAATAGGGCGCTTAATAATTTGAATATGCATGTAGCCTCTGGCGAAATATATGGATTAATTGGACAAAATGGTGCAGGAAAGACCACATTCATGCAAATCTGCATGGGATTACAAAAGCCAGATTCAGGAAGGATATGGCTTTTTGGCAATGACATTTTGCATGATATTAGAACTATAAGGGACTCAGTTGGTTATCTTCCAGATACTTTTGGTATTTATGAAAAAGTGAAAGTATTAGAATATTTGGAGTTTTTTCATGCACTGTATGGAGTACTTAATCCAGCAAAAAAGTACTTAATGGAACTATTAGATTTAGTAAATCTCACAGACAAAGCAGACTGTTATGTAAGTACATTGTCACAAGCAATGAAACAGCAGCTTGGAATTGCGCGATGTCTGGTTCACAATCCAGTTCTTCTAATATTAGATGAACCCTTGTCTGATTTAGATCCAGTAGGCAAGGCGGAAATAATCGAAATTCTTCATCATTTAAAGCAGGAATCAAAAACCATTTTACTATCATCCAATGTTCTTACAGAGCTAGAATACACCTGTACCCAAGTTGGGATTATGAAAAATGGCTCGGTGGAAATTGAGGGGACAATTAAAGATGTCCTTGAAAAAATTAAGGAGTCCAGTCCAATTGTTATGACAGTATTGGGAGATGCCTCATTGGCAGTACCAATATTAAGGAACAGCCAGAATGTCACTAGAGTTTCTATTGCAGATAATACATTTCACATTGGTTTTAAAGGAACAGAAGAACAGGAAGCTGCGCTTCTGCATTCTTTAGTATCAGGAGGGGTTCAAGTTATTACATTCAACCGGGTGAAAGGAAGCCTTGAGAATATGTTTTATGAAATAACCGAGGAGACGGAGAGAAAGAAGGGACCATATGAAAATCAATCCAGTTTACTTGAAAGATTTAAGATTAAACGTTAGAAGTATGAAGTTTGCAATGATAATTTTTACATATAACTTATGTTTAGGACTAATCATTATTTTATTTATGTATGTTAGTATGCATAATGTAACAGGTCAGTTAGTGTTTAATTATGAAAATTGCGAACGCCTTTATTTAATTATTAGTGGAATTGAATTTGGAAGCATTTTCTTTATTGTCCCAGCATTAACAGTTGGAACGGTTGCGGGAGAACGGGAAAAACGAACCTTAGATCTGTTATTAGTTTCGAAATTGAGTCCATTCCATATCATATGTGGTAAGATGTCCTATGCGGTTACTATTATATTTATTCTTATCGTATCCGATTTCCCATTAACTGCTATGGTGGCGGTAACACATAGTATTGAAATGAAAATTCAGTGGCAGCTTCTAATTCTGCTATTAGTAACATCATTGTATATTGCAAGCATCGGTGTATTTTTTTCTACTATAAAAAAGAGTACAATTGCCGCAACATTGTGGACATATGGAGTAATATTACTGATTACAATAGGAACAATCGTGATTTATAACTTAAATGGTTATGTATTGGAAGATATGAAAGTTCATAGTGCCAATGAGTTCAATGTCGTATACTATTCATTCTTATTCAATCCTCTCGCTACTTATGTGTATATGTTTTCTAGTACGAGGCCGGGAACAATTTCCAATTGGATTCCTACCAATATGAAAAATAATTGGGTAGAACTGAGCATTTTCTTTCAACTAGCGATTTCGGTTGTGCTGTTAGGGGTTTCGGCTATCCATCTGGATCCTCGCTCTGTAGACACAAAGCTGACCTTCTGGCATAAAAGCAAAAAAAGAAAGACATTGTAGCGGAATGTCTTTCTTTTATATAAACGGAAGAAGAAATATAATAAATTAAGTATACCACACTTTTTATAAAAAAGATAGTCTAACTAAAATTCTCTTATTTTTTTTGAAATTCTTAACTTATTATATAAGGAGGCATAAGCGATCTCATCCACTTCTAAAATAAAATTTGTAAGAAAATTTTTCTGAACCCCTTTTTTCTTTAGAATATCCACAGCCTTGTTATAAGCAATAGCAGCCTCAGTTTCCGTTTTATAAGTACCTATCTTAAAGTTACCATTAATATGAATAATAGAATCGTAAACAAAACGGCCATTCTGGATTATTTTCTGAACTCCATAATATTTATTAATAATCTCGATATTCTTATATCGAAAATCTGTAGTATCTCCATTAATAAAACGATAATCTCTGTCTAACACTGCAAAATTCTTAATTCCATAGCGAGATAAAATATTAACCTGCATACCGTAGTCAGATACGAATAAGTGTCTGCCTCTTTTGGAAATAGTATGTTTGGAGTAATAGAATAAGTCATCGACATCAAATTTTAAAATTAGTTCAGAAGTTAAATAATATAGGAAATAATTATCTTTCAACAAAATCGGGGTTTTAAAATAGAATCCTGTAGTTTTGAAGTTAAACAGCATAATGCATTTTGAAAAGTTAAGAGTGTGAGGCTGATAATCTTCTATTGAAATAGACTCAGAATAAAGCAGTTCTTTTGCTTCTATATAAGCAAGATGAGCAGCATCTTCCGTGTCAAAACTACCGAGACTGATATGTTTGTTTTGAAAGGTAATAGAAGAACGATAGGAAATGATTCCGTTTTTCTTCTTATTAATATATACTCCAGCCTTTAGCGGCATAAATGCACCTCCTATTGCAAGATGTTCTTATATTATAGCACAGATTATCAGGATAGTGTTGCATAAAATATTACAAAAATATTTCGTGCGATTTCCAAGAACTTTCAAGGCGAAAAATGATTTCTTTGAATAATCTACGGAAAACCGCATAAAATATGTAATAAATATTTAACAAATTGGTAATATTTTAATGGGAGCAATTACTAAGAATTGTTTCATTATAAATTTAAAATTTGTTTAATATTCCGTATAGAGATACAAAAAAAGTAAATGCAAAAGTAGTATTAACTAAATTAATTTAAACTATATTGACAGAAAAAGGAATTTTGCTTTAAAATGCTTAACAAGTCACGTAAGAGCAAACAAAATATTCCAATTTTAAAAGAAATGAGGAGTTATCAATGAAAAATAGAAAGCTGCTTATGCAGGTAAAAGCATATACAAATAATCTGCTTTTTAGCGGATGTAAGTGGAGTATGTTAATTACAGCATATGCATTGATCGCAATCATCATTGTAATGAGTTCTGAATCTTATTTTTCAGAGGGGGTATATGCTGCAGAGATTGCATATTCCACTGAGGCATATGATTTTTTAGGTCAGAATGATGTTTTGTGTATGGGGAAGGCAGTAAAGGAATCTGATGATATAGAAATGACAGATACGGAGACATCCGCATTAAGTTCCAAAGCATTCGAAGAGAATTATGCAAAAACAGTAGAATGTGGACTCAATACCAGTAACCAAGTAAATGTTAACATTATGGATTCTATCGCCAATGACCGCACTGTAACATTGGTTCATAAAGAAAAACGTAATACTAAGAAAAATAAGGACTCCAAAGAGTCCGTTCAGGCATTTAAAAATGGAGATAATGCAAAGATAGAATTGTCTGCAACAGAAAAGAATATCTTGATGCGTATCGTAGAAGCAGAAGCTACAGGAGAAGATATTACAGGTAAAATGTTAGTAGCCAATGTGGTACTTAACCGTGTCAATAATTCTAGTTTTCCTGACACCGTAGAGGGAGTGGTATTCCAGAAAAATGGTTCTGTCTATCAGTTTTCACCGATAAAGGATGGGCGATATTATAAAGTGGAAATTAGCGACGAAACGAAAAAAGCAGTAAAGAGAGTGCTCAATGGTGAAGATAAATCAGAAGGTGCATTGTATTTTATGTCTCGCAGCATGGCAAAAGCATCAAGTGTGACTTGGTTTGATCGCTCTCTTACAAGAGTATTTAAACATGGTACTCATGAGTTTTATAAGTAAATGTTTATTGATACTAATATTGATTCGTGTTATAATTATCGCAAATTAGCGTGTTCAGACATTTGGACATAATCTTAAGAAAAGGATGAGATAAAATGAATGTATTATATAAAAGTACACGAAGCAATAGTGAACCTGTAACAGCTTCCCAAGCGATCCTAAAAGGATTGGCAGATGATGGTGGCTTGTTTGTACCTGAATCGATTCCTGCTTTGACAACATCTTTGGAAGAGTTATCAAAAATGAGCTACCAGGAAGTTGCTTACGAAGTAATGAAATTATTCTTTACAGATTTTACAGAAGAAGAATTAAAAAATTGTATCGCGAAGGCGTATGATAAAAAATTCGATACAACGGAAATTGCACCTTTAGTAAAAGCAGATGGCGCCTATTACTTGGAATTATTCCATGGTTCTACAATTGCTTTTAAAGATATGGCATTATCCATTCTTCCTCATCTATTGACTACGGCTGCAAAGAAAAATAACGTGAAGAATGATATTGTAATTTTAACTGCAACATCTGGTGATACAGGTAAGGCTGCTCTAGCTGGTTTTCAGGATGTTGAAGGAACAAAGATAATCGTGTTCTATCCAAAGAACGGTGTAAGTCCAATTCAGGAAAAACAGATGGTAACACAAAAAGGTGCGAATACATATGTAGTTGGTATAAAAGGTAACTTTGATGATGCACAAAGTGGCGTAAAGGCAATGTTCAATGATAAAGAATTAGCTGACAAGATGGATCAGAAAGGATATCAGTTCTCATCTGCCAATTCCATTAACATTGGCAGGCTTGTTCCGCAGGTTGTATACTACGTATACGCTTATGCAAAGTTATTAGCCAATGGAGAGCTAGCAGAGGGAGAAAAAATTAACATCGTAGTTCCAACAGGTAACTTTGGTAACATCTTAGCTGCTTTCTTCGCTAAGAACATGGGGCTTCCAGTGAACAAATTAATCTGTGCATCAAATGAAAACAAAGTACTATTTGATTTCTTTGAAACAGGAAAATATAATCGTAACAGAGATTTTATCTTAACATCCTCTCCTTCCATGGATATTTTGATTTCCAGCAATCTGGAACGTCTTATTTATAGAATTACTGGTAATGATGCAGCAGCTTGTAAAGAACTTATGGATGCATTATCAAGTAAAGGTGAATACTCTATTACAGATGATATGAAAAAACAGCTTGTTGATTTTGTTGGTGGATATGCAAGTGAAGACAATACTCAGGAAGCAATTAAGTCCTTATATGACAAGACTGGCTATGTAATCGATACCCATACTGCAGTAGCTTCTTATGTATGCCACAAGTACAAAGAAGATACAAAAGATGAAACAAAAACATTAATCGCTTCTACAGCAAGCCCATACAAATTCACTAGAAGCGTAATGAATGCAATTGACAGTAAGTTTGATTCTATGTCTGATTTTGAACTGGTAGATAAGTTAAGTGAAATAAGTAAGACTGCTGTTCCAAATGCAATCGAAGAAATTCGTACAGCTCCTGTACTTCATGATACCGTTTGTGATAAGACGGAAATGAAAGATACAGTTGAAAAAATATTAGCGTTATAATATAACGTTAAATTGAACATCTTATTAAATAAGAAGAGATTGAGAAAGCTCCTTAAGCAGTTAAGGGGCTTTTTTTAACTTAACTTATAGGAAAGTCCTCTGCAAGTCCTTTCTTATAAGTTAAAAAAGCCCCTAAAAAACAGGGCTGGATGCAAACGAGCGGGTGTCGCTTAAAGTAGCCTGAAAACGCGAGGGTGTGAGGAATTCACACTTTGTTCCGTTAATAAAATTTTTTGCGAGTTCTTTCTTATTAAGATTAACATCTTAATGTAAAAAAAGCTGATTGTGACAAAACCGTGACATAATTTTGCCATAAACTAAGTGCATTATATAACCATATTAAAGATAACAACTACAAGTTAAGAATTGTAGAAGTTATTAGGCATAGGGAAAAATTCCATTAACATTATATAAGCTAGTAAAACTATCCATACTATGAAAGAATTGGGTAAAAATGCTTGACCTTTAGTATGATAGTTGCTATAATCAACTTGTTATTGGAAAGCTTATAGTTCTATGCCCAAACATAAGCAAT
>DBKX01000351.1:13914-37462 GCA_002297865.1 Lachnoclostridium sp. UBA739
GAAGCTTATGGAAAGTAAGAAGTATAATGTTAACCAAATTTATTAAGGAGGAAGAAAGAATATGAAAAATTTCGCAAAGAAATTAGCTCTTTTCCTTGCTTTCGCAATGGTAGTGACTATGGTTCATCCATTCTCAGTAAGCGCAGCAAGCAAGATTACATTAAAGAGCGGAGCAGCAGCACCTAGCACAATTTATGCAGGTCATACTTACAATTTAAAAGTTAAAGGAACAGCAGTTAAGTTCTATACCAGCAACAAAAAGATAGCAACAATCGGTGCTACAACTGGTAAAATGAAAGCAGTTGCACCAGGTTCTGTAAAAATTACAGCTAAGAACAAAAAAACTGGTAAAGCAGTTGCAAGCAAAACTTTCAAAGTTTTACAGAGAGCAAAATCAGTAGCAGTTGATTCTGAATTATTCTTAGGAGCTGTTGGTGATACAGCTAAACTTACAGCTACTTTAACACCAGCAACATCAACAGACGTTGTTAGATTCACAACAAGTGATAAAACAATTGCAACTGTTGGCTTAACAAGTGGTAAAGTAACAGCTAAAGCTGAAGGTACAACAACAATTAATGTGTACGCTAAAGCTACTAAAGCAACATCTAACAGCAACAAATATAACAAAGTTGCTACAGTTAAAGTTTATGTTGGACCTTACATGGATTCCGCAAAACAAACTACTGTAACAGATGTTGAAGTTGCATTCAAAACTGATGTAAAAGAAGTGAAAGCAACTGACTTTGTTATCACAAACGATACTACAAAAGCAGTATTCCCTGTTAAAGCTGCAACAATCAGCAAAACAGATGCTAAAGTAGTTACACTTTCTACATATGCAGAATTAAAAGATGCAGCAACATACACAGTAACATATGGTAAAACATCTGCTCAATTTACAGCAACAGATGGTAAGGTTGCAAGCATTGCAATTGAACCAACAGTAGTTACTGTTCAAAATGAAACAAAACTTTATGTTGTAGCTAAAGATGCTAACGGCATTCAAGTTGGTAAATATGATAAAGCAAAAGCAGATTTCCCAAGCAACCTTGAATTCACTGTTGAAACTAGTGATGGTTATGTAACAGGTGAAAATGCTTTATACTTAAATAGCAAAACAAGTACAGCTAAAGCAAAAGCAATCTATCACACATACAAATATGAAACAGTTGATGGCGTTCAGACAGAAGTAGGTAAGATTGAAACAGGTGATGTTACAATCACAGCTACAGATGCAGCAGCAATCTCTAACTATCAGTACACAATCGCTAAGACTGCACCAGCTTGGACTAGCAGCTCATTCAAAGCTAAAACAGATATCTGTGTTGGAGATAACGATGAGAAAGTATTCTTCAATTTTGCAGATGCAGCAAAGAATGAAGTAAGTGATTATACAAAATATGAAATTTCTTCAACAAACGAAGATGTATTATTAGTAACAGCTTCTGATTTAGCTAATAAAAATGTAAGCATTGCACCTATCAAAGCAGGTACAGTTTATCTTACAGTAAAAAATGCTAGCACAAAGGCAGTTATCACAACTTTAGCTATTACTGTTAAAGAAGAAGCAAAAGCAGCTAACTTAGTACTTGATAAAACAAATGTTTCTGTATCTAAAGAAGCAGATGCAGCAGATGTTGTAAATGTTGGATATAAAGTAGTTGACCAGTATAACAATAATATGAATGTAACACTTACTACAGATGATATTACAGTAAAATCTTGTCCAAATGGTGCAGATGCTGTAGCTGCAAAAGGATATGTTACTATTAAAGATGCAAATATCGTTGTTAATGCAGCAGGAGCAACTAAAGGTACTTATGTATATGAAGTAAAATACAATAATAAATTTACTAAGTACTTAACAGTTAATGTAAAAGAAGCAGTAGGTGCTGAAGGATTTGATTTACTTCTTTCAGAAACATCTAAAGATGCAGTTGTAAAGACAGAAGCAGATAGAGATAAGTTTATAACAATTAAACCTGTTATGACAAAAGGTGGAGTTGCTTGTAAAGCATTAGTAGCTGATGCAAACGAACTTACAGGTGTTTCTACAAAATATGAAAATGTAAAAGTTGCTATTAAAGTTTTAAATAGCAAAGGTGAAGAAGTAAAAGATGTTATTGGTGTTAAGGACAATAACGTTATAGCATTTAATGTAACAGTAAGCGGTAAAGCAATTGCAGCTGGTACTTATACAGTTTCTTGTGAGTTTACAGCTAAAACAGTGGCTACAGCTACTGTCCCTAGCAAAAATGTAACATTTAAGAAATCTACAGCTGTTACTATTACAAATACTCAATTACCAGTATCATTTGAACGTGTAGAAAAAACAGTAGCAGCAACTGTAGCAACAGAAGCTAATAATGCTAAAGTTTTAACAGCTGAATCTGCAAAGGCTATCGTTAATGGTTGCTATACATTCACATATGATAATACAAAATATGGTAAAAACGGTACAGAAGTTGATGTTGTAGCAAATACATGCTCATATGTATCTAGTACTTATGTAGCATTCAAGACTGTTACAATTGAAATCACTGTAGCAAATGGTGTAAAGGCTCAAATCACAGTTGATTTAGCAGGTGCTAACACAGTAAATGTTACTGCACCAGCAAGTGCAGCACCAGCAGCAACAAGTGCAGCACCAACAACAAGTGAAGCACCAGCAGCAACAAGTGAGGCACCAACAACAAGTGAAGCACCAGCAGCAACAAGTGCAGCACCAAGTGAAACAGTAACACCATAAAAGAATAACAATCATTCTTTGATGAATTAACAAAAAGCCTTGAGCATTGTCTCAAGGCTTTTTAACATGTAAATCTATTTTCTTAACCATTGATTTATCAACAATTTATCACCATTTCATTCCCACATTTTCATATCTACCACAATTCTACCACATTTATACAGTATTCTATTGAGGGTTATCTTAATAGAAAGGAAATGACTACAATGAAAAAGTGGACAAAATATTTATTTTTGTCATGTATAGTGCTTCTGACATCTATTTTCCTTAGTAATGCAAAAGTAGAAGCAGCCAACGAACCAGGTAATTTAACCGTTACATTTCTATATGTAGGACAAGGAGACTGTATATTACTACAAAGTCAAGGGGAAAGTATGCTGATAGATGGAGGAAAGGCAGAATTTGGAGCTGACGTGGTAGAGTATCTAAAATCCATAGGAGTTACAGACTTAACCTATGCATTAATTACCCATGATGATCCAGACCACATTGGTGGTTACAACAGCATATTAAAAAGCATTGGAATTGGAAGAATTTTTCACACTGGCTTACGATATACGAAAAATGTCAATAGTAAGAGTGCAAATGATTTAATTATGTCAAAACAGATTCCAACCAGTGTACCAACTGCAGGCAGTACTATGAAGTTTGGAAGTGCAACTATTGAGTTCTTAGCACCAAATGGCAGTGGATATAAAGCCTACAACGATAATTCAATCGTAATACGTGTAGTAAATGGGAAAAACTCATTTCTGTTTACTGGGGATGCCGAGACAACATCCGAGAAAGAAATGATAGCTAAAGGTTATACACTAAAATCAGACGTCATAAAAGTAGGTCATCATAGTGCTACCAGCTCAACCTCACAAGCATTTTTGGATGCAGTAAATCCTTCAATATCCGTTATTTCCTGTGATGAGGCAGGAGCTTCGGGATTTCCAAAACTGGCAACGCTTGCAAAACTGACCAAGACCAATATTTATAGGACAGATATTTCAGGCAATATCGTATTAGAAAGTGATGGAGAGAAGATTACCACTGACGCAGATCCATATTTCTATGCCAAGTCAGGGTTTAATAAGACAACAGGGAAGATAACGAGGACGGTACAGCAAGAGTGTGCTTTGTTAAAGAATCTTTCGGTTTCATCCGAATATGATGAGATTACATTAAAAAAAGTAAATACAGACGATGACTATGATTTAACCATTGCGGAACCGCTTACCTTATCATTTGAGGCAGAAACAGGTATTACAAAATTAGATACCATGGAATATGCATTAATACCAGGTGGAGAATCGCCTCATATTGATGATATAGAGTGGAAAAAGATGAAGAATGGAACAGTGACCATCACGAATGATTTTGTGGGGAATGTATATGTTAAGTTTGTCAATGAACTAGGGAATATAGTTGTTCGAAAAACCACAGGCTTTTTATTGGATTGCAATATACCGACAAAATGCAAAGTGACATCCAATTTTAAGAATTTGTCTTTAATTCATATTAATGCTCCTAATACATATCGCCGCTATACACTAGACGATTGCTGCCCTGTATTAGATTTTTCTTGTGACTTTGGTATCAGTGGCAAGGGTGCTATTGAATACATGCTGGTGGAGCGTGGCAGGAGTTTTAAAGCAGATGGTATTTGGCAGACAGGAGAAACTGTATTAATTAAGAAGAACTTCATTGGTCGGGTTTATGTAAGGTTTACAGATGATGCAGGGAATGAAGCAATTTATAAAACGCAGGGATTTACATGGATTAGCGGAAATCCAACCAATATCGTAATGGCTTCCAATGTAGGTGGAGTGAAACTGCTAACGAATTCGCAGTCAGCAAAGAAACTTTCATCTAGAAAGAGCGTAAAACTCTCGTTTACGGCAGATTTTGGACATGGTGGCAGAAAAGCTATCCGATATCAGCTTGTGAAAAAAGGGAAAAAGTATAATACAAAAGGCCAATGGATAACGAGCAGCAATATTGTATTAAACAAGGGATTTGCTGGAACCGTTTATATTAAGTTTATAGATCAGTCAGGACGAACAACTGTAAGAAAAACAAATTATATTCATGTTTCATAAAGAAAAAATGAAATAATATGGCTCAAAGGTAGTCATCCTATCATATAGAAAGAATAGAAAAAGGGTGGCTGCCTTTTTATGTTCAAGTCGTATCATCTAGCGTAGCAAGGGGCTAAACGTATCAAACATTGACTTTTATCATAATGTGCTATATTATATTAAGGATATTGAAATTAGGAATACATGGATAGGCTTATAAAGGAGTAAAGAAGATGAAACTTCGCAACGTTGTGAAAAAATGCAAGGTAATTGCACTGAATTCGTATTACGCACATTGTTACTATAAAAAAGATATTAAAAGTAACTTGATTCTTGTGGAGTCTAAGAACGGTGGAGACTTAGCTGGAAATATGTTTCATATTTTGAGAGAAGTAACAAGTGATTCGTATAAGGATTACAAAGTTATACTTTCCTGTACAGCAAAGAAAAAACAAGAAATCAAAGACAGGTTAGATAAATATCAAATCAGTAATTACACGTTTGTTGAAACAAACACTTATGAATATTATAAGATTCTCGCTACGGCAAAATATTTATTTACTGATACGACCTTTACAAGAACGTATTTAAAGAAGGAAGGTCAGATTATCACCAACACATGGCATGGAACCCCACTCAAATACATGGGAAGGGATGTTGTAGATCGTGCGTATGCCATGGGTAATGTACAGAGAAACTTGCTGTATGCTGATTATCTAGTATATCCAAATGAGTACATGAAAGAAAAAATGGTGTCAGCCTATGAGCTTGATAAAGCGTATCAGGGAACCATTTTAAATGAAGGTTATCCTAGAAACTCTGTATTTTTTGATAAGAACGCAGGAAGTTCTATCCGAAAAGAGTTAGGAATTGAAGATAAAAAGATATTTATATATATGCCTACATGGCGTGGAACATTAACCAATAAGAATACGGGTCACCTGCTTGCAATTACAGAGTACTTATTAAATGACTTAGATAAGAAGCTTACAGATGATCAGATTATATATGTGAAACTGCATCCATTTATCAGCAGTGCGCTGGATATTTCTAAGTATGCTCATATCCAAGCGTATCCGTCACAATACGATGTTTACGAGTTCATGAACATCTGTGATGGATTGATTACAGATTATTCAAGTGTATTTTATGATTTTGCCAATACAGGCAAGAAGATTATCTTATGGGCATACGATGAGAGCGAATATTTAGGGGAACGTGGAGTATACGTTAACATTAACGATTATCCATTCCCTGTAGTAAAACGAGTGGACGATTTAGTTCATGAACTTAATACACCAAAGAATTATGATGATACTGCATTTAGAAAAGAATGTTGTACCTATGATGGACCGGATGCGGCAAAACGAATCTGTGCTCATGTAATCAAAGGGGAAAAGGTATGTAAGGAAGAAAAATTAGATACGAATAAGAAACCAAAGGTATTAATGTATGGTTCTGCCCTAGCACAGAATGGTTTAACAACGTCTTTACTTAACTTGTTCCACAACATTGATACAACCAAACGTGAGTATTTCGTTTCCTTTACAGAAATGGCAGTAAAGAAACAGCCTCTTAGAGTTTCTAAGATTCCAAGAAGTGTAAGCATTATGCCGATGTCAAGCGATGCTAGTTTTACCATTTTGGAAGCATTAGCATACTTGATGTATTTTAAAAAAGACATTAAGAATGGTTTTACACAGAAATATTTAGACCGTTTATATAAAAGAGAGTTAGTAAAACACTTTGGTGGTGTAAAATTCGATTATATGATCCAGTTTGCTGGATATGAGAAAAAAATTATTAACATGTTTGAGCGTTTTGATGGACCAAAGTTCATCTACGTACACAATGACATGGTTGCTGAGATTAACACTCGAGGAAACCAGCATAAACTAACATTGGAATCTGCTTATCGTAACTATGACAAGGTTGCTGTAGTGACACAGGATATTGTTCCAGCTACTGTTGAAATCAGTGGCAAAAAAGATAATATCGTAGTAGTAAATAACTGTCATGCACACTTGGATATTCAGAGTCGTGCAGAGCAGCCAGTTGCATTTGATTCAAACACAGCATGTAACGTAAGCTTTGATGAGGTTATGGACCTGCTTAACAGTGATAAAAAGAAATTTATCACAATTGGACGTTATTCACCTGAAAAGGGTCATCAGATGTTAATGGAAGCATTTGAAGAATTTGCAGCTGAAAATCCAGATACTGCATTAATTATTATTGGTGGTCATGGTGTTCTTTGGAAAGAGACAATGAAATATGCCAATGCATCAAAGGCGCAGATTATCACAATCAAAGCTATGAGTAATCCAATGCCAATTTTAAAACGATGTGATTTATTCATTCTGTCTTCTGTATATGAAGGATTAGGATTGACAATGCTTGAAGCAGATGCACTAGGTATTCCAAGTATGTCAACAGATATTGTTGGACCACAAGGATTTATGAGAGAATTCGGTGGTTACCTGGTAGAACCTAGTCAGGCAGGATTAGTGGGTGGTATGAAAGCATTTATGGACGGTAAAGTGAAAGCTATGAATGTTGATTATGAACAATACAACAAAAGAGCTGTTGCTCAGTTCGAGAGCTTATTTGACTAAGTAATTTGGATGATAGGAAAGAGGTCATTATGAAGATTGGTATTGTAACATTTAACAGTGCCCATAACTATGGTGCTGTTTTGCAGGCTTGGGCTTTGCAGGAGTATTTAAAGAGTGAAGGACATGACCCTTCAGTCATTAACTATAGAATATTTGATATTGACAAGCTATATCGCTTGTATAGGTCAAGAAATCCTTACAAAAAGGCTATATTAAATAAAGCTGTGCATAAAGCGCAGGATTTCAAAGCATATCAGCGAGATAAAAATAAATATAAAAGATATCGTGCGTTTGAGCATTTCATTAATCACACATTAAATACAACGCAGCCACCAGTGAAGAATTTTGTACAGTTATCAAAAGCGGAGTTTGATTTCAATGCAATGATTGCAGGAAGCGACCAGATTTGGAATGGAGTGTTTACGAAAATGAATCCTGGTTTCTTCTTAAATTTTGGAAAACCAGACGTAAAACGTATTTCTTATGCAGCTAGTATCGGTAAAGATGAAATCTCTGACGTAGAAGCACTTCAGTTCCAGAAATACATTCATAACTTTGATTATATTTCTGTACGTGAAGCGAAGGCGAAAGAACAGGTACTTCGTTTTGTAGATGATGAGGTAGAGGTTGTTTGTGACCCAACTTTATTGCTTCCAAGAAGTAAATATGATGAGCTTAAGAAAGATCCAAAGATAAATCAGGAATATATCTACGTTCACAACGTGCACTTAGTAAAAGTGGATGAGCGTTTGAATGCAATGGCAGAAGAACTTTCTAGAAGAACAGGACTTCCAATTGTTCATAACAGACCAGATTATTCTTTTAAAAATGAATGTGGCAAGTTCTTAGATGGTGGTCCAGAAGAGTTCTTAGGATGGATTGCAAACGCAAGATATGTGTTAGCAAACTCCTTCCATGCAACTGTATTCTCTATGATTTACCATAGAGAATTTATTACCATTCCTCACTTCCAGAATCCGGACCGTATGAGATTCTTCTTAGGAGAATTGGGAATTGGAAACCATTTATTAGGTTTGCCAGAAGAATTGCCAGAAGATTTATCAGAGTTAGCAATAGATTATGAAAAAGTAGAAGAGAAACGTAACCAGATGGCTGCACGTTCTAAGGAATTCCTAAAGATGGCTCTTGCTGGCCCTAGAAGAACAGGTGAATTGGCAGAGCGTAAGACATACTTTGATTTCCCAGATCCATTTACCTGTTACGGCTGCCGTGCTTGTGAAGCAACATGTCCTACAGGTGCCATTACTATGGAAGCTGATAAGGAAGGATTTATCTATCCAGTTATTCATGATGAGAAATGTAATAAATGTGGCGATTGTGTAGATGTATGTATTTACAAACATCCATCCTTATTTAATGATGAAGAGAAAAATGAAACAAAAGTTTTTGCAGCATACAACAATGACGAGCATACCAAGATATACAGTTCTGCAGGCGGTGTATTTACTGCACTTGCTGATTCTGTAATCGGAGATAAAGGACACGTTGTTGGTGTTCAGATGAACAAAGACAGCCAAGGTGAATACGCAATTGCAAACACGAAGAAAGAAAGTGCACCATTCCGTGATGCAAAATATGTGACACCTGAAAGTGCTGGAATGAAGCAGAAGGTAAAAGAGCTGTTGGAAAAAGGTGAAGTGGTACTGTATTCCGGTAATCCTTGTGAGATTGCAGGTCTTAAGAGTTATCTGAATAAAGAATATGATAACTTGTATACAGTTGACATGCTTTGTACAGGCTTCGCATCTCCAGAAGTGTATACACAGTATATCACTATGTTAGAAGAAAAATATCATTCCAAAATTGAAAGCATTGAATTTGATAATAAATTCCGTGGTAAGAAAAAAGGATACATGATTGTTAAATTTGAGTCTGGAGAAGTATTCTTACAAGAGACAAGAAAGAATGATTATATGAACGCATACAAGAATAACAATATTCAGCGTCCATCGTGTTATTCCTGTGAGTTTATGGAAGGTACTAAGAGTGTATCTGACATTACACTTGGAAGGTATAAGAATGCAGCCAATTACTGTCCAGAAATGGATGATGTGTTTGGCACATCCTATGTTCAGATTAACACCAAAAAAGGTATGGAACTTTGGAACAAAGCCAATGGCCAATTAACATTTGAAGAGACAGATAAGGATAATCTTCCTGTATTTGGCGTAAAGAAACCAATTAAACTTACCATGCAGAGAAGTCAGCTTATGAACCGAATCGGGGAAGATGAGATTGTAAAAGTCTTAAGAGCTTTCAATTCTACTAAGAAAAGAAGAAAAAGAAAAAGATAATTATTTCAATGTCCAGGAATGGGGAAGAATATGAAAGTTAATTTGGTAACTAGTTTAGATAAAAAAGACATTTTAGATTGCCTTCGCCTTTGGAGTCTGCAAAAAACCTTGCTTAAGCGAGATTTTGAAGTGGAAATTATTGATGTGAAAGGGGAAGAATTTAATTTAGGCAGAAGTGAGAGGGAATCCTTTCAACAATTATTCCCTAACTATACAACAGTTTCATCTCATCAGGAGTTAGTTTCCAAGCTAGGCAATGATGGGATGACTATTGTAACAGGAACGAAGGCATGGAAAGCCAAGATGATTAACCATGCCAAAAAGGCTCTTGTACTAAAGGGAATTGAAACAACCAAATATGCTTACAATGTAGGTGTAGAAGGTACAGAGTATGGATTGCTGGAAAAGGGATCAATTAAGAAACTAATCCAGGAATTTGATTCTATAGCAGTAAGCAAATCAGAGGATCAAAAATACTTATCTCAGTACTACGATAAGGACATTGTACTTTTATGTGACAATACTCTTTTGCTTCGAACCAACGAATATGATGGGATTGCAAGGAAATTTAAATCTTTCCGAGACTATATTCTGCTCGATGCAAAAAACAATGATCCAAAGCTAATTGAACTTGCAAAGAAAGTTAAAAAGGAAACTGGCTTGAAAGTCATCTGTCTTGACAGTGGATTTTCATTAAAGCACGGTTTTCAGTATGAAAATGTGAAGACCTCTCAAAAGTTCTTAGGACTTTTAAAAGGTGCAAAATATGTTATCACCGATAACGAAAGAAGCGTCATGTTTTCCATGATATATAAACGACCATTCTTGTTTGTAAATGAAGATACAAAAGGACAGGAATGGATTGTAAAACTTCTTAAAAATGTTAAGTTAAAAGGTAACATCCTTTCATCAGCAGAAGATTATACTGGGGTAGATCAGTTTAAACTATGGAATGGATATGCACTTCATAAACGTTTAGGTGAACAGAAAAAAGGTGCATATGCACATTTAGACAAAATAACTGGAGTTGAAGTGGCACAAGACGAATATGTGGATGCACCAACCGACATCTTAAAGAAAGACTGTTGCGGCTGTTACGCATGCGCAGAAGTATGTCCAGTCACTGCAATCAAAATGACAGAAGATAATAGGGGATATTATTTCCCAGTTGTGGATAAAGATACCTGCATCTCCTGCGGATTGTGTAAAAAGAGCTGTGTCATTCAGAAGCCAAGGCTTGTGGAACATGATAAGACTTATCCAAAGGCAATTGCTGCTTACAACAAAGATTTAGATATAAGAAAAGGAAGTTCTTCCGGTGCTATGTTCCCAGGATTTGCAAAACACATCATTGAGGACAAACATGGATATGTTGCTGGTGCAAAATACGATGAAGACATGAATGTTGTATCCGATGTGGCAAATACTATGGAAGGAGTAAAAGCCTTCTACGGTTCAAAATACTGTAAGAGCCTTTTGGATGGCAGTTATAAAAAAATAAAAGAACTATTAGACCAAGGGGAATATGTTCTGTTTTCAGGTCTTCCATGTGAATGTTCAGGTCTTCGTGCATTTCTAAAGAAAGATTATGAAAAGCTATATATATGCGAGATTATTTGTCATGCAGGACCATCTGCCAAAGTGTTTAAGGCATATGTAAAATACCTGGAAGAGAAGTTTGGTTCTAAGGTAACCAATGTAACTTTTAGACAGAAGAAAAACGGCTGGCAGGCTCATCAGACCAGCATGGTAGTTGACTTTAAAGACAGAGAGCCGTTACGAGTAGTGAATCGTACCAATAACTATTATCGAATATTTGCCAATGATATCATAGCAAGAGAAAGCTGTACGAGTTGCCGTTTTACTCATTTGAACAGGGCAGGAGATGTAACGATAGGTGATTTCTGGGGTATCCAGGACATTCATCCAGATATGTACGATAACCAAGGCGCAAGCTTTGTAATTATCAACAATGCACGTGGCGCAGAACTTTGGGATATGGTGAAAGATGATTTTGAATGGATCGAGAGCAGTATGGATAAGGTATTCAAGAAAAATCATAAAGAGCCGATTTCTTATAAAATCGACCGCGATGAATTCTTCCATCGGATGGAAAAGGGTGAAAATATCAATCAGTTACTTGAGGAATTTAATGACCTGAAAAAGTAAATGGAGAAAACTATGAGACAATATATAAAGAACTTTTTAAAATATAGGCATTTGTTACACGAGCTTGTAAAGAAAGATATTAAGCTAAAATATAGACGTTCCTATTTAGGAATTCTCTGGACGTTAATTGAGCCGTTATTAACGATGATTGTATTAAGTACAGTGTTTGGCAGTTTGTATGGCAGAACGGATAAAACGTTCCCTGTATACGTATTAACAGGTAGACTGCTATATGCTTACTTTGCCAACTCAACAAAGGCATGTATGCGTTCCATAAGAAGCCATAGTGGGATGATTAAGAAGGTATATGTACCAATATACATTTATCCATTATCCAGTGTATGTTCCAATTATATTACGTTTTTAATTTCATTGATTGTATTAGTTGCAGTTAGTATTGTGTTAAGAGTAAATATCACATACTACATTCTATTCTCGGTTGTACCTTTGGCATTGCTTTTTGTAATGGCTTACGGTGTGGGAATGATTTTAGCAACCTTGTCAGTGTTCTTCCGTGATTTAGAATACTTATGGTCAGTAGCATTGATGATTATCATGTATACAGCGGCTATTTTCTATCCAGTAGAAAGATTATATGCTACAGGAAAGGCATGGATATTAGAGTTAAATCCAATCTATAGTTTGATTTCTCTATTCCGTTCAGCCGTATTCAGTACGCCGATTGAAGTCCGACATATCGTGTACGCTACTGTATTTAGCTTTGGGACATTGATTGTCGGTACTGTTATGTTCTACAAGAAACAGGATAAATTCATCCTTTACGTGTAGAGTAAGAGCAAAGAAAACGTAGTTCATGAAAGATGGAGGTGCATTGTGAGTAAAGTAGCTGTAGACGTGAATCATGTCACGATGCGTTATAATATTAGTTCACAAAAGGTAGATAACTTAAAAGAATATTTTATTAAGTTTGTAAAGAAAGAAATTATGTTTAATGAATTTCTTGCTTTAAATGATGTTACTTTTCAGATTAATAAAGGGGATAGACTTGGTATTCTTGGTTTAAATGGTGCAGGAAAAAGTACCTTGCTGAAAGTAATTGCAGGGGTGCAAAAGCCTTCTGAGGGTTCTGTGAAAGTAAAAGGCAGAATCGTACCACTTCTTGAGTTAGGAGCTGGTTTTGATAAAGAATATACGGGAGCAGAAAATATTTATTTGTATGGTACTGTATTGGGATATTCCAAAGATTTTATTCGTGAAAAGTACGATGAAATAGTAGAGTTTTCTGAATTAGGTAAATTTATTGATGTTCCAGTCAAGAACTATTCTTCTGGTATGAAATCTCGTTTAGGTTTTGCAATTGCAACAGTTGTACAGCCGGATGTTTTAATTCTGGACGAAGTATTAGCAGTTGGAGATGCTAAATTCCGTAAGAAATGTGAAGCGAAGATTCAGTCAATGTTTGACAGTGGGGTTACGGTGTTATTCGTGTCTCACTCACTTCCACAGGTGAAACGTATCTGTAATAAAGGGATTATCCTTGAACATGGTCAGTTAATTGCGAAGGGAGATATTGAAGATATCGCAACGATTTATACTGAAAAGACGAAATAATGAAAGACCGTATGCCAAATCAATGGTATACGGTCTTTTTTGCATATGAGCTGACTTCGTGAGTCTACTAGCTGACAATCACAGATAAAGGCATATTGAGCAGCTTTTTGTTATTCACATCAATTAAATAATTACTTTGAGAAGGTTTTAACAATAAGGATTGACCAGCTGTTAATTCTTTGGTCAGTGTGATTGTTACAGTGGATCCATTAACATTTACGGATTTCACTGTAACAGCAGTTCCATTGGCAGCAATCGCATAATCAATATTAGTTGGTGTCCCACTTATGAGAGGTGTTGGAAATGCCAAGGTAATAGTATCCTTAACAGCAGTAACAGTTGCAGGCTCTAAAGTCTGGTTATTACTTAATATAATCATGTTTTCATAAGGCTCCATCGTTGTGTAGGTACTCTTATAACCTCGTAAACCAGAGATTTTCACTACATAAGGCGCATTGTCTATAATAGAATTTTGCACAACCGTTAATTTCACAATAGCGGGACAGTTATAGGTATTGCAGACAAGCTGTGCCGATTGGATGGTGATACCTGAGATATTGTAATTATCCTTATTTTCGGCAGTTGATTGATCGAGCATATTATCAAAGGTAACATATATATGCTGATTGGCTGTCCCTGCAATCTGAATGCTACGTGGACCTGGAAGGACAGAAGTTTCACCAGCAAGTTTAGCAGCCGTTACAGAAAGACCTGCATTATAGTTATAATAGGCATCCATTACGAAAGAATCAGGAATTGAAAATGTGTATGTAGCAAGTTCAGTAAAGGAACCAGTCAGTGTGAGGGTAACTGTATTATCAACTGCTTCTGCCGTATACTGATACTTGGTATTGGCACCAACGATACCGTCTAAAGTGCTGCGTCCGGTAATCTGACCAGTTCTCTCAAGCAAAGTTACAGTTTGGTTAAATGTTAATGTCAAAACATTGGAAGTAATCGAATTTACTTTCTTTGTAGTAAAGCTAGAGTTTGTTATTGTAGGCAATGAAGCTCCGGAACCAAAGTTCACTGTACGCTGTGCAGTAGTAGAAGTTGCACCAGCATTGTATGTGCTGTAGTTATAGAAAACAACATTTAAGCCAGTTTTGCAATTTAGTAAAGAAGTATCATTAATATGATAGATAACTTCTTTTTTGTTGGTTTTGTTCACTTCACCAGATAAGAAACTGCCATTTACGATAGCATAGCCAGGAGCCTGTATAGACTTATTAAATGCAGCAACTAGACTGTTTCCGTTGCGGTATGCATTGACTAGTTCAGCTTGTGTTGCTCCAGTGGTATTCGTGTAAATAGAAGCAACTAATGGATAAGGATTGGTAGGGTTGTTTGCCAGATCCACGATACCATATAAAGTTACTTCAATCGCAACATTCTGATCAGCAGGTGCGATTCCTGTTAAGTCTAACAGAATGGATTTCTTATCCTTAGACAGTTTATAGTTGCTTTTGGTTGTAAATGGTGAGGTATAAACCATTGTAATCTTGTCTGGACGTTTTACGGCAGAAGGAACAAGATTATCAATCGATATAGGTTCGCTGAAATTAAGAGAGACAACTAAACCTGTATCATCTACACTGCATCCCAAATATGTAGGGTTTATAGTATCTTTTAACACCTTGTTTTCTGTATATGGAGTTAGGGCATAACCCGTTTCCGACAGTATAGTATTTCGTAAGGAAATATTATAAGTACCATTAAAAGCATTCTTGTTCGTAATCGTCAACACCTTTTTATCTTCTGATAATGCTCCTGTTAGCGTGCCAATTTCAGCAGCATCTTTACCACTTTGGATGAAAATCCCACTGGTTAGAAAAGTTCCTGAAAGAACAGTGGACGAGTTGATTGGCTGGCTAAATGTAATCTGTAGTTCATGACTATTGGCAAGGCTTACATCCTTTACCGTTACAGATGGTTTTGTTATGAACAGATTAATTGTTTGTTTGATTGGATTATCTGGGTCAATTGCTTTTTCTGCAGTTGCGCCGCAGCATACAGTTAATGTAGTATAACCAGATTTTAATGGAGTTACCAACCCAGTTTTTTCATTTACAATGGCCTTTGCGGGGTCCTTTACATAAAAGCGAATCACATCAGTTGATGCACTTTTTGTGGAGGAAGAAATCCGCCTTGCATTAAAATCATATGTTGTCCCTAAAACAAGTACATGTGCATCGTATTCACTGTCAATAATAGCATTCGTGAATTCAATCGCTTATGCTGGTACTTTAACGGTTACTTTACAGGTTAATTTTTTGGTTACAGTGTTCTTTTTGGCGGTACAGGTAATGGTTACAGTACCTCTTTTCTTAGCAGTAACAACACCTTTAGAAGTTACACTGGCAATTTTAGAGTTTGAACTTTTCCAAGCTGCCTTTGTTCCTTTTGGTGCAGTTAAGGTCAACGTACATTTTTTACCAACGCCGTTCAGAGTTCTGGTTTTTGCATTTAGCTTATATGTAGCAGCGGCATTCAAATTGCCAATAGGTGTACATAAAATAAGTACTAAACACAGAGATAGTATAAGACTTAGTCTTCGTTTCATGTAGCTCCTCCTTTTTCACTTTGTATTACATTACTTAATCTATTTTACTATATAATTCTGATAAGTCAAAGGAGATTGTAAAAAGCTACTTCATCCTAATAGAAAGAAGTAGCCTTTAACCATTAATTATTTACTTATCTCCCCCGATATACTTATAACACCACCACCAGTCCTCACAATCAAGGTTTAGTGCTGCAGCGTTATTTTCCCGTTCCATCAGATTAGCGTAATCTTTTGGGGCTGGGATAAGAACAGCTTCCCCAGGTTCCCAGTTAGCAGGTGTTACAACATTGTATTTGTCAGATGTCTGTAAGGCGGTAAGTAAACGAAGAATTTCAGGTATGTTACGTCCATTGGTTAGAGGATAAATTAGAATGGCTCTAATGCGTTGTTCTGGATCAATAATGAAAACATTGCGAACCGTTTCTGTTTTACTTACATCATCGGCAACCATGCCATACAATCTTGCAATTTCGCCCACACGGTCAGCAATGATTGGAAATGGTATTGTTACACCAGAAGCTTTATAAATACCTTGCACCCAAGCAAGATGAGAGGGATTGCTGTCAATACTGATGCCTAAGAGTTTTGCATTTAAAGCTTCAAATTCATCTGCCATTGTTGCAAATGCAATAAATTCTGTAGTACAGACAGGCGTAAAATCACCAGGGTGGGAAAAGAAAACAACCCATTTACCTTTGTAGTCAGACATTTTAATAGGTCCCATCGTTGTGATAGCACTAAAGTCAGGAACCTTTTGTCCGATGCTTAACAATGTTTTTCCCATTTTTATGCTCCATAAGGATGAAAATATACATTATTATATGCATGTAAAAAAAGATATGGTACAATTTAATTGTATTTGATTTTATCATAGAGGAAGAGAGTGGTTATATGGAGTATGAAGAACAAAAGGAACAGTTAAAACCGATCATACAGCTTTTTGATGCATTGCCAAATGGTGAATTTATTCCTTCTGATTGGGAGGCACCAGAGGGCTATAAGTTAGAGAAGTTCAATGTTGGAAATGTTCCAGTAGAACATCTAATTCCAGAGAATAAGAACGGAAAGGTTATTTACCAGCTTCATGGTGGGGGATACGCAGTTGCTTTTTTTGATTTATATCGAAATACTGCTATTCATTATTCTCAAATAGCAGGAGGAGCAGAAGTTTATAGTATTGATTATCGTGTGGCACCAACCAATGTATTTCCCGCGGCATTAGACGATGCAGTTTTGGTCTATAAGTGGTTATTAGAACAAGGACATAAGTCAGAGGATATCGTGTTTGCTGGCGATTCTGCTGGTGGAAACCTTGTGTTAACTACAGCTTTGTATTTAAGAGACAACTCTTTGCCTTTACCAAAGGGAATTATTGCAATATCACCTTGGGCATGTATCGAAACAAACAAAGGATCAGCGGAAGAAAATAAGGATTTAGATTTACTTCTTGGTAGCTCCGGCTTGAAACTTGCATCGGAAGTCAAGTTTTCACGTTATTTTAAAAATGAAGACTTAAAGAAACCATATGTTTCTCCTGCCTATGCAGATTTTACGGGATTTCCAAGTTTGCTGATACAGGTTGGTTCATACGAAGTGTTAAGAGATGATTCCTTGATGGTTGCAAAAGCCTGCAAGGAATCTGGTGTAGATGTAACACAGACTACATATGAAGGACAATCCCATGATTTTCAGTTATCATTTCCAGAAGATGAGATTGGTATGAAGGCATGGGCTGAAATGAAAGAATTTGTAGAAAGAATATTTAAATAAAAGATGTGATGTTTTAAGGTAACAAAGAACCCATCGTCTAATCTAAACGATGGGCTTCTAATATATGACGAATTGTCTGATATAAAAAGGGTTTAAACTCTTCAATAGATGTTGGTTCATTGTATAGAATTGGACTATAACAAGTGGATCCAACTAATTCTATAATCATATATAACATAATTTCCGCATTTTCAAAATTATGACCGGAATCTTCAATCAATGCATTGTAGACATTAAAAAGGTTGATATCCAGAGCATCATTCTTAGATATAATGGAACTTTTGAAAACACCCCAGCTTAAATTTTTAGATATAAAATTTAGCAAGACCTTATTTTCTGTGAGCTGATTTAAGATGTGGTCTACAATAAAAATAACTCGGTCTGACACATCGGTGAGGTCAGTTTCTTCCTGCATAGCTTCTTTTGCACTATGGAATAACTGGCTTGCCTTATGAGAAATTAATTTGTTGCGAATGTCATATTTGTCACTGAAGTAGAGATAAAAAGTACCTTTGGCAACACCGGCCTTTTCGACAATATCGGCGATAGAAGTTTTGTGAATTCCCTTTGTTGTAAATAATTCAAAAGCGGTGTTTAATAGGGCGTCCTTTTTCTCCTTCTTCTTTCGCTCTACTTTTCCCATAGAAAACATCCTTTCCAATATGGATTATAAGCTTAGTATAATAAAATCCTATGCACTACATACATTATAAGAAGTTCTATGAAACAAAGTCAATGATAAAAACAAAATTCGAAAGTAAGTTCAGTGAATTATTATAAAAACGAATTACGTTTTTAGCTGTATCGTATGCTTTATGCACTGTAACCTGGCTTCGGGGCTCATATCAATAAAGTCAGAATAAGACACATTGGAAAGAAGCATCTGCGTGTTACACTTAAAACAAGTGATATTTTTTTTGGATACATATCGAAATGTTTTGCACTTGGGACAGACATACAACTTAAGCATAAATATTAACCTCCCGTATTATACTTATATTCTAAGCAATTAAAGTAATTATAAGTTTATAGGACAAAAATGTAAATAAAGAAAGTGTAAAGAAAATTGCAAACTCAAAAGGCCGTCTTAAAGACTTATCACTCTAAATTTATATTGAACGCAAGCAATAGGTAGGATATAATAAATAAATTGAGAATTATAATGGAGGTAATGGCATGAAGGGTATAATTTTAGCAGGAGGTTCTGGAACGAGACTTTATCCATTGACAAAGGCAGTTTCCAAGCAGATTCTTCCTGTATATGACAAACCCATGATTTATTATCCGCTTTCCACTTTAATGTTAGCAGGAATCAGGGATATACTAATCATTTCAACAGAACGAGATTTGCCATGTTTTAAACAGCTTTTTGGAACTGGAGAACAGTACGGATTATCCATTTCTTATAAGGTACAGGATGCACCCAATGGATTAGCAGAAGCCTTTATCATAGGAGAAGAATTTATAGGAAATGATTCGGTATGCTTAATTCTTGGAGACAACATTTTCTATGGAAGAAGTTTTTCTAGTACCTTAATAAGATGTGCAGAGCTTAGAGAGGGTGCGGCTATTTTTGGGTATCCCGTTAGAGATCCGAGAGCTTATGGAGTCGTAGAATTTAATGAAGACGGAAAGGCTATATCCATTGAGGAAAAACCAGAACATCCAAAATCCAAATACGCAGTTCCAGGACTCTATTTTTATGACAATCAGGTAATTGGCATTGCCAAGAATGTTAAGCCATCAGCGAGAGGAGAATTGGAAATCACAGCAGTAAATAATGCCTATATGGAAAAGGGGCAGCTGCATGTTGAGACAATGGGACGAGGAATGGCTTGGTTAGATACGGGTAATCATGATTCTTTATTAGATGCATCTAATTATGTTGCTTCCATTCAGAAACGACAAGGTCTATACATTTCCTGTATTGAGGAAATTGCATATAAAAAAGGATTTATTACAAAAGAGCAGTTAATACGATTAGCACAGCCAATGTTAAAAACAGATTACGGACAATACTTGCTGGATATTGCACAGGATTTGATTTAAGGAGGAAGCAAATGAATAACTTTGAATTCAAGAAATGTGGAGATATAGAAGGGTTATACGAGATAACACCAAAGGTATTTGGGGATGCAAGGGGATACAATATTGTTTCCTATGAATACGAACAGTTTAAGGCAGCAGGGTTAGATATGGTATTCGTGCAGGATAATCAAAGTGCATCTAGAAAAGGTGTATTAAGAGGACTTCACTATCAGAAAGAACATATGCAGGGAAAACTAGTTCGAGTAGTAAGTGGGAAAGTTTTTGACGTGGCAGTAGATATTCGCAAAGGCTCTGCTACTTATGGAAAATGGTTTGGTATTGTGCTAGACAGTGAAAAGAAGAACATGTTCTATATTCCAGAAGGGTTTGCACATGGTTTTTTGGTATTATCTGATTATGCAGAATTCTTATACAAATTAACGGATTATTATCATCCAGAAGAGGAAGCAGGTTTTATGTGGAATGACCCAGCTATTGGAATTGAGTGGCCAGAGATAGATGCTAAAATCATCTTGTCAGAAAAAGATACAAAATATGCACCATTCTCAAAATAGAAATGCTGTAGTAAGTTATTTGGAGGTAATTACATGAAAGTAATGATAACTGGTGCAAATGGACAGTTAGGAAGAGCTTTGTATGAACTTTTAGCCAGTGAATCAAAAGTTACATTAATTTTAACAGGAAGTGCATCATCTGCTAAGGAAGCACCTTTTCCAATCTATCCATTAGATATTACAGATCGAGAGGTGGTTTCTTCTTTTGTAAGAGAACAAAATCCTGATGTCATTATCAACTGTGCAGCATACACCAAAGTAGATTTATGCGAATCAAATGAAGCGGAGGCACTAAAAATTAATGGAGATGGTCCAAGGTATCTAGCCAGATCTGCTAAGGAAGTAGATGCAAAACTGATACATGTTTCAACAGATTATGTATTTGATGGAAAGGCAAAGAAACCATATATAGAAACAGATAAGACCAATCCAGTTAGTGCATATGGAAGAACGAAACTAGCTGGAGAGCAGGCAGTTATGGAAGAATGGGACAAGGTTTTTATCGTTCGTACGGCATGGCTTTACGGTGATGGAAAAAACTTTGTAAAAACCATGTTATCATTAGCAGATACACATAAAGAGCTGCGAGTAGTAAATGATCAGTACGGAACACCTACTACAACAGTAGAACTTGCTAACATGTTATGGTATTTAGCTAAGACAGAACAATATGGCATTTATCACGGGACTTGCGAGGGCAGTACGACTTGGTATGAGTTTGCCAAAGAGATTTTTCGTGTATTTCATAAGCAGGTTATTGTTCATCCTGTTACGTCAGAAGAATATAATGCCAAGGCAGATAGACCAGAGTATTCCGTACTGGACAATCATAAATTAAATACGGAGACCGATTATAGAATGAAAGACTGGAAAGAAGCCTTATTAGATTATGGAAAGCGGTACGGCGAAAAAGGAGGAGAAGCATGAAAACATATTTAGTGACTGGTGGAGCAGGATTTATAGGTGCTAATTTTATTGAGTATTTATTCGAAATCAAAAAAGGCAACGTTAAAATAATTAATGCTGATAAATTAACATATTCAGGTAATCTGGAAAATCTGAAAAATGTAGAGTCAAATCCAAATTATCAGTTTGTAAAAGCAGATATTTGTGACAAAGCTGTTATAACAAAAATATTTGAAGAGAATGACATTGATTATGTGGTTCACTTTGCAGCAGAAAGTCATGTGGATAGAAGTATACGTAATCCTGAAGTTTTTGCACAAACAAATATTATGGGCACATTGAATCTGCTTAATGTTGCAAAAAATGCGTGGGAAACCGAAGATGGCTTTAAGGAAGGAAAAAAATATCTTCAAGTATCAACGGATGAGGTTTATGGTTCCTTAGACGACGATGGTGGCTATTTTTATGAAACTACGCCGTTAGATCCTCATAGCCCATATTCAGCAAGTAAAGCTTCAGCCGATATGCTCGTGAAATCTTATATTGATACGTATCATTTCCCAGCTAATATTACGAGATGCAGCAATAACTATGGTCCTTATCAGTTCCCGGAAAAACTGATTCCACTTATGTTCCATAATGCTTTAACAGGTAAAAAACTTCCTATCTATGGAGACGGATTAAATGTACGTGACTGGCTTTATGTTATGGATCATGCCAAAGCTATTTCTATGGTAATTGATAACGGAAAGTTAGGAGAAGTGTATAATGTGGGCGGTCATAATGAAAAAGCAAATATTGATATTGTAAATATTATTTTGACTACATTACAGGAATTATTACCAGATGACGATGCTAGAAAAGCATATATAAACAGTGATTTAATTACCTATGTTGAAGATCGAAAAGGACACGATAGAAGATATGCAATTGCACCAGATAAAGTCAAACAGGATTTGGGCTGGTATCCAGAAACAAAGTTTGAAGATGGAATCCGACTTACCATAAAGTGGTATTTGGAGCATCAGAAGTGGATGGAACATATTACGACAGGTCAATATCAAGAATATTATAAGGAAATGTATCACGTCTAATGAGTGATTTTATTTTCAGTTTAAATGCCACCATGCCAGTATTTTTATTAATGCTGCTTGGCTGGTGTTTTGGCCCAATTGGCATGTTGACCGATGAATTTGTCCGTGTAAGTAATAAGTTCGTATTCAAGGCTGCATTGCCGGTCTTATTGTTTAAAGATATTGCATCTGCCAACATAAATGATGTGTTCGATATTCGCTTTTTGCTATTTTGTATGATTAGTACAACTGTTTCATTTTTTGGAATCTGGGGAGCAGCAAGGCTGCTTATGAAAGAGAAATCTATGATTGGAGCTTTTGTTCAGGGCTCTTTTCGTGGAAGTGCAGCAATTCTAGGTGTAGCATTTATTCAAAATATGTATGGCAATTCTGGTATGGCTCCATTAATGATTATTGGTGCAGTACCACTGTTTAACATATATTCTGTCATAGTTCTTACGATGGAAGGAAGTAATACGGATGGGAAAGGAATTCGAAGTGCCTTTCTTAATATTTTGAAGAATCCGATTATTCTTGGTATCTTAGTTGGAATGACTGGTTCTTTGGTACATATTTATGATTATTTACCACCGATATTAGAAAAAACAGCTGGAAACTTGGCTTCTATAGCTTCACCACTGGCTTTGCTTGCGATTGGTGCAGGTTTTGAAGGAGGAAAGGCTATAAAGAAAGCGAAGCCGACCATAATAGCGAGTTTTTTAAAGCTTATCGGGTTACCACTTATTTTCATGCCGATTGCAATTGCACTTGGATTTCGCAATTATGACTTGATTGCATTTCTAATTATGCTAGGGGCACCGACAACTGTTACAAGCTATATTATGGCTGCAAACATGAATAATGATGGTATACTTGCGTCAGGTATTGTTGTGTTAACGACGCTTCTCTCAGCAGTTACCTTAACTGCATGGATTTTTATATTAAGAGTGATGGGAATGATATAAATAAAGAGGGGGTTCATAATTGGATGAACTCCCTCTTTATTAGATGTAATGTTTAAATTATCTTACTACCTCAACTAAACATCGGTCGTAACGGCCATTGTCAATTACGGCATAAACATAAGTTTTTCCCTCACCTACAGCAGTAATAACTCCACCAGAACTTACAGTAACAACAC
>DBKX01000351.1:37520-40982 GCA_002297865.1 Lachnoclostridium sp. UBA739
GCAAGTTGTAGATGGCTTTAATTCGTCCTTCAATTTAACTTTTTCATTTTCAGAAAGGGTTATCTTTCCATTAATTATTTTAACGCTTACAGCAGGAGGTGTAACAGTGATATCACATTTTAAAGAAGTTATGGTTTTGGAACCTTCTTTAACGGTAACTGTAATGGTTGCTTCACCGACCTCATTGGCAGTGATTGCGGCTTCTTTATCTTCTGTCTTTTTTACAGTTACAATGGAAGAATCACTAGACTTGAAGCTGACCTTCTGATTTTTTGAAGTACGATACACTTTTAGTGTATAAGTCTCATCTTTGACGCATGACTTGGATTTTACGTTTAGTTTAATTCTACAAGCATCATCATCGTTATCTATTTCAGATGCTTTCGCCGTACAAACCATCTTATCTGAAATTGGATTTGGCAGCAACAAGAAAGCTAGAAATAGAAGTGCAGTCAAACTGAGCTTTTTCATAAAAGAAGACAATCTCATCTTTTGACCCCCTTTCCATTTATATGTATACATCTATCTATACTATAAAACAAGTATTTGTCAAAAAGGTGGCAGTGTAAGAAAAAATTAAGAAATTTCTTACTGACTTCAAGAATGTAAAAATATTTAGGAAATAGCATTTGATACTTGTTAAAATAACCAAAATTGATTATAATGTTGTATTGTAAATGAGGGAAATCAAAATGTATATGGAGGTAATATAAGTGGGAGCCATATTAATCGCGGATGATAATGAAGACATTACCGATATTTTATCTACATATGTGGAAAAAGAAGGGTATGAACCTGTTATAGCCAAAGATGGTGCAGAAGCATTGGAATGTTTTGAAACCTGCAATCCACAGGCGGTTTTATTAGATGTTATGATGCCAAAGGAAGATGGTTATGAAGTATGTCGGAAGATAAGAAGCAAGTCCAGTGTACCAATTATTTTAATTACCGCTAGAGGAGAAGATTTTGAGCGGATTATGGGATTAGATATTGGCGCTGATGATTACATAGTAAAGCCGTTTAGTCCAAGTGAAGTAATGGCACGATTAAGGGCGGTTTTAAGAAGGGTAAATACGAATACGAGTCAGAACAACACAGGAAACCAGGTTTCCATTGCAGATCTAACAATTAATCTAGATGAATATGTTCTAACAATTCAAGGAAAAAAGATGTCGCTTACGAAACGTGAAATAGAAACAATGTGGACTCTGGCAAATAATCCAAACAAGGTTTTTACAAGGGATAATTTATTAGATAGTTTATGGGGATTTGATTATTTTGGGGATTCCAGAACTGTAGATTCACATATAAAAAGGCTACGAGCAAAACTTGATAAAGTTGAACATCCAAAGTGGAGCATTAAGACCATATGGGGCGTGGGATACAAATTTGATGTAGAAGAATAGTGGAGAGAGTAATGGAAGAAAAAGAACAGAAAAGGAATGGCAACCGCTTCTATCAGAAACTATTATTTCAGCTATTTATGTATTTTGCATTAGTTATTTGTATGTTTGCTATTTTATTAAGTGTAATCTACATGAAATTATATGAGAAAAGTACCATTAATACATTTCGTGATGATTTAGCGAAAAAGGCAGAGCGAATTGCACAGAATGTATCTGTGTATGCAAGGGAAAAAGATCGAACGGGTTTTAGTGCATATTTTGCTGCTACAAAATCAGTATTTGATCAGAAAGAAACGGATATTTACATAGTTTCCAATATGAATTCTGCATTTGCCTTAGATGAAGGATATACAAACTGTGACAGTGAAAGGCTAATGGGAGATGAACTTCCTAAAGCTATGGTAAAGATATTAAAGTTAGCATTTGAAGGAAACGTAGCTTCCAGTTCGGGTTATGATTCTCTTTATTATAGACAAAGCGTACGTGTTGCAGTGCCAATAAAAGATTCAGGTGGAAATGTCAGTGGAGCTATTATGATTGTTTCGGTTCCCCAGGATCAGATGATCTTATATAGTGGGCAAAGATATATCGTTATCAGTAGTATTGCAGCATTAATTATTTCTTTCATTGTTTCCATTTTTCTTGCGGGAAAATTCTCTCGTCCAATTTCGAAGATGCGAAAAATTGCACTTCGTCTTGCAGAAGGAGATTATGAAGCGAAAACAGATATTCATCATGGAGGAGAAATTGGTGAATTAGCTAGTTCTATTGATATATTGTCGGATAAGTTGAAAGAGAATGAAGAAGTACGCAATAACATGGAGCAGATGCGTAGGGACTTTTTTGCAAATGTTTCCCATGAGCTGAGAACTCCAATCACCGTTATGCGTGGCTATTCTGAAATGTTAGTAGATGGCGTGGTAACAAAGGAAGAGAAGAAATTACAGTACTATCAGAGAATGCTCAATGAATGTAAATCCATGGAGCGTCTAGTTGGAGATCTTCTTACGTTATCTAAAATGCAAAATCCTGATTTCGAAATAGAGAAAGAGCCAGTGAATCTCGTGCAGGTGTTTAATGACATTATTCGCGGAATACACGTTGTGGCGGCTAAGAAAAATATCGCTTTAACATTACAATATAGTGATGAGTGTATCATGATGCTAGGTGATTACGACCGTTTGCGACAAATGTTCTTGATTATTTTGGATAATGCAATTAAATTTTCCAACGAGGATTCAGTTATAAAAATTGATATTGAGGTACATAATAACATTGCAGTAAAAATTACTGACCAAGGAATTGGTATTGCAGCAGAAGAATTGCCGTTTATCTTTGAAAAGTTTTATAAGTCAAGGTTAAGGCAAAATGCACAAGGCTCTGGTTTAGGGCTTGTAATTGCAAAGCAGATTGCAATAAAACACGATGGCAGAATAGAAGTTGAAAGTGAATTGGGAAAGGGTACCACATTCCAATTTATCTTTGACAAGACAAGCGTAGAAGTGTTATAATAGAACAAACAAAAGATTCCTGGGGTGTTCGACAATCTTGTATTTTGAACCTACATTTATTGAATTGGGATTCCTACATTCGTAAGTGGATGCCAAGCCTCCGTTTGTAGTGGAAGGCAGAAGCTTATATGCGGTAACCCACCTAGCATTGGCTAGGCGTCAAAATCCAAGAAACGGCATTTTGGGAGAGTATAAGATAATTGGAGCAGCGCTATAAGCGCTGCTTTTGTTGTATCTAGTTACAATAAACCACCTGCTATGCAGGTGGACCCCCCTATCAGCTTTAGCCCTAGATAAAAAAAACTCCTGTGCTATAATAAGTGAGGGTTCTAAACCGCACTACAAATAGCAAAGGAGGAAATCCAAATGGATAAAAATACTTTATCACATACAACGTGGGAATGCAAATACCATATCGTGTTTGCATCAAAGTTTAGAAGACAAATAATCTATGGAACAATAAAGGCAGACGTGGCTAATATATGGCACCGGATCTCGGAGCTTATTCGCTATGGCATGAGTGAGTCGAATAGAGCGTTGCTGGT
>DBKX01000077.1:0-172 GCA_002297865.1 Lachnoclostridium sp. UBA739
ATCAATAGGATAAAGTTCTGCTGAAATGTTTTTTTCACTTGCTTTAACCCGAATGATCGGTCCATAATATGTATGATCCATCTTTCCTTCAAAGAAACAGAAAATTCCATCGTGATCTCTTCCGTGTTCACGCACAAACTTATCATAAACAAAAATACTTTTTTCCTTGCTT
>DBKX01000077.1:197-2480 GCA_002297865.1 Lachnoclostridium sp. UBA739
GTCTTTTATGTACTCCTCCAAAGATACTGCATATTGATCTAGTTCATTATCAAAAATAAATGGTGAATGAGTTGTGGCTATTAATAGTTTGCATTTATTTGACTTATAGATATCTTCAAGAATCATTTGTTGCCATTCTATAGACAATGATAATTCTGGTTCATCAAAAAGAATTGCGTATTCCTCTTCATCTCCTAGATAGAGCATTGAAAATAATGCAACAATTTGTTTTTCTCCTGATGATAACTTCTGAATAGGTACAATTCTCTGTTCTCCCTTATACACTTTTGTCTCTCTAAAATAGAACTCCAACTTAGAAGCATCATATACAAACTCTTTATTTTCCAAATACTTATCACACAACTTCTTAAACTCATAAATTTTTTCTTCTTGTTCTTCTTGTCCTTTCGATATCTGCAATAACTTTTCCAAAAAATAATTATACTCTTTGCTTGTAATGTTTTCTGGATCATGCTTTTCAAGATACTCCTTAACTACACATTTTTCTTCCTTGTTTAAATACTTTTCATCGATTCTATCAATTATTTGAAGTAATGGTTTATAATTTTCTATTTTTACCTTTTGTACTTCCTTTCCTAATGAAATATCTTTTAATATCTGTGCTGAAATTTCAGCAAAAGCAGTTCGATAGCTTTCTTCAATTTTACGTTTAATTTCATTCAATCTTTCGTTGACATCGCTCATTCCAAAGTGTAATCCCTTTAACGCATTCTCTATTTTGTCAATCTCATAACTAGATGAATTCCTTCTCATCCTTCTATCATATGCATTAGAAAAATCAATTTCTAATCTGCGATATGTCGGTAATGGTTTTACGGAAACTTTCATTTCTTCCCTTATTACTCGTATTTTTGATTCAAGTGACTCATTCAAAAATTGTTCTACACTTTCCTTATCTAGTGAATCAAGGTATCTCTTTATGCCTCTCCAAGAAATCCCATATTCGTGAAGTTTACCGTCCATCTCACCAGATATTCTGTCATATCTAATTTGTTTAAGAATATCCATAAATTCCTCTTGCGATACTATTCTCTGTAGACGAATAAAACCAGGAGTGGCATTTTTCAATACAACAGATTCTCCAAACTCCAATTCTTCTCTTGCTATATGTACTTCTTTTCCAGATCCAAATATAAGTTCCACATACTCAAAATCATATTGTTTTAATTTATCTAATTCTTTTTTGTCCCCAGAAATTGTATAGCATAACATATTTAATAGTGTGGTTTTACCAAAACCGTTCTCTGCAACAATAACCTTTACGTTATGCTCAAAATCCATTTCTAGTATATAACGACCTAAGAATCCCTTGACCTTAAATTTTTTTATAACTAGTTCCATATTTACCTCCAATTCCTCTTTATACCTATTCGAATTATAACAAAGTTCCTTAATATACACCATACAAAAGTATCTATTTCTTTTGACACTATAATACAATGTCAATTTAGTACAAAAAAAATGTTTCTTACTATTGAACTCTTTGAATCCTTTAGTAATGAAACATTTTATTCTACAACATCCATAGAACATGCCAAAGCATTTGTTCAAAAGAATTAATCCTACTATTTCTCCTCACTTCCACAACATCCCGCACTAGAACATCCGCTGCATCCACATCCGCAGCTGCTTCCTTTGCCTGACTTTTTCGCTTTTACACGATTATAAACAACCAACACCATCAAAAGCACAATGACTCCAATTACAATAATATCTGTCATAATATCCTCTTCCTTTCTAACAAGGCTCTTTTACCTTGACTACAATCGCAATGTCCTCGTCCTGAATCATGCCTCTATTCTTTAAGTGCTCTTTTATTTCATTGTACCAGCTTGCCTGTATCAGTTCAACTCGATTGTTTTTGTCCACGAATATAATCTTTTCTTCCTGGGCACTAGTCATCACATTATTCTCTCCTAGTGTTTCTGACTGTATCTGATACATGTTCTTACGATTTATTGCTCCAATTTCCTCCAACAGTGCAAGCATACGATATACTGTGGCGATTCCTATTGTTGCGTCTTTCTGAATTGCCTGATAATAGATTTCTTTACAACATGAACACTTATTTTCTAAAATGATATCGATAATTAATTTTCTCTGAGCAGTTATCCTACAGTTTCTTTTCTTTAATTTCTCAAGTATTAACTGTCTCATTATCGTTTTTTCACTTCTTACCTCTTCCACTCTATCGTTATCCGGCATTTTATTCACTCCTTCTATATGTAAGGTTAGCGAGAACTATTCCATATAAACACATCG
>DBKX01000077.1:2493-9010 GCA_002297865.1 Lachnoclostridium sp. UBA739
TCATGATACTGATTATCATTTCCACTTCTAGTGTATCATTTTCCCTCACATATGTAAAGCCCAAACATTAAGAAAATGCCTGGGCTTTTTCTGCTATTTTACAATAACCTTTAGAGTAGTTCGCCTCCCATTATGGGTTTTTATGATAATAGTTGCTTTTCCTGTTCTCTTAGCAACTATTTTACCTTTTGAATCCACACTCGCTATTTTTTTATCAGAAGATTGGTACGTGTATTTTACATAGACACTACTCGGATGCACGTATGGACTAATCTTATAGGATGCCCCTTTCTTTAATGTAACAGACGAACTGCTAAGTTCAATCCAACTAGGCACTGGTACATTAATGGTTAGCTTTCTGACAGTTTCATTACCGCTTTTATCTATAGCGTAAATCGTATATGTTCCTGAAGATTTTGCATGAAATGTACCTGTTGAACTTATTTTAACGCCCTTATTCCCATTTTGGAAATTCGATACAGTATGACTGCCTTTCAGCCAGCGTACATACTTCAAACCTGCATTCCCATAATCAGCAACATTTAACTTTACACTCACATAGCCTTTTGATTTATAAACCGTTCTCTTATATTGAATGGATGGTGCTGATACATCCATTTTATAAGCTTTATAAGCATTCACAAGACCGCCTGATACTTTTTTTTGAAGAGAATCCAACTTCGTAGCTGTTTTCTCAATCTGTTTTTTAGCTGACGTGGCATTTATTCGATCCGTGTAAGAATAAAGCAGTGCTGCAACTCCCGTAACATAAGGTGCAGACATACTGGTTCCTGTCATAAAACCAAAGTCATTATCAGGTAACGTACTATATATTTCAGCACCTGGTGCAGCTACCCCAACACGTTTACTACTATAGTTAGATGATTCATGCATTTTCCCATCACATCGAATATTGGCTACTGAAATAATATTAGAAAAATTATAATAAGCAGGATAGGTAGGACTATAATCCAAGAACACTCCATCATTCCCTGCTGCACAAATAAAAAGCATGTCGGAGGATTTCATGAACTCTCTTAGCACACTATCGCTTTCTTCCAATCCAAGGCTAACATTGCATATTTTCGCACCATTATCTTGTGCGTATTCAAGTCCCCATAAAATACTAAAGCTTGTTGCTCGACAAGTTCGTGAATCCCTTTTTTTACTTTTACTAAATACCTTAACAGGCATTATTTTTACATTACTTTCTCCCGTAACTCCCCATACATTGTCTTGCCCATTGGCTGCAATGACACCTGCACAATGCGTCCCATGTCCTACCTCATCTTGTAGTTCAGAGTCAAGAGAATACGAATTCCATCCATCGTAGTCATCTATATATCCATTTTTATCGTTATCAATCCCGTCTCCTGGTATTTCTTTGGTATTCTTCCAAAGTTTCCCCTCAAAGGAAGGATGATTGATATCAATTCCGGTATCAACAACTGCAACAATAACTCGTTTACTTTTTTTATTCTTCACATCTGACCAAAACGGAGTAACATTTATATCAATTCCTTTCTTAGCTTGAATCATTGGCGACTTACTAACAAACCTATCCACAAACTCCAGTGTTCCATCATTCATTAATCCCCACTGATTCTGTGAAAATGTGACTCCTCCTCTAACATAGGTTCCTGTATACTTCTCTCCTGACTGTTCATATTCAAAATTAGGCTGTACCAAATCAATATATGTATTCTTTTTAAGATACTTAACTGCATCACCTAAAATTTCTCTTGTTGATGTACGTAGAACTATATAAGATTTCATTTTCTTTAATACTGTAACATTTGCATTCTTAAGAATCGCTCTTTCTTTAGCCTCAGAGCAATTCTCAGATAGTTTAATTAATATTTCATTATTGACATATTTACTAATGTCATATTCTTGGGCGTCATAATTTTCTTTCTCCGCACGTATGAATTCCATCTGTGTTGCAAAGCACGTAATACATAAAATAATACTCATCCATACCCTAACTCTTTTATGACTCAAAGTATCCCTCCTTTTCTGTGCAACTATGATTAATTATATCCTATTTATAATAGCATAACAAATATTCATCTACAATAGACAGCCTTCGCCTTTGTTGCTTGCTTTCTTTTAATGAATATGATAAGGTACATATAAGCAAAATAAGAAGAAAAAGGAAGTGACGAGCTTGTACGAAAATTTAACTCTTTTAACCGATTTTTACGAACTCACTATGATGCAAGGTTACTATAAAAATAATACCAATGAACGCGTCGTATTTGATGTATTTTACAGGACTAACCCTTCTGGCAGTGGTTATGCAATCTGTGCTGGTCTTGAACAGGTAATTCAGTATATTAAGGAACTTAACTTCAACTATGATGATATTTCTTATTTACGTAGTTTAAATANNATATTTGACGAAGATTTCTTACATTATCTTGCCGGATTTCACTTTTCCGGTGATATTTATGCAATTCCTGAAGGCACTGTTGTGTTCCCTATGGAACCACTAGTGAAAGTAGTTGCACCAATTATGGAGGCGCAGCTTGTGGAAACTGCCCTTCTTAACATCATCAATCATCAGAGTCTGATTGCAACAAAAGCTTCTCGTGTATGCTATGCTGCTCAAGGTGATGCTGTAATGGAATTTGGTCTACGTCGTGCCCAGGGCCCTGATGCTGGTACACTTGGCGCTCGTGCTGCTGTTATTGGTGGCTGTGCAGGTACAAGTAATGTGCTATGTGCTCAGAAGTTTGATGTCCCTGCCCTTGGAACACACGCACATAGCTGGATTATGAGTTTCCCAGATGAACTTACCGCATTCCGTATCTACGCTGACCTTTATCCAAATAATACAACACTTTTAGTGGATACCTATGATACTTTACGCTCTGGTGTTCCACATGCAATTCAAGTATTCAAGGAATTAAAAGAAGCTGGCAAGATGCCTGTAAAATACGGCATTCGCTTAGATAGCGGTGACTTAGCATACTTATCTAAGAAGGCTAGAAAAATGTTAGACGATGCAGGCTTCCATGATGCTGGAATCTGCGCATCCAGTGATTTAGATGAATATTTAATTGATTCTTTAAAAACACAAAGAGCAGCTATCGATTCCTGGGGTGTTGGAACAAACTTAATCACTTCTAAGGATTGTCCTGCATTTGGCGGCGTTTACAAATTGGCAGCCATTGAGAAAGACGGAAAATTTATTCCGAAAATTAAACTTTCCGAAAACCAATGGAAGATTACTAATCCAGGTAACAAAACTGTATACCGTATATACGAAAAAGAATCAGGTAAGATAAAAGCCGATATTATTGCATTAGAACATGAAAAATTTGATGAAAATGAACCTCTTATGATTTTTGACCCTATTTCAACATGGAAGAAAACTTATCTGGATCCAGGTACTTATACGGTTCGTGAAATTTTGGTTCCTGTTTTCCAACATGGCACTTGTGTTTATGACTCACCTAGTGTTCGTGAAATCAAAGAATACTGTGAAAAGGAATTAAATACACTTTGGGATGAGACGAGACGTCTTATTAATCCACATAATGTCTACGTCGATTTGTCACAAGAACTCTACGACTTAAAACATTCTATCTTAGATTCTATAGGAAATAGAACAACAAAATAAATTATTTTCTAAGGGCTGTCTTTCAAGGTAGCCCTTTTCTTAACTTATAGGAAAGTCCTCTGCGATTCCTTCCCTAAAAACAAAGTAACTTTAAACTAGATTTTTTCGCTTTATATGCTATAATAAGATAGATTTTATTTTTAGGCTAAATTTTTCAACAGAATATAAAGATAGGAAGTTATGTACATGAAAAAAAAGATAATCGTAGCAGGTGCCATTTTAGTTGTACTAGCAGGTGGATTTGGCATTAATTATGCATACACATCATATAAAGAAGCCTCGCATACTTCCAGTAATAATCATCATTATTACAACGAAGACTCTGGCAGCTTAGATAAGGAACCGTTAGCAACTGGAGAAGAACTTTTACCAGAAGATGAACTCCCTTCCAGAGATAAAGTTATGACAACACCTGAAAGTATTTTTTGTCTTGTTAACAAAGAATATTCATTACCAGCTGACTATACACCAGCTGATCTTGTTGAACCAGATGTAACTTTTAGTATAGATTATGAATCAGAGAAAAAGTATATGCGCAAGGTAGCAGCCGATGCATTAGAAAGCTTGTTTCAAGATGCAGCCAAAGAAAATTTAGAGCTTGCGGCTGTTTCTGGATACCGCTCCTACGATCGACAAAAAGAAATATATGAGAAGAATTTAAAGACAAGAGGAACTACTCATACAAGCCAGTACTCAGCAAAACCTGGTTATAGTGAACACCAGACTGGTCTTGTTATGGATATTTCCTGTCAATCAGAAAACTTTGACCTTCAGGAATCTTTTGGCGAAACCCCTGAGGGAATTTGGGTTGCTGAAAATGCTCACTTATACGGATATATTATTCGTTATCCAAAAGATAAATGCGATATTACTGGTTATGCATATGAGCCTTGGCATCTCCGTTATGTAGGCGTTCCAATGGCAGCCTATTTGTATCAGAATAATATGACACTAGATGAATATTATCATTATGAGCCAACTTATGAATTCATTACTGACGAAAGTGAATATGTTAATGATACGCCAAATCAATATGACAATAATCAGTCTCCTAGCAGTGTACCAACACCTGTAGCCTCATCTAATTCAAACAGCAACTCTGGAAATACGGCTAACAATAACACAAATACGGTTACACCTAGTAAGAAGCCTGTTGTATCAAAAGCTCCAGCAAACAATACAACAGCCGAAACTCCTTCTCCTTCACCTGAAGCATCTGCTTCGGCACCAGAAGCATCCAAAAAACCTATTGCTAGTTTAAAGCCTTCTGAGAAACCAAGTAAGCCAAGTAAAGCTCCTGTTGCAGAACCTAGTGAAGAAGTTCCAACACCAAAACCTGAGACTCCATCAAAGGCTCCGCAGACACCAGAAGAAGAAGGTGATCCAGATGAAGGTGCTCATGAATCTGGTGAATAATATGACCTAAGCAGATAATATACTAATTGTAGCTTGAACAAATTGAGAAATAACAGGAGGTTCTTGTGAGAACATTATTAATTGCTATTTTTTTAATATTATATTTTATTTACAGTATTCCAAGTCTACTGGTCATCTGGTTAATTGGAAAAATTACAAAGAATGAGCGCCTTGTATTTAAGATCGCACAAAGCCATGTTGCATGGGCCTTTGGTGTAATCTGTTTCCTTAGCGGCGTTAAAAGAAATGTCATTGGACTTGAAAATGTCCCAACTGACCAGCCGGTACTTTATGTATCAAATCACAGAGGCTTTTTTGACATTGTCGTTGCTTATTCTGTGGTTCCTAATTTAACAAGCTTTGTATCGAAAAAGGAAATTGAAAAAGTGCCTTTTATCGCACAATGGATGAAATGCATGAAATGCCTCTTCTTAGATCGTGAAAACATCAAGGAAGGCATGAAGACAATATTACAGGGTATAGACCAAGTAAAAGATGGTTACTCTATTTTTATAATGCCTGAAGGTACTAGAAATCATACTGACAAATTATTACCTTTCCATGAAGGCAGCTTTAAATTTGCCCAAAAGACAGGATGTCCGATTATTCCTGTTGCCTTAACAAACACAGATGATGCATTCGAAAATCATTTTCCTTTTGTAGGAAAAGCAAATGTTACCATCATGTTTGGAGAACCTATCTATTTAGATAAACTTTCAAAGGAAGAAAAGAAATTTATCGGTTCTTATTCCCAAAAAGTCATACAAGAAAACCTTGATAAGATTCATTCTGGTATGATAAAATAAATAACTAGTCAAACGTATAATATCAATAAGGAGGTACATAGTCTTATGTATTACAATACATTTCCTATGTTAGCAATGGCGATAAGCGGACTGGCTATTGGTTTATTAATTGCATTAGCAGTTATTGTTATCGCTCTAATCTTACTTTACCGTTTCGGTACAAAACTTCAAAAACGTCAGGAAGATGCTCAGTCTCAAATGCAGGCAAACTCACAAGTAGTAACAATGCTTGTCATCGATAAAAAGCGTTTGAAACTTGCAGATTCTGGTTTACCTAAAATCGTTATGGAGCAAACTCCAAAATACGCGCGTCGTTCCAAACTACCAATTGTAAAGGTTAAAATTGGACCAAAGATTATGTCTATGATCTGTGATGAAAAAATCTTTGATTTAGTTCCTGTTAAGAAAGAAGTAAAAGCTACAGTTAGTGGTATTTACATTATGGATGTAAAAGGAATTCGTGGCGGACTTGAAGCTGCACCTGAAAAGAAAAAAGGGTTCTTTAAGAGAATGTCATTAAAAGCTCAGAAAAAAGTAGACGAGCTAAACGCAGAAGCAAAAAAGAAATAATTTTACAATAAAAAGGTGACTAAACAGTCACCTTTTTTATATCCTCTTTTCACCTGCTTATACAAGCAAAACGATTAAGCAAGATGGCTCTGTGCATTAG
>DBKX01000399.1 GCA_002297865.1 Lachnoclostridium sp. UBA739
TGGATTATCTTTTAGATTACATGGAGGTGAAAATGTATGTTAGAAAGAGTAAATGGAGCAAATCCAGTAAATACGAGTTCAACATATAGCAAGCAGACTGGTGCAACAGTTAAAAGTGTATCAGATAACAGACAGGAAATGAACAATGTGGTAAGTGATACAACAAAAAGTGTGGATGCAAAAACCAGCTCAGCTGATAATGAACGAGTAAAAGAAGCGATTGAAAAGCTGAATTCGGATATACGATTTAAGAGAACGCGATGTGAATTTACATATCACGAGGAATGTAACCGTGTATCCATAAAGCTTTATGATACTAATACCAAAGAAGTGATTCGAGAGATTCCTTCTGAGGATACCATTAGAATGCTTGAAAAACTTAATGAATTGGCAGGTTTGATGATTGACGAAAAGATGTAAAAGGAGGTTTTCATTATGACGATTCGTATGACCGGTATGTTTTCAGGATTAGATACCGATGCTGTTATTAAGGAATTGGTAAATGCCCAAAAAACTAAGAATAAAAAGACCACAGACAAAAAGCAGAAGCTTGAATGGAAACAGGAAAAGTGGAAGGATCTGAATACAAAGTTATATAAACTATATACAGATCAAGTTAGCAATCTTCGTTTGCAGAAGAATTATTTGACTAAGAAAGCAACTGTATCAGATGATACAAAAGTTTCTATTACAGCAGAAAAAGATGCTCCAGAGGGTTCCCATCAGGTTTCGGTAAAACAGCTTGCAAGTTCCCAATATGTAACAAGTGGAAAAGTTACAACAGCAGATTTTAGTGGAAAGACAAAACTGTCTGATATCGGGTTTACAGCGGGCTCTTCTGTTATTACGATAAAAAGTGGGGATAAGGAGCAGCAGTTAGGTATAAGCAGTTCCACAACCGTAGACGACTTTATAAATGCATGCAAGAATGCGGGATTGAATGCAAGTTTTGATGAAAAGCAAAAGAGATTCTTTATAAGTTCAGCAATGAGTGGAGTAGATAATGCCTTTTCTATCACAACAGGAAATTATACAGCAGAAGCGGCCGCAGCAAAAGCAGGAATTGAAGCACTAGTTAATATGGGAGTTTCAGACACTGCCTTAGAGACGGGCAACTGTATGATTGCTTTGCAACATGGCGGAGATACTCAAAAAGAAGAAGAAAAATTAATTAAATATGCGAAAGAGAATGCCAAAGCAGATGCAACTTCTAAGGCAACAAGTTATTATAAGGAGTTAATTACAAGAGAAACTGTACTTGATGAAGATACAGTAAAGAAAATTGAAGAGAAGTATGCTAGTGTTGAAGACGAAACAGAGCGTACCAAGAAAATAGAGGAAGCTAAACAAAAAGAATTAGATTCCCAGATAAACAAAAAATTGAAATCAGATGAATATCAGACAAAGATTAAAGATGCTGTGAAAAACGGTCTTTCAGAAGATGAAATTTCCAGTGCCTTAGGAACGACTGATTCTGAGCAGATAAAAGCATACTCTTTTGCAAATCAAACTGAACGTGATTTGACTGCAGAGAATGATATGAAGACAGCTATCAGCAACTATAAGGCTGCATATGCTGGTGGTGGTAATGTTTCTACATCTGGTTCAAGTCCACTTGCTGCATTAGGTTTAGGTGAGATTGCTGGCGGAACTACTGATTTATCAGAAGCCGATACAGGAAGCTATACTTTTGTAGCAGCAAAGAACAGTATTATCAAATATAACGGTGTTGAATTGGAAGATGCATCGAATACTGTTTCTGTAAATGGATTAACACTTAATCTAAAAGGTGTTACGGATACTGCAGTATCGTGTAATGTTGCTCGTGATACAGATGCAGCTTATAATATGATTAAGGATTTTGTAAAAGGATACAATGAAATCCTAAAAGAAATGAATACTTTGTATTATGCGGCATCAGCTCGTAGCTATGCTCCTTTGTCTGATGATGAAAAAGGAAGTATGACGGATGATCAGATTGATAAGTGGGAAACTAAGATTAAGGATTCGTTACTGAGAAGAGATAATACGTTAGGTTCTATTACATCGGCCATGAAAAATGCATTGCAGAAAAGTGTCACAGTAGATGGTAAGAATTATTCCTTAGCTTCTTTTGGAATCCAGACATCTTCTGACTACACAGAAAAGGGATTGCTTCATATAATGGGTGATGCTGATGACACACTGTATAAGGATAGTACCAATAAGCTACAGAAGGCATTGGCTGAAGAGCCTGATTTAGTAATGGAAGTTATATCAGGTGTAGCGAAAGAGCTTTATTCTGCAATGGCAGACAAGATGAAGAAGACTTCTTTAAGTAGTGCTTTGACATTCTATAATGACAAGGATATAAGCAATCAGATAAATTCATTAAATAAGAAAATTTCCAAGGAAGAAGCCGCATTAAAGGATCTGGAAGACAGATACTATAATCAGTTCAGTAAAATGGAGACAGCGTTAGCTAAATTGCAGCAACAACAGTCATCTTTGGCAGGTTTACTTGGCAATTAATAGAAAATTATAAGGCACGATAAGAATGAAAGAAATGTGGAGGAGAGAATTATGCCATTTAACGCCGCAGCAGCTTATCAGAATAGTAAGATACAAACAGCATCTGGTGCTGATTTAACGTTAATGCTTTACGAAGGTGCTATAAAGTTTTGCAATCTTGCAATGTCCGCACTTGAGAAGAAAGATATCCAAAGTGTTAATACGAATATCCAAAAAGCGGAACGTATTATTTTGGAATTACAGGTAACGTTAGATCGTAAATATCCGGTGGCAGAAGATTTTGATAATGTATACAAATACATTCAAGGAAAATTATTTCAGGCCAATATTAAAAAGGACCCAGAACTGCTGGAAGAAGCATTAGTTCAAATCCGAGATATGCGAGATATTTGGAAACAGATAATGGTAAAAGGCAGAACAAAATAAACTTCAGAAAGGAGAAAAGGTTGAGTAATATTGTATATGTAAAAGTACTGGCTGATTCCTTACAGAAGAAGTTTACTGCATTAGAGTCTATATTAAATATAACAAAAACGCAGGAAGAACTCTTACAAGAGGAAGATTTCGATGAAGAATGTTTTCTTGAAACCATTTCAAGCAAGCAAATTTATATTGATCAAATTACAGAATTAGATAGCGGTTTTGAGGTTATTTATAACAGGGTGAAACAGGAATTGGATGCAAACCGTTCCTTGTACAGTGCTGATATAACAAATATGCAGAAACTGATTGCTAAAATTACTGAATTGGGAATCGATATAGAAGCTTTAGAGAAACGTAATAAAGCACAGATGGATAAAATTTTGGAAGAAAAAAAGCGACAGTTTGGTGGAATGCGTATGAATAATAGTGCAGCTTCAAACTATTATCGAAATATGATAAATCAACAATACAATCAATCTTATTTCCTGGATAAGAGAAAATAGAAAAAAGCTGGTGTAATCGAGTAGATATACGGTTACATCAGCTTTTTTAATGCTTAAAAATCCCTTTGCGAATCCTACTCTAGTCATGAACAACCAGGTAGAGATTAATTAATATACTGAAATGCAAAATAGGATAAAAAAATTTGATAAAATACAAAATTAGTATTAAGTAATGTCGAAACATGTCGATATATATGGTACAAATGAGTAAGTGAGTGATTGAATGTTTCACTGCTCATAGTAAAATTCCAAAATAGTAAGGATGCTATTTTTCATTTCATGGAGGAAATAAGCAAATGAGAATTCAACACAATATGACAGCTGCTAATACCAATAGACAGCTAGGGAAAACAACAGGTAATTTAGCAAAATCTACAGAAAAATTGTCTTCTGGATATGCAATCAACCGTGCTGCAGATAACGCTGCTGGTTTAAAGATTTCTGAAAAAATGCGTGGACAGATCAGAGGTTTAGAACAAGCTTCTACAAATGCAGAAGATGGTATTTCTTTAGTTCAGACAGCAGAAGGTGCTTTAAATGAAACAACTGCTATTCTACAAAGAATGAGAGAACTAACAGTTCAAGCTGCCAACGATACAAACGTAACAGCGGACCGTAATTCTATCGCAGAAGAAATCGCTGAATTGGAAAAAGAAATCACACGTATCGGTGATGAAACAGAATTCAACACAATGAAATTAATCAACGGTGATCAGACAGGTGGAGTGAAACTTCAGGTTGGTGCTAACGAAGGACAGAACATTACTTTCACTATCGAAGATATGAGAGCGGATGCTTTAGGCGTAGAAGATATCAGCCAAAAAGTTGGAAGTCATGATGAAGCTTCTGAAGCTATTACAACAGTACAAAAGGCTCTTGATAAAGTAACAGCTCAGAGATCTGCTTTAGGTGCTACACAGAACAGATTAGAGTACACAATTTCTAATGCTGATAACACAGCAGAAAACTTAACAACAGCAGAATCTCGTATTCGTGACGTAGATATGGCAGCTGAGATGGTTAAGTACAGCAAAGACAATATCCTGCAACAGGCAGCTCAGTCTATGCTTTCTCAGGCTAACCAGTCATCACAAGGTGTATTATCTATTTTAAGATAATAAATAACAATGCTTGATTAGGGTTTATACCCTTTTCATATAAATACCATAAGATAAATCAAATAAAGTACTAAAGATAAAATTATCATAGTAAATTTTCAAAATAGTAAGGATACTATTTTTCATTTCATGGAGGA
>DBKX01000375.1:0-2742 GCA_002297865.1 Lachnoclostridium sp. UBA739
GAGGAAGCACCAGTAACATCCAGCGAATCATCAACTAAAAGAGACAGGAATATCATTGCATTTTCAGGTAGGACGGAAACTTCCCTGAAGGCGTTGATAAAGAAATACTGTGAATTCCTTAAGAGAGATAGAAAATTGAACTTTGATGATGTTTGCTATACAGCAAATGTAGGAAGAGGACATTATAGCTGTAGAGTGGTAGTTATTGCAGAAGATGCAGATGATTTGAAAAAGAAACTGAGCAAACTTGTAGAACAGGATTTTGAGATAAAAGAACTTCAGAATATTTACATTGGAAAACACAGAATCGTTTCAGAGAGATATTTGCATAGAGCAGAAGGTGAGCTTACCGAACGTGAATCGAGAGAACTTACGATAGAGGCACAGGACTTGATTCGTGACTTGGCATGTCAGGAAGAATACGAACATGATAAGCTCGATAGACTCGCATATTTATATGCCAAGGGAGCAGGTGTTGAGTGGAAAAATCTATATAAAAACGAAAAACACAGTAAGGTTTCATTACCTACATACTGTTTTGATCGCATTTCCTATTGGGCGGATCCGAAAGTTTCACAAATCGATCCGGAAGTGAATACAAGTGCAAATAATAGTTTTCACCCTGTTGTTGATAAGGTTCTTGTGTCATCTTATGATGAAACTATATTTCTTGCAAGATTTGATCTTACAAAGCATTGGTTTGTTAAAGAACACAAGATTATGGGTAGCAATATAGTACCAGGTACAGCTTATATCGAAGTAGTAAAGGCAGCATGTAAAGAGTATTTTAACACGGACAGAATTGAAATCAGTTCTCTTACCTTTATTCAGCCTTTAGTAGTAGGGGAAGAACCTGTAGCAACTCACATAATTCTTAAAAAGACCCAAAAGGGGATTAACTTTAAGGTTGCAACGAGAGCCAATGAAAGTAGTGATAAGTGGCTACTTCATGCGGAAGGTAGTGTACAGCCACTAACGGAAAATCCTGTTTCTGAGTTTAATGTCTCAGAATATGCAAAAGACGGTAAAGAGTTTATAATTGCAATACCTGAAAATGAAACAGACGAGTTAGTATATATGGGGCCAAGGTGGCATTGTATAAAACATATATACCAAAACGATGATGTATTGCAGAGTGAAGTTGAACTGGATGATAAATTTGTCAAAGACTTAGAGCATTATGAGTATCATCCAAGTCTTGCAGATGCGGCACTTAATATCCCACTTCAGGTATATATTGAAAATGCAATGTATCTCCCATTGGCTTACAAGGGATTAAAGATATATGGAAATTTGCCAAAGCATTTTTATAGTAGACTCAAGAAATTGTCAGGAGGAAATGGATCAGAAACCATAAGCTTTAAAGTTGAATTTGCAGATGAAAAGGGCAATATACTTGTTGAAATTGATGAATATACAACAAAGAAGGTTGGCAAGTTTAACAGTTATGTTGCGAATACCTATTATGGAGTGAAATGGGATAAATTAAATAACAATTCTGTAGACAGCAAAGAAATAAAGATTAGTGGAAATGTAATGATCTTTACAGACGGTGGCAATCTTGCATTAGAATTGACAAAGAAACTGACAGATGCGGAAAGAATTATTTCTGTTAAGATTGACGATAAGTGTGAGAGTCTTGGAAATGACTGTTACTGTGTAGACGGAACCGAGGCTGGATATACATGGCTGTTTGAACAAATCCGTATAAATACACTAGACCACGTATTCCATTTTGCAGGAATCAATACACTAAAAAAAGATACCGATATTGCAGATTACGAAAACGAGCGTAAGCGTACACTATATAGTATGTTCTTATTCCCTAAAGTTCTGTTACGATGTATTACAGGAAAGACTGCATTTTATATATTTGGTGAAAATGCTCACATCATTACAGGTGAGGAAGGAACAATCAAACCTATAAGTAATGCCTTTTTGTCGATGGTAAAAACATTATGTTCTGAGTGTACCAATTGCACATTCAGGGGATTTGATATTACAGAAAAGGAAACAGTTGACCAGATATATTCAGCAGTAGTGAAGGATGATAATCGTCTTATTACTGCACTCAGAGGAAATGACCGTTTTGGGGAAGTACTTGAGGAAACTGATACGGAAAATATGCCTCAGAACGAATTAGAAATTCATAAAGAGGGAATCTATGTTATTACTGGAGGTACAGGAGGACTGGGACTTGAGATGGCAAGATACATTGCTGAAGTTGGAGCGGGAAATATTTGCCTGATTGCAAGACGCGCTCTTCCAGAACGTGGAAAATGGGAAATGATTCTTTCGAAAAACAGGGGAAGAAAAGTGGTTAATTGTATCAACACCATTCAGGCTTTGGAGGAAAAGGGCATAAATGTAGTTATTAAGCAAGCAGATGTAAGTAGCTTCGACGATATGAAAAATACATTTGGAGAACTTACAGAGACATTTGGCAGAATAAATGGTGTAATCCACTGTGCGGGTGTAGCAGGCGATGGATTTTTATACAATAAATCAGAAGAGACCTTTAATGAAGTTATAGAACCAAAAATAAGAGGAAGCCTGATAATGTATGAATTGCTTAAGCAGAACATACCAGATTTCATTATAATGTTTTCTTCCATGCAAACTATTTTTGGTGGAGCAGGACAAGGAGATTACACAGCGGCCAACTCCTTTATGGATACATTTGCATCCTATCTTCAAGAGAAGGGAATCCCAGCGAAAGCAATTAACTGGCCAGGATGGAGC
>DBKX01000375.1:2781-8895 GCA_002297865.1 Lachnoclostridium sp. UBA739
ACTATGGTGTTTCAGATACTATGACATTATTCAAGTCTATTACCAACAAAAAAGCCCTTATTGGATTTGATTTCATTCTGCATCATGATATAAGCAATGTGATCCCAGGTGAAATTAATATGGAATTTCTTTATAAAGTGGGAGATAAGTTACCTTTTGAGCTGTCACGTTCACTTAAAAAGGCAGTGGAACGTTTTGCTGCCAAAAACAGTGACATGGAAGAAAAACAGAAAGGACGCCGTTTTAATCCAGATGAACTAGTTATACACGGTAAGCTGAACAATGAATATACAGATATTGAGAGGACGGTCGCATTTACTTATGCAGCAGTGCTTGACCTTAATGAAATTGATGTATTTGAGAACTTCAATTCCATGGGTGGTGATTCAATTATTGCAGCTGAAGTACTAAAGCAGTTGAATATACAATATAATGATATGCTCAATATTTCGGATATGTTTACATATCCATGTGTAATTGAGATGGCTGATCATATAGCTGAGCTTGTTTCAAAATAAAATGAAATGTCACATCTGATTTGTTCTTACAAATTGGATGTGATATTCAGAGATAGGTTTAAAAATGTAAAAAAGGAAAGACTAGGAGGTAGTTTGGTGAGGGAAACACGTGTAATAATCAAAGTAGGGAAAGTATTTGCAAGTATAGCAGCAGTAATAATGCTGATAGCAGGAATCTTAATTCTAATTACTGCCATTCAGCAAGCAATGATGGGGGCTGGTAAAATTGCAGAATGCGGTAACATAAGCATATACGGATTACTTGGTAGTGAAGAAAATTCCACAGTAATCTCAAATAGTGTGATGATTGTAGGTGCAATTCTTTGTTTCTTAGAAGCAGCAGCAGCATCTTTGGTTAATTTATGCCTAAAAAAGGTTCTTAACGATGGAGAAATATTTAATCAACAGAATGAAAAGAGAATAAGAAATCTTGGAATTGTTTTAACTGTGGTATTTGCAGTAGTAAACATGATTTTAGCACTCTATGTAAATTATAATGATATTATATTTAAACATGAATATGCTGATAAACTTATAAAGCAATTAGGTTCTGCCTGTATGTTTTCCGTTGGAGTTGGTGTGGTTTTTATTATTTTATCGGTATTTATTAAGGCAGGATATGAAGAACGTAATGTTAGCAAATAAATGGAGGATATTACAATGCGCTTAGCCGTAAATTTTCCAGATGAAATGTCTTTCTATACTGGTATGGGAAGAGAGTTGTATGAGAATTATCCTGCTACTCGAAAAATGTTTAGGCGATTAAAAAAATATGCAGGATATGATCTAAAAAGATTTATATATGACAATGATATGAAATTGTCTGAAAATCAGAAACGTATAGCGGTACTTGTTACCAGTATCGCTATATACAGAGAATGGCAGAATACATCCGACATTAGACCTGATTATCTGTGTGGAAAAGGGATTGGATACATAAGTGCGTTAGTTTGTGGAGGGAAACTTCCTCTATGGTATGCTGTATGGAGAATGAGAAGAGGGAAAATACATAAGCCGTCCTTTACTGAAGTAAGTGAGACAATATGTAATACAGAAGAGAGAGATAAAAATAATGCATTGGATTGTGAAGTATTGCTTGAAATAGGACCTTCTTCTCATACAACAGAGACAGAACAGATAAATCAATCTAAGTCACAACTTAAAGTTTATTTTGACAATCCTCATGATTCATCATTTATCTTGGACAATATCAAGAACCAAAAGTTATTTAATTATCTTTATGCAGCGAGAAGGCTGTCTGGGATAGCTGTCGCAACACAAAATCATTCTGCAAATTCCGAGGATTATATACAACTAGATACAGCATATATGGAATTGACACAAAGAATTAGTAATGCATTAAAAGAAAAATATGAAAGGAATCGTCCATTTACTGAAGACGGTTTCAAAGAATGTGCAGAAGATTTAAAAAATATATTGTATATAAAGAAAGTGAATCGTGAAGAAGTATCAGAACAATTTGTAGCGCTTCAAAATGAAACAGGAATTAATATGCGTGAATTTTTTGAAGAATGGATATTATAGTAATTGGAATTGTATCAGTAGAGAATACGCTGAATCATTAATACTGATATAAGTAAAGCAGATAAGTAACAAGAAAATGAAAAATAAGAGCTGAAAGTCGGTTAGATTAATCTAGATATATCACTATCAGCTCTATTTTAAAAGGAATAAATCACGTCAAAGCCTGAAAGACAATAGTTAAGGCTTGACAGAATAGGAAGGAAAATTAAGTGGCTGATTCTAACAGGCTATCGAAGTTTGTGCTGGAAGAACTTCAGGCAAATCGTATAGGTAAAGAATTTGCGATATCTTTAATAAAAAAAATAAATGAGCGAGAAGATATTGCGATTATTGGGATGGGATGTAAGGTAGCTGATGCTGAGAGCTATGATGAGTATTGGGACCTGATAGTGAATAAAAAGACAACGATAAAAAGATGCACGAGTAAGAGAGTAGATCTAGTTCGAGATATATTTCCAAAAAGTTTTACAAATGATGAGCGTAAATATTCGAAGGGAACATATTTTGACGATATTGACATGTTTGATGCTAACTTTTTTTCTATGGGGGAAGAGGAGGCAACCATGCTTGGTCCAGGACATAGATTGATGTTGCAGACAGTATACAAGACCTTGGAGGATGGAGGTTATCTTGGTCAGAATAATGAAGATAACAAAACAGGTATATTTGTTGGTACTAACTTTGCCAAAGATATGTTGTACTCCTATTCAGGTATTGAGTTAAGACACTATGGTTTTGATTTTACGTTTGAGCATATGCTCGGAAATTGGAGCAGCGGTCTTTCTACAAAATTAGCAAGTATTTTAGATTTAAAAGGTGGCGCCTATTCAGTGGATGCAAGTTGTCCATCGGCAGCAGTTGCTATCTATAACGCATGTATGGCTTTAAAGAGCAAACAATGCAGTATGGCAGTAGCAGGAGGTTTAATGCTGGATATTGTTCCAATTAAAAGAATGGGCGGTTCGGGGTCTATGTTTACTCATGAGGACAATGTGATATCAAGAAACTATGATAGCGATCCAGGAGGTGCTTATGCAGGAGAAGCTTGTGGTGCATTACTTTTAAAACCCCTTGACAAGGCACTTGAAGATGGCGATAGGATACATGGTATTATCTGTGGTGCATCATTTAATAATAATGGTGCAAATGGTTCTTTTACACAGGGGAGTTCAGAGGATGTAAAAAAGGTAATCATTACTGCAATAAAGAATGCTCAGATTTCTGCTGAAGATATTGATTTTCTAGAAGGGGAAGGAATTATAAATAAGATTGAGGAAGGATTGGAGGTTTCTGGATTTATTGATGCTTTCCAAACTTTTGGTGATAAGAGACAGTTTTGCGGACTTGGAAGTATATCTCCTAATCTAGGTTATCTTCAGGCCTCTATAGGTGTGTTGCAGATGATTAAGATTCTTATGGCAATGAAACATGAAACGATACCTCCACAATGTCATTTCAGTGAACCGACAGAAATGGTCAATTTTATAAAATCACCATTCTATATTAATACAGATCCTAAGAAGTGGGAGAAAAGAGGAGATAAACCGAGATACGCTGCGAGTTATGCATATGGATATGGTGGAAATAATCTATTTACAGTGGTAAAGGAACCACCCGAGATACCACATTCAACTGTAGAAGGGAGTAAGGAATTGTTTGTTCTGTCAGCAGCAACAGATAAATCATTTGATAAATACATCCGAGCATACATAGACTTTTTATCTGATGATTCTCAAGAAGTGGGATTGGCAGAAATATGCTATACAGCTTCCGTATGCAGGATATTAAGACCAGAATGTAGATTAGCAGTAGTGGCAGATAGCAAGGAGTCACTTCTTAAAATCCTAAAAGAGTATGTAACAGAAGGGATTGCATCTGACAATTTATTTATAGGGATTATGCCGAATCATTCGATGGAGATAAATCGTAAAAAGACCAGAATATCATCAAAAGATAAGGAGCTTTATGAACTTGCGCAAGGTTTTTGTAGCGGGAACGATTATGATTTTAAAGAACTTTATGAAGGAAGAAAAATCATCAAATGTCAGTTGCCAGCTTATCCTTTTGATAAGGCATCTTATTGGACGAAAAAGAGAAATAGGAACATTTTAAAAATCCTTATGAATAACAAACAGAAAGGGTAATGTTTATGTACAATATAAAATTATTTTGTATTCCTTATTCAGGTGGTAACGCAGGGGTATATTACAAATGGAAGAATTCACTTTTACCTGGAATCAATCTTTGCCCCATTGAAGTTGCAGGACATGGACGAAGAATAAAGGAAGGTTTTTATGACGATGTGGAGGCAGCCGCAGATGACCTTAGCGAGGAAATTTTACGTGAATTAAAAGAGGATGAACCTTATGCAATCTTTGGGCATAGCTTAGGAGCTTTGATTACTTTTGAGGTTTATTATGCATTGAAAAGAAAGGGAGCACATGAGCCTGTGCATATTTTTTTCTCAGGAAGAAAGTCTCCAGACGATATAGGTGTGCCTACAGCGACGTATAAGCTTCCAGAAAAAGAGTTTATGGAAAAGGTCTCTTGGTATGGAGGAGGGACTGGAGAAATTATGCAAAATCGAGAATTACTCAATGTATTTGTGCCGATTCTCAGGGCAGATTTCCGTATTGGTGAAACGTATGAATATAAGCCACATTCTGAGAAAATTAAGTGCGATATAACTATTATGAATGGAACAGAAGATGGCAGTGTAATGACATGTGACCTTGAAAGATGGAAACAACATGCAGAGAAGAAATGTGGTTTTGAACGTGTTAAAGGAAGCCACTTTTTTATTATAGAAAATATTGAAGAAACCGTTGCAATTATAAATAATGTACTAAAAGAAAGATTATCATAGTTTAATAAAATTTAGGGTGTTGAAAGAAACCATGTAGTAGCAAAGTCGCTATATTTACGATAAACAGGAGGAAACAAATATGGATTTATTTGAAAAATGCTATGAGACCAACAATGCGAAATTGATGAGAGATGCAGGATTGTACTTGTATTTTCATGAAATGAATTCTCGTCAGGATGCAGTTGTTATGATGGAAGGCAAGAGGAAAATAATGCTTGGTTCCAATAACTATTTAGGACTGACAAGCAACCCGGAATTAGTAGAAGTAGGAATTCATACTCTTGAAAAATATGGTACTGGCTGTGGAGGATCAAGAATCCTTAACGGAACAATGGAGTTACATACAGAGCTTGAGAATGAGATTGCTTCTTTTTTGCATAAAGAGGATGCAATTGTATTTGCAGCAGGATTTCAGACGAATATTGGAATTATCAGTTCTTTAGTTGGACTTCATGATTATGTGATCAGTGATAAAGAAAATCACGCATCCATTTATGATGGGTGTAGATTATCAAATGGAAAAATGCTTACGTACAAGCATTCCGATATGCAGGATTTAGAGATACAACTTCAGAAAGTACCTGAAACAAGTGGCTGCCTGATTGTTACAGATGGTGTATTCTCTATGGGAGGAGATATTGCTAAGCTTCCAGAGATATGTACTCTTGCAAAAAAGTACGGTGCGAGAGTTATGGTGGATGATGCCCATGCACTTGGCGTAATCGGAGTAGGTGGCAGGGGTACTGCAAGTCATTTTGGACTTGAAGACCAAGTTGATATTATAATGGGGACTTTATCAAAATCACTTGCTTCTATTGGTGGATATGTTGCTGGGGATGCTCAAGTTGTAGATTATATCAAAAATCAGGCAAGATCATTTATGTTTGCGACAGGACTTCCACCAGTTAACACGGCTATTGCACTTGCTGCACTTCGTCATATTGAAGCACATCCTGAGATTGTGCAGAAGCTGATGGATTTAGCTTATTATGCAAGAGAATCATTTAGAAGAAAAGATGTTCCAACGATTAAGTCCAGTACGCCTATTATTCCTGTCCTTACCTACGATACACTTGGAACCTTGTCGAAAGCCTCAAAGTGTTTTCAAAACGGTGTATATATAAATGCAGTATTACCTCCAGCGTGTGCGGAAGGCATGGGACTTCTAAGAGCCTCATGTATGGC
>DBKX01000375.1:8901-10838 GCA_002297865.1 Lachnoclostridium sp. UBA739
TACCTTGACGAAACCTCTTATTGACGAAGCAACTGATATTATTGCGGATGTCGTTCTTTATGATGAATAAATTTATTCATTCAATATTCAGCAAAATGTCTTATCAAATTATCAATACATATATCAATGTGGAGCAGGGAGATTGGATAGTATGAAAAAGGTTGTAATAATCGGAGGAGGAATTTCGGGACTAACTGCAGGAATTTATCTGCAATTTGCAGGATTTAAAACAATAATTCTAGAGAAAAATAGAGTTCCTGGTGGAGAGTGTATGGGCTGGAAACGTGAAGGCTTCACCATAGATAACTGCATCCGGTGGCTTACTGACAGTAAAAATGGAAGTCATATGAATCAACTATGGAAAAATATAGGCATGCTTGGCGATGATGTGGAGCTTTATGAAAGAGACGCATTTTTTTCATATAGCAAGAATGGTATGACAGTCACGTTCTGGCGTGATTTAGAACGTACAAGAAAAGAATTGCTTGAACTTGCACCAGAAGATACGGAAAATATTGAAAAATTGATTGCAAATGTTAGGAAGGCAGAATGCAGGCATGTTCCAATTCAAAAACCTATGGACAAAATGGGCATTAAAGATTTTATGAAGATGGCTGCATCTATGAAGGAAGTACCAGCTGTTGAGAAGGCATACAAAGGGATGAGTATAACAGATCTTGCTGCAAGTTTTAAAAATCCGATTATTAGTAAGGCTTTACGCCAAATGGTTTTTGAGGATAATCGTGCTTCTTCCTTTATTTTTTCTTACGCAGCAATAACTGGTGGAAACGGTGATATTCCACTTGGGGGATCGCTTGCAGCATCACTTAGAATAGCCGATAGATACCGACTACTCGGTGGAGAACTTCGTCTTGGTACACCAGTTAGAAATGTCGTAATCAATAAGAACCGTGCTACTGGTGTTGTGCTAGAAGGTGGATATCAAATTGAAGCAGATTATGTAATATGTGCAACGGACGTGAACCATATTTTTACAAGGCTTCTACCAAACAAGTATATGTCGAAATCTTTAAAAGAGAGATTTAAAGATACAGATAATTATTCAATTTATAGTGGATTTCATGTAGCATTTTCGATTGATGAAAAAGGAATAGTTCCTTCTGGTACCAATTTCTTTGATTGTCAGGAATTTTCTATTGCACGTAGTAAAGCAGATACTTTTAGAGTGACATGCTTTGACTATGATCCTTCCCTTTCACCAGAAGGTAAGTCGGTAATTCAAGTACAGATACAACAGCGTTCTGATGATTGTGAGTATTGGGTAAGACTGCGAGCAACGGATCCTTTGGCATATGAAAAGCGTAAGATGGAATACGCAAAATTACTTCAGAATATCGTGGAGAAAGAATTTCCACAGCTTGTTGGAAAAATTCGCATGCTCGATGCATGGACTCCTGCAACCTATGTAAGATCTTGCAATGCATATAAGGGTGCATTTATGGCTTTCGCATCAGGAAAAAATGCTAAGTCGGGCAATATTCCAGGTGTAGTGAAAGGTTTAGAGAATGTATTTCTTGCGGGTCAGTGGGTAATGGGATCAGGAGGACTCCCACTTGCATCTGCAGCCGGAAGATTTGCGTCATGGAGAATTGAAAAAAAGGAATCTTAATTTTGAATACACTGCTTATTGCTTGACTTTATGTGGAGCAATAAGCAAAACGAATAAACCTTTATTAGGGAGTGATGAACTATGGAAAATAAAAACACTGATATTAAATGGTTTACTGCCTCTCCTGTACAGTTGAGAATATATACTGCGAACTTGTTCAATTCTGATAGCACCTCATATAATGTTACAACGTTATTTACACTAAAGGGAAAAATGGATAAGGAACGATTATTAGAGGCTATAGTAAATACTGTGGATAAGAACAGTATTTTAAAAGCTAGGTTTCGATATACAGATGAAGCATTGC
>DBKX01000147.1 GCA_002297865.1 Lachnoclostridium sp. UBA739
CCTGCCCGACATCTAGCATCGTAACCTCTAAACCAGACACTGGAATATGAAAAAACAAAAGAAGCACCGCAATCGGAACAAAAACCACAACTGCTTTATGTAACTTCTTATGAATGCCATAGCAAAACAACCCAATAAGCAGCACATACACTATAATCTGCCACTCTTTTGGACGCCCCGTAATAATCGTTTGATACGCAAAGCTATGGAATAATTCACATAGGAAATGATAGAACTTTAAAATATAGTGGACACTACCGCTTAGAAAATATCCTAGGGACATCCAACACGAACCAAACAGTGCAATCAGAATTGCAGCTATCATTAACAAGGAAGCTAAAGGAAGAATCAATAAATTAAGAACTGGTGCAAGACTTGCAACCTCGTAGAAATGAAACAGAATGACCGGAAGTGTGACAATTTGAATACAACAGCTTACAAGCAATGTAGAACGAAACAGTTTGGTAAAACGGTTGAACCAGACACCTAGACTATAATATTCTGATTTTTCCTTTTGCTTCATTCTGGATTCGAAACTAGGCAAAAGCCAATGCATATACTCCTTACACAGAGGACAAAACCAGACTACCCCAACTACTGCTAAGAATGATAGTTGAAACCCACACTGAAACAGCTGATATGGTTGTTTGAACAGAATAAAGAATCCGCTGACTGCAATTGCAGATTGAGAGTCATAGGTCCGGCTTACCAAACAAGCTGACAGGGACAGACACATCATAAGAACTGCTCGATTTGTTGATACACTAAACCCAGTCATAATGCCATAGAGATAAACAAGAATCATACAAATAATAGAGGCAAGATTGTGATGAAGCCCTGCTTTCTTTAATAGTTTGAACAACAATAAACCAATCATTGAGATATGAAGCCCCGAAATGGCTAAGATGTGGGATATTCCCGCCTTCTGGTATAATATTTTTATCTCAGTACTTAATTCACTCTTGTCCCCAAGAACCATTGCATGCAGGATTTCGCTGTCCTCTTTTGTTAAAACGGTATGATAGGTACGACTTATTCTTTCTTTTAATTTACGCAAGAAACGGTATAATGGAATCTTTCCTGGTATTTTTCCTGTTATCTTTCCCTCCCAAACCTTATAACGAACTCCTTTTGCCTCATAATATGCTTTACTGTCATATTGCCCCGGATTGGCAGCCTCGTCAAACTCTGTTATTTCTCCCTGTACCGTAAGTTTATCTCCAATGTCACATAAGTAATAAGAAGTATCTTGTATCATAATTTGACTGACAGAAACACACTTACGATTTACTTTCACAACTACATCATATAAATAGATTTCTTGAAAATTGGATTTTTCTATAACATTTGTGACTTTTCCTTGGAACTTAACGTTTGTACTAAGATATTTTTCGGGTAAGTGATTGCTTAATGTATAATATGTAGGCAGAAAATAACCAAGACATAGGAATATGGGAAGTAATAGAATGAAAACATCTGAATGAACAAGATATTTTTGTTTTAAATGATAAAAGAAAGGATAACTGCCAAGACATGCTAACAAAATAATAGGAATAAAACAAAAAACAGAACATATATATTTATTACAGACGATACCTATCATAAAAAGACATAGTATCCAAATTGAAGGTCTTTTGACCAATGACATTCCTCCCTATATATAGCCTGCTGTCTCCCCTTAGACAACAGGCTGTATTTTTTAATTTCTTACAGCGTTTAATTGATTACGATATCCAGATTTCGTTCAAAGAATCCATCAAATTTTATCTTTTCACGATAAGTTGGAACGGCAACTCCATCAATCATAAACTGCACTTTGTTAATAGATGACATTTCACACAATGAATTTACAATCGAATAGATTGCCACTTCATCTGTTATATCAGGAAGCTTATTCATAAATTTCTTGTTAAGATACACATAGCAGACACCTTCACGAATTGCTGTTTTCTGAACAACAGTACCTTTCGGAATCGTTGCTTTTACTTCCTCGTTTTCAATATTTTTAATCACGCCTGGTCCATCAATCAGTCTTTGAATAATAAGCTGTTCCAAAGAAATAGTTCCATCATACGTTACACTTACATCTACTTCTTTCAAACGATTTCCTTTTTTATTGGCAAAATACAAACTCATAGTTACATTTTGACTAAAATTAGTTTCTCTTCCTGTATTGTCAATAAAATCTTCTGCCGTTTCAAATCCATACGGCTTATCGGCAGACTGCATTAATGGCTGGTCTTCTACATAGATTTCAACACATTCCACGCCTTTTATCTGGCACATCATCTTTACAACTGCCGCACGAAGAAAGATTTCTGATATACCTGTCAAATTAGAATAATTTGAATTAAAATGAAGAATAAGCTGTCCATCATCATTTAATTCAAAGGTCAAAAGCTCAACATTATCTGGTTTCACCTTTTTGTATTGCAAAGATTTTGGTACTTTTGACATGGCATCTATCAGTTCCGAAATCAAATCCATTGCATCGGTTGCTTTTGCCTCATAAGAAGCACTGACCAACTCTGTTTCTTCACTGTTACAATAATAAATTTCATATTCATTTTTTTTGTTCTCTGAATGTTCTTTCTTATTACATCCCATAAGAGCCAAAACGGATATGAAACATAACAGAACAATAATTATTTTACTTTTCTGCATATCCTATACCTCCTATGCAATATAAGTCAATGGAATACGAACGGTAAATGTCGTTCCTTCCTGCTCTTTGCTGTATACTTTAATTGCTCCACGATGCATTAAGATAGCATTTCTTGTAATAGACAGACCTAGACCTGTTCCACCTGTTTCTCTTGAACGCGCTTTATCTACACGATAAAAACGTTCAAATATGGAATCCTGTGCATCTTCAGGAATACCCACACCGGAGTCCGATACTTTCAGATAGAAAAACTTATGGTCAGCATTCAGTGTTACGTGAACCCATCCTTCATCATAATTGTACTTGATGGCATTTTCAATTAAGTTGTTAATGGCAAGCGACAATTTTACCTCATCTACTTCCGCCATAACAGGACGGAATGACTCAAATACCAGCTCAATGGATCGTTTATTGGCAATTGGCTGTAATCGCTTTAGTATCTGCTCAACCAGTTCATTGATGTTTAGGTTTGTTATATTCATCTCTCCAGACTTCTTATCCATTTTTACAAGAGACAGTAAATCTGTAATAATCTTATTCTCACGTTCGATTTCCTCTGTGATATCTACTAAGAATTCACGATATAATTCATTTGGCACTTCTTCCTGACTTAAAAGGGAGTCAGATAGTACTTTAATGGAAGTAATCGGTGTCTTTAACTCGTGAGATACGTTGGATACAAATTCCTGTCGACTATCCTCTAGTTTTTGAAGTCTTGCTAACATATGGTTAAAAGAATCTGAGATACTTTCCATCTCCTTGAATCCTTTAAATTCTATTTTTTCATCCATAAATCCATCGGACCATCTGTCAAACGAGTTTGTTATCTGTTTCAAAGGTCTAAGATAAAAATTTCCGTATAAAATGGAACAAGTGCAAACTAAGATTACTAGAACCAAAAACATAAGAACTGTTGTCTGCTGCATCTCATCATAGATAGTCTGAATTCCTACAATAGAAAAGCTGGTAATAATACCTCCAATTATCTCCTTATTATCCGGATTAATAACTGGATAAGTTAACTCAACATATTGATTGGTTCGATCAATATACTTTCCAGTATTGCCACGTACTGCCTGTACAACTTCTTCTGAAATCAAGGTTTTTCCCTCTTCCAATCCATAGGTATCAAAACGAATCGTCAGTCCATTGTCCACAATTAGGATTCTTCCCTCATAAATATCAGCAACCTGTGCTATTTCATTAATTACACTAGCTATTTTCGCAGGATCTGTGGCTGTATAATACCCATTGGACACAAGCAGGTTGGAAATAATATTGATATTACGTGTTAATTCCGCTATTTTCTGCTCCATTGCCCGATTTTCATAGGTGTTCAAAAGCAGCTTTGACATTGCAAATATTGGCAGAATTCCAATTAAGATGCATACAGTAATCAGCTGCAATTTCATACTTTGAAATATTTTTACCTTTTGTTGTATCTTCTTAAAAATGTCTCCTCACCCGCCCTTTCAAACAAATGCAGTTTCATATACTATCATGAAATAAGAAGTTCCGAAGAACTTCTTATCTGAACTAATCGTATCTTTTTGTTTTTCCTTTCTAATCTTGAAAGAAATAACCAACGCCCCACTTTGTATGTATATACTGTGGCTCGCTTGGATTTGTTTCGATCTTTTCGCGTAATCTACGTATATGCACATCTACTGTTCTTACATCGCCAGGGTAATCAAATCCCCACACTGTATTCAGTAAATTTTCACGACTATATACTTTATTCTTATTCAGCATTAAAAGTTCTAATAAATCAAACTCTTTTGCTGTTAAATTGACTTCTTTATTGGCAATATAGACTCTTCTGCTTTCGCAGTCGACTTTTAACTGACCATAGGAAACCGTTTTACCTTCTTCCTCATCCTTTGCCTTCTTATTATTGCCGCTTCTTCTCATAATGGCTTTAATACGTGCTTTTACTTCTAAGATATTAAATGGCTTTGTGATATAATCATCTGCACCATATTCCAAGCCCAGAATTTTATCCATGTCATCACCTTTCGCTGTCAACATGATAATAGGCATCTGGGAAAATTCTCGAATCTGCTGACACACCTGAAAGCCATCAAGTTTCGGCAACATGACATCTAATAACACTACATCATATTCTTTTTTCTTTGCCGCCTCTAATGCTTCCTCCCCATCATAGGCACAATCTACATCCATCCCATCTTGTTCCAGACTAAAACGGATCCCTTTCACAATTAATTTTTCGTCATCAACGACCAGCACATTCTTTCCCAATTCTTTCACCTCGTCACTGCACAGAAATTAAGTCTTTTACTTTATTAAAAACACCGTCCTTAATTCCTTCCACATTCTTTAATTCTTCTATTGACTGAAACGCTCCATGATCTTCCCGATAAGAAATGATGCATCCTGCTTTCGCTTCTCCAATACCGGGTAACGAAGTAAGCTTATCTATATCAGCAGTATTTATGTTCACCTTATCCTCCGCACCACTTTTGCTTTCTGTAGTCGTTCCATCCTGCAAATTAACCAAAACACTTTCATTTGCACTAGAACTTGATACTTCATCCTCTGTTGGAACATATATTTT
>DBKX01000252.1 GCA_002297865.1 Lachnoclostridium sp. UBA739
GTGTCCTTCGTGTCAGTAATGGCGAGGGTTTTCAGGTAGGGGGGGGATACAATTAAATTGCATAGGAAGTTAAAGAAAAACCACTCATTCTATATCGTGAGTGGTAAAAGAAAGACTATGCTATTGTTCTCCAAGATTAAATATTTCTTGCTGTTCTCTTTTAATTTTGTTTTCTTTTATGCATTCATTATACCACACATGAATGNNTTTAATTATCACCAATGCTACAATACAGAATGACGTTATCAAATACATAATAATATCAGCCATACAATACCTCTAGGACTTTCTTATTTGACCGCTAAGACACATTTAAATAGTTCCGCTTATAATTTATCCTGTGAGAAATTAAATTACACAAATTGTCGGACAAACTAAAGCCAAGTATTAGAACAATCAATATAACCGTCGTTATATCCTTTGTCATACCCGTCAGATTTACCGTTATGATAACATGCTGTACATGCGTTATTTATAAAAGTTACTATAGACTCTAAATCGTTATCATTAATATATTCTTGTAGAGTACCTCTATCATATGTATCAACCCATTTAATCATATAACCAACCTCCATAATACATTAATCGAACAAACTACATAGATGTGTTTTTTCAGACTCATTTATTACTTGTTGCTGTTCACATAATTCGTTATAAGGTTTTGACTCATAATCTTTAACAGGTTCGCCCCTTTTCCAACCGTAACACAATACCTTTGTACAATCATCATATGCACGTTCATACAACGCTTTAACAGATAAATAGATAATATAAAAATCATCGTTATTAAGGTTATATGCTATTGTATTTAAACATTTATACGCATGTGACAATTCGTGTAACTCATCAACCTCACTCATATTTTTATCATCGCATAAATTAAATAGTTCATAACCTTGCATATTAGGATCATACTCCCAGTCGCAACAATTTGTAAAATAATCCAGTGCATTTTCTAGCGGTTTAATATCATAACCTAAATCTAGTAATCTAAATACGCTATCCCTAACATAATTCATGCATAATTGCATTAAATCAACACCATACGTACAATCCTCAAAAATATCATATTTTAATGTATTGACCTTTGGTACATCACAGTTATTTAACATAATTTATCACCTCGTAAAGTTAAATCATAAATATCACAAATAGTACTAATTAGAGTTGGTACATCGTAGCATTCTACATCATATAATGTACAATAAACTTTATACCAATTAATAATATACTGTACTTTTCTATCTACCAACTTATCATAAAATACAGTATGCACGAATGTATTGATGTTTTCTTGCTGTTCTTTATTTTTAATCATTGTTTTTGTACTCCTATAGTACTCCTTGTCTTTGTCTATTTTTAAAACGTAATTATTATAAAAATTATTATTTTTTTTTTCATATACCCCCCCTATAAAATATTTTTTTTTTTTTTTTTTTTGAAATTTCATAATTATAATGTACAAGGACAAGGACATACAAAAATACGTATGAGCATAGGTAGTAACTGGGTTTATAGCACTTTTGAAAGTCTTCGTCAAATTTAAACAGCCCTTTATAGAAAAGTTAAAGATATTTTATAATTACTGATTTTCAGAAGAAGAGATAACAGCAAAAGTGTAATATGTCTCGCTATTACGCTGTACTTGCTTGATTTCACACTTCAATACGTCTTTTATCTTTTGTTTAAATGTATTTTCTTGTACTAACAACTTATTTAAGTCCCATTTTGGTAGTTCTGTATCCATTTCGTTCATTACCCAATCTTTATACATATTATAATATGCTCTAGTTGGTAATTTTTGTACTAACAATATGTTCATATCGTCTAATGTTTCTAACCATTGTATTACAGTGTCTCGTTCCGTTTGCAATTCGTGAGTTAAATCTTTTACACATTTAGGTAAATCGTTTTTTAAATCATAACCCGCTATATATTTTCTAAGACCCTCAACAGCTTTGAACAGCACATATTCGGATACATCATTGTTAGTACTTAAGAATGATTTAATATCTTGAATATTATCTAGTCCTACCTCTTTCATAAGTTTACTGTCTACATCTCTATAAGCACCTTTCCGCCATTTAAATGGTACGTAAATTTCACGGCGTTTACTATTCAAACCAACCCCAAGCATAACTTTGTCATTGGTTGCGTAAATACCTTTAGAGGTTGGGTGATTACTGTACGTACGTTGATTTTTTTCATTAATCATCATAGTATCTTGTGAAGTAAACATACGGTAAGTAGGAGCACAATCTTCAATGTTAGATTTAACTACTTCAGTACAATATGTAATGTTACAACTATCTACACCCGCCACACCAAATGAACCGCCAAATTTTTCAAGCGGAATAACGTTACTAGGTATAGCACCCTCTATCATACTCATAAACACAGATTTTAGATTTTCACCGCTACCGTATAGGAACATGCATTTATCAATTGTTGTTGATTTAGCTAACGATAAGCCTACATAAATCCACAAGAATTCTTGTAACTCTTTATCTCCTAATGTGATAACGTCCATTAAATCGTCTACAAAACGTGACACAGCACAAATCGGATAATCCTCAATATAATTGTGTGATATTCCAAATGTGTTTTTATGATCAGGATTGAACGATTTTTCAAATACACCTGTTCTTGTATTTAACGTACCATTTTTGAACACAGTCCATTGATTAAAGTTAAAGTTTTTTAATTCTAATCTAGTTACACCGTTATTATGTAATCTATCTCGTTCATAGAAAATATCTAACCATTTACGTACTTTTGCGAAAATGCTTAAATCCTCAATATCATCGTATCTCTCCAAAATCAAAGCACCGATAACACTATCTTCCATAGGTTCATATAATCCATTATATTCATTGTACATATGTAGTGCGTGGTTATCTTTACCTCGGTTTTTAAATGAGTTATATACGTCTATAGGTTTAATATCATTATATAATTCTAACGCAATATTTTTATCGCTATACTCGTCTTTAATACGTTGTTTCTCTTCAGCCTT
>DBKX01000250.1:0-2691 GCA_002297865.1 Lachnoclostridium sp. UBA739
GTTCGTAACACCTCATACTTCTCAATCATTCTCTTATAGCAGAGAGTAAATCGCTCCAGATCGGCTTGTCCCTGAATCTGTAATGAAAACTGTTCAAAATACTCATCTGAGTCGGCATTTTGCAACCAGTAAAATAACATGCCCTGCTGTACAGGTGTTAGCGGATAAATCTTTTCTATCTGAAATTTACAATTCAATATCTTTTGCAGTTCTTCTCCTGTGATATATGGATTGTCATAAAAACCAGGTGTTGCAATCCATGATTTTTGCCCACTTAGGAAGTCCGCAATTTTCTTAATGTTATTGATAAATGCATTTTTCCATTTGCTGATAAATTCCTCGCCAACAAGCATTGCTTTGTAAGACAATTCTAAAATCAGTTTATTCTCATAGATACCACTCTCGATTTCCAAGCCATAACCATGACGGTTCTTCTTTCCATATCGCAAGCCACTTAATTCTCTAAGAATATGGCATCCATTACCCACTTCCCCTTCAAATACTCCAATGTAATTAAACATAATTTCAGCGGGATAAGTAATTCCCTGCGCTTTCAAATGTTCTTCCACTTCTAGATATCCTGCACCGTTAAATGGAATCGAATCAAGGCTCTCTTTGGCTTTTATGATACAATCCGCTAACAAACAATCCACAGAGAATACAACTGGATATTCACTGGCACACCAACCCGTTGTATGAGATATATCGAGGTCTGGCAATTGTGCGAAACGCATATCTGTTTCCATAAAGATACAGGCTTTTGACACTCCTGCAACTTCATTAAGCGCCATACCAATTCCTGCAAGCAGCAGCACATCGAGTCCACTCTGATAAATCTTTGCTGCCCCTTCTTTTAACGCATCTACAATATCTGCATCTATCTCAATCTGCGTATTAACGTACTCCTCTTCTGTAGCAAATGCATCCTCACCCCATATTTGCTTCACTTCTTCTAGTCTGGAGCTGTCTGTATAATAGGATATACTCTCGTATTCTCCATCTTTTTCAAAATATTCTGATAACCTTGCAACCATGGTTTTATAAGAATTCGTTTTTCCGCTCAGCAAGCTTGTTCCATTTTTAAAAGCTTCATATGTCTCCAAGAATTCCTTCATTAGAATTCTCAAGGAAAGGGTATCTGCTACTAGATGGCTCACAACCAATAGAACATAATCTCCCTTTTCTTGATGTTCTACCAAACATCCCAAATTAATTCGATTCTTTACTTGCACCTGTTCATTTAAGTAACTGCAGATCTTACTACGTTCCTCTAAAGATAAATTGGTATGCTCTTCGAATAGAACCTCTCCTTCCTGATACGCTTCATACTCCTGCCAGATTTCATTTTCTTCCACCTTGAATCGAAGTCTTAAGGAGTCATTTGTTTTCACTAGCTGCTCTAATGCTGCCAAAACTCCATCCCGTGTCAGCCTGCCTTCTACAGCAAAGCTAAGATTCTGATTCCAGTAAGTATCAAACAGTTGTAATTCCGATATATATTTCTTCTGCATCGCACTTAGTGGGAATTTACCTTCCATGTTTTCGTCTTTCATCTCAGTACTCTTGACCAAAGAATGTGCAATATCACTCAGTGTTTCTGATTTCAGAATTTGTTTTATCTCCACGTAATAGCCATGTGCTTTTATCTCTGTAGCAACTTGAATGGCAAGAATGGAATCTCCACCAAGTTCAAAGAAGCTATCATTCATGTTGATTTTCTGTAATGAAAATATCTTTTTTAATACTTGTTCTAAACTGATTTCTTTCTCTGTTTCTGCCTGTTTAAATTCTTTCTCAGCTATCTCAATCTTTGGTTTCTTCAGTTTTTTCCTATCTACTTTTCCATTGTCATTATGAGGAAGTTCTTCCATATGTACAAAAACTGACGGTATCATATAATATGGAAGTTTTTTGGACACCCAGTCTTCTATCTTTTCCTTTATCTCATGTTCACTGGAGTAGTAACTGCATAAGTATTTATTGCCATCCTGCTCTACTACTACAGTAACTGCTTCTTTCACTTCCTCCAAAGATTCTATCACAGAAGTAATCTCATTAAGTTCAATTCTAAAACCATGCAGTTTGACCTGATAATCCTTTCTTCCCACAATCATTAAGGTTCCGTCTTCTAACCAGTAGCCATTATCACCACTTCGATACAGTCTTCCTCGTTCTGGAATAAAGAAATCATTTCCAAACACTTTCTTCGTCTGCTCCGGAAGATTCATATAGCCTCTTCCCACTCCAATTCCAGAAACCAGTATTTCACCTCTTACACCGATAGGACAAAGCTTATTTTCATCATCTACGACGTAAATATATAGATTTTGCAGTGTCTTACCGATTGGTACACTTAACGTTTCCAGCTTTTCAGACAGAATACAATGGGTAATATCATCTGAAGCCTCCGTTGGACCATATGCATTAACAATTGGGATCTGAGGGAATGTATCTAGCCAACGGTTTACTAGTCCTACACTCACCACATCTCCTGTTACGAGCAGATACTTAAGCTTATCCAGTTTTAGCTTCTTCACTTCTGCAGCTTCTAGAATCAGTCTCAGATAAGCTGGTACAACTTCTAGCACAGTTACCTCTTCTTCTACAATTTTATGTAAGAAAACGTCTGTATTCTGATTGTCTTCCTCAGAGAATATAATCACCGTTCCACCAACAGTCAATGCCGCAAAC
>DBKX01000250.1:2713-3640 GCA_002297865.1 Lachnoclostridium sp. UBA739
GACGATGCATTGAAGACTATGACGGTATCATTTGACATATTTAAGTCATTTACCTTTGCTGTAATATGATTTGTCATACCTGCGTGCTCAACCATTGCGCCCTTTGGTTTTCCTGTAGATCCTGATGTAAAAATGGTATATGCAAGTCTTTCCCCTTGATAGCTTTGTTCTGCTATCGTTTCTAACGCATTTTCTTCCTTTTCCTGTTCTTCCTCAATATACAGTAATCTCTCTCCAAATGTCTCTTTCATCTCTTTGGAAATATATTGTTTCTGCGTTACAATATATCTTGCACCCGATGTTTCCACCACTGTTTTAATTCGCTCTACTGGGTAATCAATTCCAACTGGAATGTAGGAAGCCCCTATTCTCCATGCTCCCATAATGCAGGATATCAGTTCTATTGAGCGCTCTAGCATCATGACAACAGGTTCTTCCACCCTTACTCCATATCTGCCATACATCTGCATTGCTTTTTGTGACCGTTCATTAAGCTCTTTATAACTGCACCTTTTCCCATTCGTTGCTACCGCCGTCTTCTCTGGATACTTTTCCACCATAGACATGATCGCTGGTATCACTCCATACCCTTTTGGAATTGCAACCTTTGGACCGCAGAATTGATATAGAATCCGCTGGCGTTCTTCCTCTCCTATCACATCTAGGTCTTTCATATACATGTGTGGCTGTGAAAGCATCTGACTCAGAATCTTATCCATGCTCTGTGCCATTCGCCTGATTGTCTTCTCTTTGAATAAATCTGTACTATACTCAAAATAACATACATAAGTACTGTCTCGTTCTACAATTTCAAGCATAATATCTGCTCTTGCAATTCCTCTATCATAATTGACACTCTTAACATCCATACCATCCACAGAGAACTCCATCTTAGGCGATACAACGTCTGTGATTTCCACTTTGGAA
>DBKX01000330.1:0-686 GCA_002297865.1 Lachnoclostridium sp. UBA739
TCATTATTTAAAAATTCTCTTTCTCTCTCGATCTTACGTTTTTGCCAACCTTCATATGGTTTCTTTGTTTCTGCTTTAATAAAATAAAAAGCAACTTTCCATTTGTCTAATTCTGATGGGGCAGTCCATACAGGTTGAATATTGTAATTAGAAATATAATAAATTACCTGTGGAAGATATGTAATAACAACTAATCCATCTTCCCCAAAAGCCTCAATTACTTCGTCAAGACTGTCAAATATTTGTTTTTTCATCTAATTTCTACTCCTAAATCGTAAAAAATAGGGATACCAAGCTAATAATTTATAGCTAGTATCCCTACTAATTACTTATACTAACTACAATTCTATTCAGATTTTTCTGTATTATCTGTCGTAACATCATCAGCTAACTCAACCTCCGTTACTTTCTTCTGTTTCTTTACTCTGGAAACAGGTCTTGCTTTTACGGGTTTTTCTTCTTCTAATTTATCAGTGATAGAATATCTATCATTTTCATATTTTACGAAAACAGTATTAGTTTCCTTGTGGTCAGATGGCATTTGAATTTCCTTACCATCAAAATTTACAACCATAACTAATTTATTTCGTAATAAAACTTTACATTCTTTTGTCATTTAATTGACTTCTCCTTTAATTAAAACAGTAGGATGATATTGTATCACCCTACTGCAAAATAAATTTTTT
>DBKX01000330.1:733-1837 GCA_002297865.1 Lachnoclostridium sp. UBA739
CTACCATATCCAGAACGTTACCGTCACGATCGGTCATCAGATCGCAAGTTAGGGTCACGCTGGACGGGTCTCCATCAGAAGCAAATGAAAGTTCAAAGTTTCTCTGAGGAGAAGCTTTATAAGCTGTCAATCTCATTGCAACTTCATCGCCATTTTCATCTCTGTTGTTAGTAACCATCTGAATAAAGAAATCTTTTGGAACTTTCTTATTGTTAAAGGAAACTCTCTTAACTCCAGAATTTTTTTCCTCAAGATAAGAAACTTCATAAGTTGTTCCTACCACAATTTCAGAAGTAGTAGTTGCTGTAAATTTTTTTGCTTCAACATTACCTGCAATTGTTTTTCCTGTAGATGAATCTACAACAAATACACTTCCGCTTACAGGAGTTTTTGTAAGATTAATAACACCTTCTGCTTCACCTGCAATATCCTCTCTGCGAGCAATAATAGCAGATGTTTCAATTTCACCATCAGAAAGCATTGCGTAAATTCTGAATGGAGATACCTGAAATTCCATAGTGATAGTACCCTCTAATGGGTTGTCAAATTTAATGCATTTCGCACCTTTTTTATTTGCATATACTGCATCTGCGGAGATATTAGCAGTAGTAGTATTACAGAAATCCGCAAACATCCAAGGCTCTTTTGTTTTATAATCTCTAATATCAAGGTCACAACACTGGCGATTCGCCATGTTGAGGTCAGTTGTAAGATTTGACATAAACGTGTCCTCCTTAAAAATAAAATAAGCCACTGAAACATCAGCGACTTTGTTTAATAGTTTTCAATTTTTATTATTTAATTTTGTTCATGTACTCCATAGGCTTATAATCCTTAGAGTTTTTGAATGAGAATGAATTAGCTGCCATCATATCATTTATATCAGCTTGTCTTCCCATTCTATATTCCAAAAACATCTTCATAAATTGATAATAAGTCATATCCCAAACATTCAAAATATTGATACCCACTTTATTATGAGTACAGTATTTTACTATCATATTTGGAATCGTATAATCATCATCTACAGATGTTTGTTTTTCTTTTTGTTCACTTTGATGTTTTGCTAATTTCTCAGCAATACGTTGAGCCAATTTATTCTTG